>NZ_JBHWFF010000015.1:80466-84522 GCF_042733785.1 Streptomyces sp. NPDC059695 | reverse complement strand
GGGGGGCGGCGCGCGCGCGGGGGGCGGGGGGGGGGGCGGGCGGGGGGGGGCCCCGGGGCGGGGGGGGGGGGGGGGGGGGGGGCCGCCCCCCCCCGGGGGGGCGCCCCCGGCAACGGCCCACCGGTCGTACAACCCCCGTGGGTGTGGGAGTGGCGGTCCGGGCCGTCGTGTCCGGACCGTGCGCACTACCGGTTGCGGTGGCCACGCATCCCTCCCACCCTCACGCCTCGGACGGTTGTCCGATCCCCCGTGCCGAGGAGTCTGTGGTCCGATTCGGCCACCGCCCGACCGCATTGACGTGGCCCTGACGGTCCGGCGGTCCTCTTTGACGGGCCCTTGACGGCTGGGGCCAACGCCCGTCAGAGGGACGTCAATTCGGGCGATCCGGTGGCGTCTCCGGCTCGCCGTGGGCCTAGTTTTCTTCTCGGTCGCTCACCGGGCCGCGGACGTCAGTGGCCTGATCGTCCCCGGACCGCGGGGGCACGGCTGACCCTCCCATCCGGCTGCCGTGCCCCCGCACCACGAGCGTCGCTGTCCGTCCGCAGCCGTCCCGTGGTCGCCGGGGGAGCCCCCTTGCGTCCACGGGGCGCGGACGAGGACGGCCCTGCCGTGCTCTCCCGGCCGGCGCCGATCGGGCGGGGCCGGGCTCATCCAGAAGGTCTTCCGCGATGCATTCCCGCGCGCCCCAGCAGGCGCCCTCCGCTCCCCCGACGCCGCCCCGCTTCCCGGCCCCCGCTCCGAAGCGGCGGCGCTCGGCGCAGGGCGGGCTGCTCGACCCCGTACAGCTCGTGAAGTGCTTCCCCGAAGCCGTGCGCAAGCTGCATCCACGGGCCCTGGTGCGCAATCCGGTGCTGTTCGTCGTCGGGGTCGGTTCGGTGCTCACGACGCTGTCGGCGGTCTTCAACCCGTCCGTGTTCACCTGGGTGATCAGCGTCTGGCTGTGGCTGACGGTGATCTTCGCGAACCTCGCCGAGGCCGTGGCGGAGGGCCGCGGCAAGGCGCAGGCCGAGTCGCTGCGCAAGGCGCGTACGGACACGGTGGCACTGCGGCTGAAGCACTGGCGGTACGGCACGGACCTCGACCGGGCGGAGACGGAGGCCGTCGCGGCCACCGACCTCCGGCTGTTCGACTTCGTGCTCGTCGAGGCGGGCGAGCTGATCCCGGCCGACGGTGACGTCGTCGACGGGGTCGCGGCGGTCGACGAGTCGGCCGTCACCGGCGAGTCCGCGCCGGTCATCCGCGAGTCGGGCGGTGACCGGACGGGAGTGACGGGCGGTACGACGGTGCTGTCCGACAGGATCGTCGTACGGGTCACCTCCCGCCCCGGTCACTCCTTCATGGACCGGATGATCGCCCTGGTCGAGGGCGCGTCCCGGCAGAAGACACCGAACGAGATCGCGCTGAACATCCTGCTCGCGGCGCTCACCGTCGTCTTCGTCCTCGTGGTCGTCGCGATCCAGCCCATGGCCACCTACGCCGGCGCCGCCCCCTCCACCGCCGTCCTCGTCGCCCTGCTCGTGACCCTCATCCCGACGACCATCGGCGCCCTGCTCTCCGCGATCGGCATCGCCGGCATGGACCGGCTCGTGCAGCGCAACGTCCTCGCCATGTCGGGACGCGCCGTCGAGGCCGCGGGCGACATCAACACCCTCCTCCTCGACAAGACCGGCACCATCACCCTCGGCAACCGGGAGGCGGCCGACTTCATCCCCCTGCCGGGGATCGACGAGGCCCAGCTCGCCAACGCCGCGCAGCTGGCCTCGCTCGCCGACGAGACGCCCGAGGGCCGGTCGGTGGTGGTGCTCGCGAAGGAGCGGTACGGGCTGCGCGCCCCGGCCGAGGGTGAGCTCGCGAACGCACGGTTCGTCGAGTTCAGCGCCCAGAGCCGGATGAGCGGCATCGACCTGCGCTGGGACAACGGCGCCGCCTGCCACATCCGCAAGGGGGCGACGGCGCAGGTGATCGCGTGGGCCGAGATGTACGGCGGTACGGTGCCGGGCGAGGCACGCGCCTGGAGCGACCAGATCTCGGGCGCCGGCGGCACTCCCCTCCTGGTGGCCGTCAACGACTGGGACGGCCCCCGCGTCCTCGGCATCGTCCATCTCAAGGACGTGGTGAAGGACGGCATCAAGGAGCGGTTCGCGGAGCTGCGCCGCATGGGCATCCGTACGGTCATGATCACCGGCGACAACCCGCTGACCGCGCGGGCCATCGCGAACGAGGCCGGCGTCGACGACTACCTCGCGGAAGCCACCCCCGAGGACAAGCTCGCCCTCATCATGAAGGAGCAGGAAGGCGGGAAGCTGGTCGCCATGACCGGCGACGGCACGAACGACGCCCCCGCGCTCGCACAGGCCGACGTCGGCGTCGCGATGAACACGGGCACGTCGGCCGCGAAGGAGGCCGGCAACATGGTCGACCTCGACTCCAACCCGACCAAGCTCATCGAGATCGTCGAGATCGGCAAACAACTCCTCATCACCCGAGGCGCGTTGACGACCTTCTCGATCACGAACGACGTCGCGAAGTACTTCGCGATCATCCCGGCCATGTTCACCGGCGCCCATCCGGGCCTGGAAGCACTGAACGTCATGGGGCTGCACAGCCCGACCTCGGCCATCACCTCGGCCATCATCTTCAACGCCCTGATCATCGTGGCCCTGATCCCCCTGGCGCTGCGCGGGGTCCGCTACCGGCCCGCCTCCGCGCACGACCTGCTGCGCCGCAACCTCCTGGTGTACGGCCTCGGGGGACTCGTGCTGCCCTTCCTCGGGATCAAGGTCATCGACCTCCTGGTCTCCACCGTTCCCGGACTGGGGTGAATCCTCGTCAGGAGGCCATCAGGGAAACGACGCCTGCCTTGCCCCGGGCATCGGCCGAAGGTTGGATGGGCAGCATGAACAGCGCCTGGCTCCTGCTCGACCGGCCGCCCCATCGGGCGCCCCGTCGTGAGCCCCGCTGTCCGGAGACGTCCGCCCCGCGCTGACGTACCTCCGCATCGACCGGGGCGTCGCGACATCTCCTGTCCGGCGCCCCTTCTCCGTACCCGTACACACCTTTCATCCCTGAGGGACTGACCAGCCATGTCCGTATCCGACCTTTCCTCCCGTACCGTCCTGGTGACCGGAGCCACCTCCGGCATCGGCTACCAGACCGCGCGGCTCCTCGCCGGGCGCGGCAACACGGTGCTCGTCCACGGCCGCACCGCCGAGGAGGCGCTCGCCGCCACCGACCGGCTCGTCAGCCTCGCCGGGGTCGACGCCCACCGACTCTGCGCGGTCGGCGCGGACTTCACCCGCCTGGAGGAGGTCGAGCACCTCGCGACCCGGGTCCTGGCCGAGCACCCGCGCCTCGACGTCCTCGTCAACAACGCCGGCATGGCGGCGCCCGAGCGGCACACCGTGACGGCCGACGGCAACGAGATCGCGTTCCAGGTCAACTTCCTCGCCCACTACCTCCTGACCCACCTCCTGGAGCCCGCGCTCACCGGCGGCACGGGCGGCCGGGTCGTGAACGTCTCCTCCTCCCTGCACCGCACCGGCTCCATCCAGTGGAACGACCCCCACCGGGTGCGCCGCTACTCGCGCCTCGCCGCCTACGCCCAGTCACAGCTCGCCCTGACCGTCTTCGCCGCCGACCCGCGCGTCACCGCCGTCTCCGTCCACCCCGGCATCTGCACCACGAGCCTCCTCCCCCTCTACGCCCACGAGGGCGTGTCGCCGGCCGAGGGCGCCGCCCACGTCGTACGGCTCTGCGACCCGGCCGTCGAGATCGTCAACGGCGCCTACTACGACCGCGAACACCGCGTCGCCCCGGCGCCCGCCGCCTCCGAGGCCCGCACCGTCAAGCGCCTCACCAAGCTCGCCGACCTGCTCGTCGGCCAGAGCGCCTGAAAGGACCCGCACCACTCATGTCCCAGCGCGCCCGCAAGAAGAAGCACCGCCGCAGGAAGAAGGCGAACCACGGCCGAAGGGCCGGCGCCCGCTGAACCCCCCGGGGGGGGGGGGCCCCCGCCGGGGGCGCCCGCCCCCGCCCCCCCCCCCCCCCCGGGCCCGA
>NZ_JBHWFF010000015.1:28902-80456 GCF_042733785.1 Streptomyces sp. NPDC059695 | reverse complement strand
AGCCCCGCGCTTTCTACACTCCGGCGCCCCCCCCCTCCCGCCCCCCGGCCGCGCGGCGGGCCGGCGCCGGGCCGCGGCGGGGGGCGCCCCCCGCGCGCCCCCCCCCCTCCCCCGTTCCGTACCAGGAGGTCCCGTGATCCCGCACGCGTCCCACCAACCGCCGGCGCCCGCCCGTGTGTTCCTCTCCGGCGCACCCGGCACCAGCGCTCTCGCCGAGCACGTCCTCACCACCGGCCACGGCCAGTGGTGGACCGACCGCGCCAGGGAACCCCGCGTCGTGGCCGTGACCTGCGGCGGACACGCCCTCCTCGCCGGCGATCCCAGCGCCATCACCCCGGACGAGCTGGCCCCGCTCGCCGGACACCACGTCGAGACGCCCGGCCGTTTCGTGCCCGTGCTCGGAGCCGCCTTCGAGCAACTCGTCCCGTGGGAGCGGATGCTCTACGTCCACCGCGCCTCCGCCGTCACCCCCCGCGTGCCCCGGGGCGTGACCGTCCGCAGACTCGCCCCCGAGGACGCCCCGGCGCTCACGACGCTCGACCCGGCCATGGCCTGGATCCACGAGAGCTGGGAAGGGCCCGCCGCCCTCGCCGCCTCGGGGCTCGGCTGGGTCGCGACCCGCAGGGGGAGAGTGCTGGCGGTGGCCTGCTCCCGCTACCTCGGCAGCCGGTACGAGGACGTCGCCTGCGCCACCGCGCCCGACGAACGCCGTCAGCACCTGGCCCTGGCGTGCGTCGCCGGGCTGACCGCCGACGTCGCGGCCCGCGGCCACCGCGCCGGCTGGAGCTGCTCCCGGGACAACCGCCCGAGCCGCCTCCTCGCCTGGACCGCCGGCTTCCGGCTGGCCCACGAGTACGTCCACCACGTGGCCGGGCCCGTCAGCCGGGCGTCAACGTCGGCCGCGGCCGCGTAGGAAGCCCGTCAGGACGGGCCGGCAGGGTGCCGCAGCCGCTCTAACGTCCGTTCCATGGAGCCACGATTCACCCAGCAGCCGGAGTCGGGGGACCGCACGGTCCAGGACCGCGAGTGGGCCGGCCATGCCGGGGCCGCCACCGGCTGCGCCGGCCTGCTCCTGGCGGTGTCGCTGACCGTGGACGTCTGCGACGGCGGTCTGCACCTGCCCGCGACGCTGCTGTGGATCGCCCTGGCTGTCATCCTTTTCATGGTCCTGCTGCCCGCCAAGGTCGTCGCGGCGCCGGGCAGCCTGACCGTCCGGACCCTGTGGACCCGGACGACGGTGCGCACCGACCGGCTCGTCGTCCTCCGCTGGCCGGACGGCATCGAGCGGTCTCTCGTGCTGACGGATGCGGAGGGTGCCGTGGCCCGGGTCGAACTGCGCGTGCTCCTCGCCAACCCGCCTCTCTGGCTCCTGCTGGACGACGACGCGCGGACCTCCTGCGAGAACGGCACGCTGAGGGACGGCGTGCGGGACCTCCACCGGCTCGAGCGCCGGGTCGAACGGGACACCGCCCACTCGGTCTTCACGGTCTCGGGCCTGCACTGACACTGTCGTCGTCGAGCGCTGCGGCTGCCTGAGCCGCCAGGTCGGCGGCGACCAGGCGCGCCTCCAGCGACGGCGGTACGGAGCCGGGTTCCGGAGTCATCATGAAGCGGCCCTGGTACCGGCCGTGGGCGAGGGCGCGCAGTTCGATCTCGCCCTCCGGCCAGCCCTGCCGCTCCAGGTCCCAGACCCAGCCGTCGACCTTCACCGACCCGTCCGGTTCGAGCCGCGGCGGACGGCCGACGAGCGTGCCGTACTCGAAACGACACCCCCGCAGCTCCAACACCTCGACGAGCTCCTGCCGCACCCGCTGGACGACGTCGTCGGACGACGTACTGGAGCGGGCCAGGCGGGTGGTGCCGTGCAGCCGCTCCAGATGCGTGGCGTCCGTGACCGCCACCCGCCTCATCGTGCGTCCGTACGCGGCCAGTTGCGACACGATCAGGCCGACGAGCAGGAGCAGGACGCCGGTCTCGATGTCGGCGCGGTCCTGGATGTGGAAGCTCTGGTACGGCGTGGTGAGGAAGAAGTCGAACCACGCGGCGGCCGACAGGGCGGCGAGCGCGCCGGCGAAGCGGTTGCCGAACGCCGCGACGGCGACGACCACGACGACGAGCAGCAGCGCGAGATTGGTGTGCGTGACGGAGGTCCGCAGCGGCACCAGCACCAGAGCCGTGGCAAGCGGTGCCAGGACTCCGGCGGCGACGGCGGACGTGTCCCGAAGCGGCATCCTCATGATCCACCTCGCAGGATCCGGCCCCCCTCTGCCCCCGACACGTCAAGCCTCCGCCCGGTGCGGCGTGGATGGCACCGGGCGGAGGAGTCCTTGACGGATCTCTGACGACGGATCCTCGGAGCACGGTCGGAGTCAGCAGCGGAAGCGGAGCCGGCAGACGACGGCGTCCGTGTCGCGGCGGACGGCATGGGCGACGACCGCGCCCCGCTGGTTCTGCAGGGCGCGCTGCCACAGGCGCTCGGGTTCGGCCTCCGGGATGAGGACGGTGACCCGGGTGCCGGGTTCGGTCGCCCCCAGATCGCGTACGTAGGCGGTGATGGGCCGGCCGAGGGAGCGGCGCTCGGAGCGGAGCCGTACGAGGGGAACGCCGGGGTTCCACAGGGCCCAGTCACGTTCCAGGGCCTCGGTGGCCGCCAGGTCCTCGGCGTCCGCGTGGCAGACGGTGAGGGCGCGGACCTCGTCGCCGAGGGAGACGGCGGCGGTGAGCGCCTCGCTGGTGACGCGGGTCAGGGAGGAGACGGGAACGAGGACGAGGGAGCGCTCACGGTGCGGAGGCTCGGGGATCCGGCCGACGCCGAGACGCTCGCCGATCCGGCCGTACGCGCGGTGGACGGCCTCGAAGGCGAGGACGAGGACGGGCAGCGCGATCACGATCAGCCAGGCGCCGTCGTGGAACTTGGTGGCCGTCACGACGACCGCGGAGACACCGGTGAGGACCGCGCCGAGACCGTTGAGCAGGGACTTCGCGGCCCACTTGGGTCCGCGCTCCCGGCGCCAGTGCCGGACCATGCCGGTCTGCGCGATCGTGAAGCCGACGAAGACGCCGATCGCGAAGAGCGGGACGAGGGTGTTGGTGTCGCCGCCGGAGAACACCAGCAGGGCGGCGGAGACGACGGCCAGCCAGACGACACCGTGACGGTGGACCTGGCGGTCGGCCTTGAGGCCGAAGACGTGCGGCAGGTAGTTGTCACGGGCGAGCAGCTTCAGGAGAACCGGCAGACCGCCGAACGACGTGTTCGCGGACAGGGCCAGCAGCACCATCGTGGCGAACTGGACGACATAGAAAGCCCAGTTGTGCCCGAGAGAGGCGTCGGCGAGCTGGGCGAGGACGGTGACGCCCTCGACCGGCTGGAGCCCGAAGCGGGAGATCAGCACGGACAGACCGATCAGCATCACCCCGAGGAGCCCGCCCAGCGCGACCTCCGCGCGCATGGCCCGCCGGGCGGCGGGGGCGCGGAACGACGGCACCGCGTTCGCTATCGCCTCCACACCCGTGAGGGCCGAGCAGCCCGAGGCGAAGGCCTTGAGGAGCAGCAGGGCGCCGACGGTGGTGGCGTTGTCGGCGAGGACGGAGGCGTGGCCGTCGGAGGCGGCCGCGGAGACCGGCGCGTCGCGGAACAGGCCGACGGCGATCAGCACCAGGATCGCGCCGATGAAGACGGCGGTCGGGAGGATGAACGCGCGTGCCGAGTCGACGATCCCGCGCAGGTTCACCGCCGTGATCAGGACGAGGACCGCGAGGCAGATCCACAGGCGGTCCCCGTAGAGCTCGGGGAAGGCGGACGTGAGGGCGGCGACGCCGGCCGTCACGGCCACGGCCACGTTCAGGACGTAGTCCAGGACCAGGGATCCGGCGGCCACGAGGCTCGTCCGGCGGCCCAGGTGCGTCTTGGCGACCGCGTAGGAACCACCGCCGTCCGGGAACGCAGCGATGACCTGCCGGTACGAGGCCACGAGCACCGCCAGCAGGCCCGCGATGGCCAGCGTGACCGGGAGCGTGAAGCCGAGACCGTAGCCGCCGGCCGTCGCGAGGACGAGCACGATGGCCTCGGGGCCGTACGCCACCGAGGCCATCGCGTCCAGCGACAGCGCGGCAAGCCCGGTGACGGCCGTCAGCTTGTGGCGCGCACCGGTGTCCGGCGGCTCCTCGGCGACGGGCGTGGCCCCGTTCTCGGTGGTCAGAGCGGACATGCGGGTGTCTCCTTCGTACTCAGGTCCGCTCAGGGTGTCCCCCGGCCCGCGTGGTTCCCGCACGTCCTGGCGCGTTCTTTGCGCCGGGTGCGACGCTCTTCACGCGCTCTTGACGCGTGGGGCTCGGAATCGACGACGCGGGCGGGCAGCGCCGCTGCGGCGAGCGACAGCGACACCCAGGCAAGACCACTCATCGCGCAGAGAACGGTGAGCGAGGGACGGGCCGGGAGGCACCGGCCATCGGGTTCTACAGGCCGATGTCGCGGCGGTTCATGTCGTCGAGCGACTCGCGGCGTACGAGCGTGCGCGCGGTGCCGTCCTTCACGGCGACGACGGGCGGTCGGCCGACCAGGTTGTAGCCGGAGGCCATGGACAGGTGGTACGCACCGGCCACGGGGACGGCGAGCAGGTCCCCGGGGTGGACGTCCTCGGGCAGCGGAACCTCGTCCGCCAGGATGTCTCCCGCCTCGCAGTGGCGGCCGACCACGGTGACGAGGCGTGGCTCCGCCGTGGAGTGCCGCCCGATCAGACGGGGCGAGTAGCGGACGCCGTAGAGCGCGGGCCGGGGGTTGTCGCTCATGCCTCCGTCGACCGCGACGAAGGTGTGCGCCCCGGTGCGCTTCACGGCGAGGACCCGGTAGACGCAGACCCCCGCCGGTCCGACGACCGCACGGCCGGGCTCGATCGTGAGGCGGGGCACGGGCAGCTTCACCTTGGCGCAGCCGTCCCGCAGTTCGGCCCGTACGCGCGCCGCGAGCTGCGGCACGTCGAGGCTCTCCTCGCCGGGCCGGTAGGCGATGCCGTGGCCACCGCCGATGTTCAGCTGCGGCAGCGCGACGCCGTGCTGCTCCCTGATCCGCGCCATCAGGCCGATCATGCGGCGTACGGCGGCGACGTACGGCTTGGCGGTGGTGATCTGCGAGCCGATGTGGCAGTGCAGTCCGACGAGTTCCAGGCGGGGCCGGCCGAGCACCCTGGCGACGGCGTGCCGCGCGGAGCCGTCCGTGAGGGACAGGCCGAACTTCTGGTCCTCGGTGCCGGTCCGCACCTTGGCGTGCCCGCCCGCCGAGATGCCGGGCACGACGCGCAGCATGACCTGCTGCCGAGAGCCGTGCGGCACGATCGCGGCCAGGCGGGCGATCTCCGAGGAGCTGTCGACGACGATCCGCCCGACACCCAGCCGCACGGCCGTGTCGAGGTCCTCGGGGCTCTTGGCGTTGCCGTGCAGGACGATCTTCTCGGGCGGGAAGCCGGTGGTGACGGCGAGCGTCAGCTCGCCCGCCGAGCACACGTCCAGGCCCAGGCCCTCCTCCTGCACCCAGTGGGCCATGGCCCGGCACAGGAAGGCCTTCGCGGCGTAGACGACGTCGGCCCCGGGGAACGCGGTGCGATAGGTGCGGCAGCGTTCCCGGACCTCGTCCTCGTCCAGTACGTAGAGGGGGGTGCCGAACCGGCTCGCGGCATCGGCGAGCGGCACACCGGCGACGGTCACGTCGCCCCCGTGCTCGGGACGGGCCGAGCGCGGCCAGATCGACAGGCCGTCGGTCTCGGGCGACGCGGGTGACGGCACCTGGGGTGCCGTAAGGGATATGGACACGATGCTCCTCAGCCGGTCAAGAGGTTGATGCACGCGATGACGGCGGCGACGCCCGCCACCCGCAGGGCGCCCACGTGCCGGGGGTCCCACGTCCGCCAGGAACCCTCGCCTCCGCCGGGCTTCGAGACGCCGCGCGGCTTCGACACCCCAGAGGCGGCGAACTGCGGGTCGACGGTGAGGGCGGTGACACCCAGAGGTGCCACGAGGGCGCGGAGTGCGGGCTCGGAGAGCCTGACGCAGGCGTGGTCGGGGCCGAGCGTCGCGGCGAGTCCGGCCTCGGAGGTGAAACCGACGGCGGTCCGGTCACCCAGGGGCGTACGGAACAGGCGGGCGCTGCAGCCCGCGGGTCCCGACCGGACGGGGACGAGAAGAGGTCCGGCCGGGACGCGTTCGGAAGGCTCGGGGTCCTCGGAGTACTCGACATCGGACATGGCAGTGCCCCTCGCGGAAGGAGAAGAAGGTGCGGTGCCGCCCGGCCGGTCGGCCGTGCGTCCTCCGAGACGAAGCTATGCCCGCCTGGCCGGGGTGCGGTCACCTCACTGACGCGTGCTTGACGGGATTGCCCGGCACCGTGACGCGCTCCTGACGGAAGCCGTACCGAAGGTGGCATCAACGGCGCTTCATCGACCCGTTCCCGGTCTTGCTCCGGGAAACGGACCGTTCGTGAGAACAGCGGTCAGGGTGATGCGTGCGGAACCTCCCGGTGGGGCACGGCTGCGGGCGCGCTCCAGCTGCATGGACTGGGAGGTGAGTGTGAGGGTGGTGGGAGGTCGTCTGTGCGGGCTTGCGGCTGGTGACCTCGTGGCGTTCCCACAGCCGGGCGAAGTCGGGGCGCTTGAGGAGGAGCTCGCAGACGAGGGCGGTCAGGTCCTGGGCGTCGGGTGCCGTCCCGGCGACGGCGCGCAGGCGGGAGCCGTGGGCCGCGCCATCAAGTCCGGCTGATCGGCCTGATCATCAACAACGGGATCACCCCGGCCGTCAACCAGATCGAGACCCACCCCTTCTTCCAGCGCGCCGGCCACCAGGACCTCATGCGCGAGCACAGCGTGCGGATCCAGTCCTGGGGCGGCTTCGCCGAAGGCAGGAACGATCTGTTCACCCACCCGCTGCTCGCCGAGATCGGCGGGGAGTACGGCGAGTCCGTCGCCCAGGTCGTGCTGCGCCGGCTCACCCAGCGCGGCGTCGTCGCCATCCCCAAGTCCGTCCGCGCCGAACGCATGACCGAGAACATCGACGTCTTCGACTTCGAGCTCACGGGAGGGACTGCGATACGCCCCTCCCGCAGGCGCGGCGACGGTCGCCGGCACGGCGGGGCAGCCCTCGTCCCCTCCGTCGGCTCGACGATGAAAGCCACAGGTCAGCGGCGCGCGGGGTTCTTGCGGGGTGCGATCCGGGCGTTGGGGAGGGCGGGGGCGGGAAGGCGGCCGCCGGGGTAGCCGTCGACCTCTCCGAAGCGGTCGGAGGCCTGCTCCCACTCCTCGCGGGCCTCGGCGATGTCCTCGTGGCTGCGGCCGATGAAGTTCCACCACATGACGATCTCCTCCTCGAACGGGGTCCCGCCGAGGAGGACCGCGCGGGCGGGGGTGCCGGACGTGTTGGTCAGGGTCAGCGTCGCGGCCCCGGTGCCCGCGTAGCCGAGCTCGGCCGGGCGCAGGAGCGTGCCGGCCAGGCGGATCTCCCCCTCGTCGACGAGCAGTCCGTGCTCGAACGCGGGGTCCACGGGGAGGGTGACCGTCGCCCCCGCGTCGATGAGGAGTTCGGCGCCGAGGAGCGGCGTGAAGGTGCGGACCGGGGAGACCGAGCCGGCCAGCGAGCCGAGGAACACCCGGATGTCGGCGCCGTCGACGCGGACGGTCCCGGGGGCGTGGTGCTGGAAGTCCCGCGCGGTGTTGCGGTGCGCCTCGGGGAGGGCCACCCACAGCTGTACGCCGTGCAGGGTGGTGGTGCGGGGGGTGGAGACCTCGGTGTGGCTGATCCCGTGGCCGCCGGTCATGAGGTTGAGCTCGCCGGGGCGCACGTACGCGTGGCTGCCGAGGCTGTCGCGGTGCTCGATCTCGCCGCTGAACAGCCAGCTGACGGTCTGCAGCCCGATGTGCGGGTGGGGTGCGACGTCCATGCCGCCGGACTCGGCGACGTCGTCGGGGCCGTAGTGGTCGGCGAAGCACCAGGCCCCGATCAGTGTCCGGGCCCGCTGCGGGAGCGTGCGCCGTACGGTCATCGCGCGCGGCCCGCCCAGGGGGACGTCCCGTGCCGTCAGGACCTCGATCTCCGTGGTGCTCATCCCCGACCCCTCCGTAGAAGTAGTTCCATTTTCAACAATCATGGACGATGATAGCCCTCACGACGGTGAGACGCACGGTCGGCCGGCGAGGTCGTGAGACCTCGGGAAGGAGCACACGGTGAACGACACGGCGGGAGCCACGGCGGACGGGCGGGTCTATGTCGACAAGCAGAGCCCCCAGGCCTATCACGCGCTGGTCCAGACGGCCGAGGCGGTACGCGCCACGGCCGCCGACGCGGGCCTCGACCGCCTCCTGGTGGAGCTCGTCAACCTCCGCGTGTCCCAGATCAACGGCTGCGCGTACTGCCTCGACGTGCACACCAGGGCCGCCCTGCGCGCCGGTGAGACGACCCGCCGCCTGGGCGTCCTCGCCGCCTGGCGCGACACCGCGCTCTTCACCGCGCGGGAGCGCGCGGCCCTGGCCCTCGCGGAGGCCACCACGGCCCCCGCCGACGCCCTCGCGCAGGAGCGCGCCTACGCGGCCGCGCGCGCGTCCCTGACGGACGACGAGATCTCGGCGGTCGTCTGGGTAGCGATCACGATCAACGCCTTCAACCGGGTGTCGATCCTCAGCAAGCACCCCGTGCGGGTCGCGGTCCCCACGTCCTGAACGGCCCCCGGCACAGGCCCCCGGCACCGGTCCCCGGGCACGGCGAAGGTCCGGCGCCGCCGGGGCGCCGGACCTTGGTGTCGTGGGTCGTCCGGATCGGTCAGGTGGAGATCTCCGGGAGGAGGCCGGTGGCCGGCGCCGCCAGGTCGGTCAGCTGGCGCAGCTGCCCCAGCTCGTTCACCCGGCTGAGCCCGCCCAGCTGTTCGGCGATGCCGGGGAACCGCCCGCGGGACTCCTCGGGGATGCCGGTCATCGTGAGGGCGTCGAGCTCGCTGACGGGGTTCACCTTCGGGCCGAGCGGTCCCGTGGTGTCGGCGGCGCTCGCGGCGGAGGCCGCGGACGCGCCCAGGCACGAGAAGGCCGCCGCGACGGCGAGGATCGAGGAGATGCGTCGTGTAGAGGTCACACCCTCACAACGGGCCCGCCTGCCGCGGGACACGGCCCGCCCCCGCACTCACCGTCCGAACGGGGGTCCCGGCGCCAAGAAGACGGGTGAGGAGAGCGGAGAGGCTAATTCAAGGAGTTTGAGAAGGAAGCCCCTCCATGGCCTCGCCCTGCGACGACCGTAGCAGTCAGGCGGGGATCAGGTCGCGCAGATTTTCGGGCGTGAGGACGCGCGAGCCCGGCGGCAGGCCGTCGGGCCGCTCCAGGCCGATGTACGTGACGGGCCCGTCCGGCAGCGTCGCCCCGTCCCACCAGGTCGTCGCGGTGGCCTCGGCGGCCATCAGGCCGGTGAGGTGGCGGACCGTCAGCGGGGTGCGGGCGAGCAGGCCCCGGAGCAGGACCGCGACCGAGAGGCGGTTCTCCTCGACCCGGTTCGCGGACGGGGTGCCCCGCAGGTACAGGTGCAGCCACCGCGCGCGCCAGCCGCCGTCCTCGCCCCGCTGGAACACGAGCGGCAGCGCGACCCGGCCGGGCCCGCGCAGGTCGGACTTCATCCGGACCGTGCGCGGCTCGAACGGACGGCCCCGCTGCTCGGTCTCGCGCAGCATGAAGCCGAAGAACGACTCCTCGACCGTCTCGAAGTCCTCGCCGGAGAAGAGGTTCACCTGCGGGACGATGTAGCTGCCGCGGACCGCGCCGAGCCGCAGGTCGATGAACTCCGAGGCGCCGTCGGGTGCGTCGGTGATGTCACCGGAGTGCACGCCCTCGACGTCGGAGAGGGCCGTGTACGAGAGCCAGGTGACGGTCGCGAGGTCGTCGTCCAGGACCAGCGCCGAGAGGTCGTAGTCGGTGCTGAGTCCGGTCTGCTTCCAGTACGTGAAGAAGCGGAGCAGCTCGCCCTCGACCGGTGAGACGGAGCCGCGCGGCAGGACGCCGAGCCCCGCCGCGGTCGCCCTGCCGCTGAGCGGCAGCGCCACGTCCAGGACGGCGGGGTCGACGAGCAGGTGTCCCGGTGCGGGGAGCCGGCGCCGCGTCTCGGCGTCGAGGACCGCGCACAGCCGCTCCCGTACCGCGGGCGGCAGCGGCGGGCGGGTGTCGGGCGTGACCCAGGCGGCTCCGAGCCGGTTGACGAACACCCGCCGGTCCCCCTCCGCGCCCGTGCGGTTCTGGACGTGCTCGCGGAGCGAGAGGACGACACGGCCGGAGACCTGGGGAACGGCCTTCTCGAACGCGGCCAGCACCGCGTCGAGTTCCCTCTGCCCGTCCGCCGCGCACAGCAGCCGGTCGAGGGCCCGCAGCAGCCGGCCGGGGGCGGAGGTGAGGAGTTCGGCCGCGCCGACGACGTCGTCCCGGCCGAGGAGTTCCTCGACGCGGCTCTCGAAGGAGGGTGCCTTCCGCTCGCCGCGGGCGACGGCGAAGACCTCGGCGGCGTGCGGCCACCGCGGGTACTCGTGCGGGTGCAGCCGCTCCCCGAGGCGCTTCCACGCCTCGCGGTGCGCGGCGACGTCGCCGAGCTTCGCGGGGGTCTCGGCGACGACCGCGTCGAGGCCGGCGAGCAGGGCGCGCCGGAGGGGCCGGGACAGGGCGCGGAACCGGGTCGGCTCGTACAGTCCGACGTCTCCGTCGGAGAGGGCGCAGGCCAGGCGCAGGACGTCGGTGACGGTGTCGAGGAGGAGGTCCGCGCCGGCGTCGAGGCGGGCGCGGTTGACGACGGCCCGGTGCTCCCGGACGGGGATCGCGTCGGGCTGGGGCCCGTCGACCAGGTGCGCGGCGAGTCGTGCGAGGTCGCCGCGGTGGTCGTCGCCGAGCGGGGTGGTGCTCCCGGCCAGGGACAGGTAGAGGGCGGCGATCTCGTCGTCGGGGGCGCCGCCGCGGTGCAGGACCGTGACGCGGTCGCCGGCCGCGGCGATCAGTTCGTCGTGCGCGGCGAGCATCTCCTCGTAGGTGTGGCGGTAGCTCCCGTACGAGGGGAGGGTGAGGAGGTCGAGCACGCCGGCGCGCAGCCGGTCGAGCACCCGGGGGCGCGCGGTGTCGTCGTCCAGGGCCTCGGCGAGGCAGCGCATCCAGAAGTCGAAGGTGTCGGGCACGTTGGCCGGGAAGTCGACGAAGTACGCGTTGTGCCGGACGTGGTCGCCGACGAGCTCGCGGACGGTGTCGAGGGTGCGGGCGGCGACGGAGACGACCGTCTCCTCGGGCAGCCGGGACAGGTCTTCGAGCAGCCCGGCCGAGAGCTTGAACCCGACCGACATCAGGGCGGCGTCGAACCGCCGCGCCGCGACGTCCCCGTGGCCCCGCCCGTCACCGGCGGCGGTGGCCGCCGGGAGGGGAAGGCGAAGGGTGTGCCGGACGACCAGACGTTCGAGAGCGTGGACCATTCCGGCATGCTGTCAGCCCCGCACGGCCCGGTGCACGCGGATTTCGGGCCGTGGGGCGGGCAGAGTCGCGGGTCAGGGCGCGGTGATGACGGGGAAGCTGAAGGCGTGTCCGTTCTGCTTGAGCCACGGCAGCACCTGCCGCAGGGCGGCGACGCTCTGGCTGCGGTCGCCGCCGCCGTCGTGGAAGAGGATCGTGGGCCCGTTGGACAGCTCGTTCTTGACGGTGCGGACGATGGCCGCGGTGCCCGGCTGCTCGAAGTCCTTGGTGTCCACGTTCCAGCCGAGCGGCCGCATGCCCGCGGCGGCGGCGATCTTGCGGCTGTCGGGGGTGAACGCGCCGCCCGGGGCCCGGTAGTAGTCGACCTTCGCTCCCCCGGCCGCGTTCTCGATGAGCCGCTTCGCGTCCAGGATCTGCTGCTTCTGGTACGCGACGGACTTCTTGTCCATCGTGGTGTCGTGGGTCATGGTGTGGTCGCAGAGCCGGTGGCCCTCCGCGACGACCCGCTTGACGAGGTCGGGGTGCTGCTCGGCCTGGGGGCCGATCATGCAGAACACGGCCTTGACGCCGTTGTCCTTGAGGATGTCGAGCATCTGGGGCGTCCAGCGCGGGTCCGGGCCGTCGTCGATGGTGATGTTCACGGCCGTGCCTCCCGCCTCGGCGGCGTGCGCGATGCTCTCGGGCACCTTCCGCGGCGGCACCTTGGCCGGTGCCCCGGGCTTCCCGGCCGGGCCCTGCGAGGCCGGCGCGTCCCCCATCTTGGCGGCGGCCTCACTGTCCATCAGCGCCGCGGCGCCCCACACCGCCAGACTCAGCCCCACCGCCGACGCCACCACGGCTATGTGTGCGGTGTACTTGCCCTGCCCCATGGAAATCCCCACTCCCCGTCGGTTCCGACCCTCTCCCTGGTGAGAGGACGGTACGAGGAGCTGCAAGGTTTCACCGAATCCGGATCAACTGACGGACGACCGGCGGCCCCGGGGCCGGGCGCGGGCGGACGCGGGGTGAAGTCGCCCTCCGCGCACGGGGGTCGGACGGTCGGCGGGGGTGACGCTCGCGGGGTGTGACGTCGCGCACGGTGGGCATGACCGTCGCCGGGGTGGCGGGAGAGTGCGACGAGGCCGTCGCCCGGGCCGCCGGGGCCCCGCGTGCCGCGCCGACGGCCGTGGGGCGTCCGGACTCCGCGTCAGGTCCCGTCGGCGGCGGGTGGCGGGACGGTCGCCGGGACACGGCGCCGGGTGTCGGGGTCGGTCCGCGGGCGGTCGCCGTTCAGGGCGCCGCCCGGCCCGATGACGGTGTCGTGACGGTCCGCTGTCACCCGTGCGGGCTGCGTGTCCGGGCGCGCATCGGCGCCGGAGCGCACGACGGGGACGTCACCGCGGTCGTGCGGGCCCGGCGCGCATGTTCTCCGCGGAAGGGGGCAGCCGCGCCGGTACGGGGTTCCCGCGCCGCCATCGACCGGCCGGGCCCCGCAGGCAGCGGAGGTGCAGCCATGGTTCCCCTTCTCCTCGTCCTCCTCGTGATCCTGGTGCTGTTCGGCGCGGGATTCGCCGTCCAGGTGCTCTGGTACGTCGCCATCGCCGTCCTGGTGCTGTGGCTGCTCGGCTTCGTGATGCGCAGCGGCAGCGGCCGCTGGTACCGCTGGTGATCCCGGTTCGCCCGCAGGACGCGCCGCCGCCCCGGTTCGCTGTCCGGGGCGGCGGCGGGTGATGCCGGGGGTGCACGGCCGGTCGCTCACCTCTCCGTGGGCGCTCCCGTCCCCCGCCCTCGGATCCGGCGGACGATCACGATCAGCAGGGCGAACAGGGTCAGCACCCACACGGCGGCGAACGCCCAGATGAGCGCCGGCGCCTCGGTGGCGACGGCGAGCACGAGCAGCGTGAGGGTCACGGCGCCGAGCGCGGCGACGCCGAGGACGGGAAGGCGGCGGCGGGTGCCGGCGACCGAGGGCGCGGACAGGCGTGGGGGCCGCATCGTGCGCAGCGTGCGCGCGAGCGACGCGTCCCGCTCCAGCGCCTCCTCGATCTCCGCCAGAACGCGACGTTCATGCGCCGTGAGCCGGGCTTCGTCCATAGCGGACACCTCCTCCCGGTCACCGCGGGCCGACGCGAGCGCGCCGCACCTCTGCGCTTCTCCCGTCAATCGTGTCAAAACACTCCAAGAAGGGCATCCTTTATGCAGGACGCTCGACCGACGGACCCCCGCCGCCGCCCCGCGGGCGGCGGCGCAGGCCCCTCGCCACCGTCGAAGGAGCCCTCATGACGTCCACCGCAGGCAACCGCTCGGAGTTCTCACCCTCAACCGCCCCCCGCCCCGGGGCCACGCCCGTCGCCGCCGGTGCCGCGACGCGCCGCCGGGCGCTGGACGGGCTCCCCGAGCCGGTCCGCCCGACGGCCGTCTCCACGGACGACGCGCGATCCCTGTCCGTGGCGCTGTTCGCGCGGCTGCGGGCACTGGAGGAGGGGACGCCGGAGCACGCGTACGTCCGCAACACGCTGGTGGAGCTGAACCTCAGCCTCGTCAAGTTCGCGGCCCGCCGGTTCCGGAACCGCGCCGAGCCCACGGAGGACATCGTCCAGGCCGGCACGGTCGGCCTGATCAAGGCGATCGACCGCTTCGACCCGGGCCGCGCCGTCGACTTCTCCGCCTTCGCCCTCCCGACCGTCGTCGGCGAGATGAAGCGCTTCTTCCGGGACACCAGCTGGGCCGTGCGCGTGCCCCGCCGGCTCCAGGAACTCCGCCTCGACCTCGCGAAGGCCGCGGACGGCCTGGAGCAGGACCTCGGCCGCCTGCCCAGCCGGGCGGAGCTGGCCGCGGAGCTGCACCTCACGGAGGAGGAGGTCGCCGAGGGGCAGCTCGCGGCCCGCTGCTACGCGGCCCGGTCCCTGGACGCCCCCGCCGACGACGAGGGCGCGGGCGCGGGCACCCGCCGGCCGGCCGACACGGATCCCTCGTACGAACTGATCGAGTCGCTGACGGCCCTGCGGCCCCTGCTCGCCCGGCTCGGCGACCGCGACCGGCGCATCCTGGAGCTCCGCTTCGGCCAGGAGCTCACCCAGGCGGAGATAGGCGACCGGATCGGCCTCTCCCAGATGCACGTCTCGCGGCTGCTCACGCGCATCCTGGGCGACCTCAGGGACGGTCTCCTCCAGGACGCATCCGCGGCGGACGGCCCGTGCGGCTGACCCCGCTCCGACACGGACTGGTCCTTTCGTCCGAAAATCCCTGCTTCTGATCATTTCCGTCGGTCGGCGTGGCTCTGCGTGTTCTCACGGCCACGCGGTCCCCCGTGCGCGAGCATGACGGACGCCGAAACCGTCACGATGAGCGGAAGAAGGACCCACGTGCCCGGCAGCGACAGCGAGAACCCGGCGATTCCCGCACCCACCCCGACCGAGACCCGGCCCAAGACCAACGCGGACTGGTGGCCGAACCAGCTGGACCTCCAGGTCCTCCACCAGCATTCGCCCCTGTCCGACCCGATGGGCGAGGAGTTCGACTACGCGAAGGAGTTCGCCGGCCTCGACGTCGAGGCGCTGAAGCGGGACGTCTTCGCCGTGATGACGGACTCCCAGGAGTGGTGGCCCGCCGACTACGGCCACTACGGCCCCCTCTTCATCCGGATGAGCTGGCACGCCGCGGGGACCTACCGCATCGCGGACGGCCGGGGCGGCGGCGGCCGGGGCGCCCAGCGCTTCGCGCCGCTCAACAGCTGGCCGGACAACGCGAGCCTCGACAAGGCGCGCCGGCTGCTGTGGCCGGTCAAGCAGAAGTACGGGCGGAAGATCTCCTGGGCCGACCTGCTGGTCTTCGCGGGCAACTGCGCGATGGAGTCGATGGGGTTCAGGACCTTCGGGTTCGGCTTCGGGCGCCCCGACGTCTGGGAGCCCGAGGAGATCTTCTGGGGTCCCGAGGACACCTGGCTCGGTGACGAGCGCTACAGCGGCGACCGGCAGCTCACCGGCCCCTTCGGCGCCGTGCAGATGGGCCTGATCTACGTCAACCCGGAGGGCCCGAACGGCAACCCCGACCCGGTCGCCGCCGCCCGGGACATCCGCGAGACGTTCGCGCGCATGGCGATGAACGACGAGGAGACCGTCGCCCTCATCGTCGGCGGCCACACCTTCGGCAAGTGTCACGGCGCGGTCGACCCGGAGTACATCGGCCCGGAGCCCGAGGCCGCGCCGATGGAGCAGCAGGCCCTCGGCTGGCGGAACACGTACGGCAGCGGCAAGGGCGCCGACGCGCTCACCAGCGGGCTCGAAGGGGCCTGGACCACCGAGCCGACGAAGTGGGACAACGGCTACCTGGACCACCTGTTCCGGTACGAGTGGGAGCTGACCACCAGCCCCGCGGGCGCCCAGCAGTGGACCCCCAAGGACGCGGCGGCGAAGGACACCGTGCCGGACGCGCACGATCCGGCGAAGCGGCACGCGCCGATGATGCTCACGACGGACCTCTCGCTGCGGCTCGACCCGGTCTACGCGCCGATCGCGAAGCGCTTCCACGAGAACCCGGACCAGCTCGCGGACGCGTTCGCGAAGGCCTGGTACAAGCTGCTGCACCGCGACATGGGCCCCCTGTCCCGCTATCTGGGCCCGTGGATCCCCGAGCCGCAGCTCTGGCAGGACCCGGTCCCCGCGGTCGGCCACGCGCTGGTCGGGGAGGCGGAGGTCGCCGCCCTCAAGACCCGGATCCTCGACTCGGGGCTGTCGCTCGCGCAGCTCGTCACCACCGCCTGGGCGTCGGCGGCGAGCTTCCGCGGCACGGACAGGCGCGGCGGTGCGAACGGGGCGCGGATCCGGCTCGCGCCGCAGAAGGACTGGGAGGTCAACGACCTTCCCGAGGTGGCGCGGACGGTCGAGACCCTCGAAGGGATCCGCGCGGACCTGGAGTCGGCCGGCGGGGCGCGGATCTCGCTCGCGGACCTGATCGTCCTCGGCGGGTGCGCGGCCGTGGAGCGGGCCGCGAAGAACGCCGGGTACGACCTCACGGTGCCGTTCGCGCCGGGGCGGACGGACGCCTCCCAGGAGCAGACCGACGTGGAGTCGTTCGCGGTGCTCGAACCCCGGGCGGACGGCTTCCGCAACTACCTGCGGGCGGGCGAGAAGCTGTCGCCGGAGACCCTGCTCCTCGACCGGGCCAGTCTGCTGACGCTGACCGCGCCCGAGATGACGGTGCTCGTCGGCGGCATGCGGGTGCTCGGCACCGGGTTCGGGGGGTCGTCGCACGGCGCCTTCACGGACCGGCCGGAGGCGCTGACCAACGACTTCTTCGCCGGGCTGCTCGACATGGGCACGGAGTGGAAGGCGTCGGCGACCGAGGAGAACGTCTTCGAGGGCCGCGACCGGACGACGGGCGAGGTGCGGTGGACCGCCACCCCGGTCGACCTCGTCTTCGGTTCGCACTCCCAGCTGCGGGCGCTCGCCGAGGTGTACGCGTCGGCCGACGCCGGCGAGAAGTTCGCGCGCGACTTCGTGGCCGCGTGGGACAAGGTGATGAACCTGGACCGGTTCGACCTGCGCTGAGTCCGGACGGTTGCGGAAGGCCCGGCCGGGCCTTCCGCGACCGTGTGCCCCGCCGGAGCCTGGTGGTGCCGACACCAGGTGCGGTACGCACTGTCTGCGGGGCGCCGGGTGATCCACCGTGGTCGCCATGACCCAGCACACCACGTTGATCACCGGCGTCACCCACGGGATGGGGCGCGCGCTCGCGCTCGACCTGGCGCCCCGCGGCGGCACGCTCCTCCTGCACGGCCGGAACGCCGAACGGCTGGCGGCCGTGGCCGCGGAGGTGCGGGCCGCGGGCCCCGGCACCACGGTCCGTACGTATCTCGCCGATCTCTCCGACCTCGACCGGGTGCACGCGATGGCGGCGCGGATCCGGGCGGCCGAGCCGCGCCTCGACGGCCTGATCCACAACGCGGTGGCCGGAGGCGGCGAGCGGCCGCTCGTCCGGGAGCTGAGCCGGCAGGGCCATGAACTCCGCTTCGCGGTCAACCACTTGGCGCCGTACGCGCTCACCCGCGCCCTGCTGCCGCTGCTCACCGCCTCGGCTCCGGCGCGGGTGGTCAACGTCGCCTCCGTGGGCCAGGACGCCCTCGACTTCGACGACGTGATGCTGGAGCGGGACTACGAGGGCCTGCGGGCGTACTGCCGGAGCAAGCTGGCCATGATCATGGCGACCTTCGAGCTGGCGGCCGAACTGGCCGGCACCGGAGTCACGGTGAACGCCCTCCATCCCGCCCATCTGATGGACACGCCCGGCGTCCGCGCCCACGGCCTCACTCCCGTCACCACCACGGAGGAGGGGGTCCGCCCGACCGTACGGCTCCTCCTGGACCCGGACCTTGCCACGGTCACGGGGCGTTACTTCGACCGGTTCACCGAGGCACGGGCCCATGAGCAGGCCTACGACAGGGAGGCGCGCGAGCGCCTGATGCGACTCACCCACGACCTGGTCGGACGCCACTGAGGGAGACCTGGTCCCGCCGGGCGCGGTGCCGTCACCCCCTTGGACCGCGCACCGCGCCGCCCCGACCGCGGCACAGCAGACTCACTCTCGGTGATGCCCGCACGCTGAAGGAGTCCGCATGTCCCCGCTCGCCCCCGGCCGTACGTCCGTCTCCCGCCGTGACGCCTCCGGCTGGAACGCGGTCGCCGAGGGCCTGCGGCAGCGGGGCAACCCGAACGTCAAGGCGCTCGTGTACGTCGCCGCGTCCATGCCCGACACGGGCGAGTCACCCGCCGAGCTCTCCACCCGGTTCCCCGGCAGCGAGCTCGGGACGGCCGTGCGCCCCGTTCCCTACGCCGACAACGCGGGCGACGGCACCGACCTCTCCATCCAGAACGACAGGTTCCACGACGTCTTCGCCGCCGACCCGCCCGAGCGGCAGACCCGCCTCATGGCGGTCGAGCAGCGCCCGGTCTCGGCCGCGGGCTTCGCCGAGAAGGCGACGGCGGCCGCGTGGAAGACGATCCCGTCCTGGTTCCTCGTCGACGACGCCGCCGAGACCACCCGCTGACCCTCCGCACAGCCGAAGACGGATCGAGAAGGAGACAACCATGAGCGACAAGCCCGCCATCGTCCTGGTCCACGGATTCTGGGGCGGCGCCGCACACTGGGCGAACGTCATCGTCGAACTGAACAAGCGCGGATACGACCGGATCCACGCCGTCGAGAACCCGCTGACCTCGCTCGCCGACGACGCCGAGCGCACCCGCAAGATGGTGAAGCAGGTCGACGGCCCCGTCGTCCTCGTGGGCCATTCCTACGGCGGCGCCGTCATCACCGAGGCGGGCGACCTGCCCCACGTCACCGCCCTGGTCTACATCGCGGCCTTCGCGCCCGACGCCGGGGAGAGCCCGGGCGGGATCACCGAGGAGAAGCCGCCCGCCGCGGTCGCGAACATCGCCCCCGACTCCGACGGCTACCTCTGGATCGCGCAGGACAAGTTCCACGAGAGCTTCGCCCAGGACCTCGCCCCCGACGAGGCGCTCGTCATGGCCGTCACCCAGAAGGCCCCGCTCGCCTCGACGTTCGGCGACACCGTCACCGCGCCGGCCTGGCGGACCAAGCCCGTCTGGTACCAGGTGTCCACCCAGGACCGCATGATCCACCCCGACAACGAGCGTCGCATGGCCGCGCGCATGAACCCGCGCAAGACCGTCGAACTCGACGCGAGCCACGCCTCGCTGGCCTCACAGGCCAAGGCCGTCGTCGACCTGATCGAGGACGCGGTGAAGGGCACCGCGGGCTGACCTCCGGCGCGGGCTCCCCGCCTCAGACCGCCGCCGATTCCCCGCCCCGCGCGTGCGCGGCGGCCTCGGCGGCGGTGTGGGACGAGGCGAAGGTGAAGGCGCGCGGGGACGGCCCGTGCGCGCGCAGGTCGGCCAGCCGCTCCACGGCCTCGGCGACGGTCGGGACGTGTCCGGCGGGGACCCACCAGAGCACCAGGTGCGACTCGACGTGCCGGTGGAACCAGTCGCGGCGCCCGCGCATGGCCTCCAGGTGCCCGCTGCGGTAGGCGAAGTCCCACAGCGCCTCCTGGCTCTCCCACACCGACAGGTTCACGATCACGTCGTCGCCGAGCGGGCGCAGGCCGGTGGCGTCCGCCTCCCCGTCCTCCACGAGCCGCCACACGAAGCCGGGCGCGGCGTCGGCCTCGGCGTTGACGGGGTCGAGCAGCGCGACGAAGGGCGCCACGCGCGGGTCGTCGAGGGGGAAGCGGAGCCGGGCGACGTTGAGCTGGGCGAGGTGCGGGGCAGCCGTGGATGTGGTCATGGCCTCATCCCAGCACGGCCCGCTTTTCTATGTCAATGATCATTGTTTTTAGAATGCTCGACCACCACGCAGCACTCCCCCGGCCTGGCGTCCATCCGGGCACGGACGGACTCGTCCCCGCCCAGCAGCCCTTCCAGGAGGGCGAGGTTCATGCCGCAGACGAGCGGTGGGAAGCGCTCCGCGACGGCGTGGAAGGGGCAGTTGCGCATCCGGACGACGGGCCGCTCCCCGTCGCCCTCCACGTAGGGCTCGTAGCCGCGGGCGGCCAGCAGTGCCGCCGCCTCCTCCAGGCCGCGCGGCCCCTCCGCCCCGCGCAGCGCCTCGCCCCGGCGGCGTGCCGCCGCGCGGAGACCGGCGTCGAGCCCGGCCTCCTCGGCGGCCTCGGCGAGCAGGTCGGCCGCGGTGCGGTAGTCACGGCCGGGCAGCGACACCGAGCGCTCGGCGGGGGCCCGCGTATACACCTTGGCGGGCCGCCCCGCCCCCGGGCCCGAGCGCCCCGTGAGGCGACGGCTGCCGCTCTCCAGGAGTCCGGCCCCGGTCAGCCGGTCCAGGTGGTGCGCGGCCAGCGTCCGCGCCACCCCGACCCCCTCGGCGGCCTCGTCGCGCCCGACCTCACGGCCCTGCGCCACCACGTACTCGTACAGTCGGCGCCGCACCGGATCCTGCAGCACCGCGATCGCGTCGATGTCCTTCACCGGTCCATTCTAGGAACAACGCGGGTTGGCGATAGAAGCGGTCTTCCGGGCCGCGCACCGACGGGTGCTACGTTCGCCCCCGTCGGACGACCGGGAGCATGGGGTGACAGAGGCGACGGAAGCGGCACGGACCGATCCGGAGGCGGCGCCGCGCGTGCGGAGGAAGCCGCAGCAGGCACGCAGCAGGGCGCGGGTCGAGGCCATCCTCGGCGCGGCCGACCGGCTCCTCTCGCGGGAGGGGTACGAGGCGCTGACGATGCGCCGGATCGCCGAGGACGCGGGCGTGCCGGTCGGCAGCATCTACCAGTTCTACCCGGACAAGGGCGCCGTCGTGGACGCGCTCGGCCGGCGGTACCTGGAGACCTTCGGGACCGCCATCGACAAGCTGGTCGAGCGGGCCGTCGAGGGAGAACTGACCGACCTGGTCGGCACGATGGTCGACGTCTACAGCGAGGTGTTCCGGTCGCAGCCGGGGGGCATGGCGCTGTGGGCCGGGCGGCACCTCAGCCCCGAGCTCGCCCGCGCCGACGAGGCGAGCAACGCGCTGATCGCTGAGGGCCTGCGGCGCATCGTGGAGCACCTGACCGGC
Source organism: Streptomyces sp. NPDC059695 (assembly GCF_042733785.1). Lineage (NCBI taxonomy): Bacteria > Bacillati > Actinomycetota > Actinomycetes > Kitasatosporales > Streptomycetaceae > Streptomyces > Streptomyces sp. NPDC059695. Next base: position 59,436 of record NZ_JBHWFF010000015.1, on the reverse strand, counting down.
GGGCGCGGAGGCGAGCGGGCCCGGCGCGCGACGCGCATGGTGGTGTGGGCGGCCAACGCCGTGCTGCACGAGGTGTTCAAGGGGGACGGCGAGCCGGACCTGGAGACCGTCGAAGAGCTCAAGCGGATGCTGGACCGCTACTGGGAGGACCTGCGCGAGCGGGTGGCCGCCGGGGAGGGGTGAACCGGGAGGAGTGGACCGGGAGGAGTGGACCGGACCGCCCGAACCGGCCCGCCCTTGACCGGCCCGTCCCTGACCGGACCGGCCCACCCCGGATCTGCCCCGTCCCCAACCGGCCCAACCGCCCCGGATCCGCCTCGGATCCGCCTCGTCCCGACCGTAGAACGTGAACGAGTGTTCATGTTACGTTGCGGCCCACCTCGGACGGCGAGCCAGCAGCGAAGGCAGGAACCCGTGACCTCCAGCCCCACCGATCCCACCCGACTCCCCCTTCTTCCGCCCGGCTTCGTCTGGGGCGCCTCCACCGCCGCGTACCAGATCGAGGGCGCGGCCGAGGAGGACGGCAAGGGGCCCTCGATCTGGGACACCTTCGTGCGGCGCCCCGGGGCCGTCCGCGACGGCCACACCGGCGAGGTCGCCTGCGACCACTACCACCGGTTCGACGAGGACGTCGCGCTGATGCGCGGGCTCGGGCTCGACGCCTACCGCTTCTCGGTCTCCTGGCCGCGCGTCCTGCCCACCGGCGCGGGCAAGGTCGAGCCGCGCGGCCTCGACTTCTACGACCGGCTGGTCGACGCACTGCTCGACGCGGGGATCCAGCCCACGCCCACGCTCTTCCACTGGGACCTGCCGCAGGCCCTGGAGGACGAGGGCGGCTGGCCGAACCGCGAGACGGCGTACCGGTTCGGGGAGTTCGCGGCGGTGACGGCGGAGCGGCTCGGCGACCGGGTCAAGCGGTGGATCACCCTGAACGAGCCATTCGTGCACATGGCCTTCGGCTACGCCTTCGGGGTCCACGCCCCGGGCCGCGCCCTGATGCTGGACGCGCTGCCCGTCGCGCACCACCAGCTGCTCGGCCACGGCCTCGCGACCGCCGCGCTGCGGACGGCCGTTCCGGACGCCGAGGTGCTCGTCGCCAACAACTGCACGCCGGTGAGGCTGCGCCCGGACGCCCGCGCGGACGGGGACGCGGCGGCGGCCGCGGCGTACGACGCCCTGCACAACCGCCTCTTCAACGACCCTGTCCTCAAGGGAAGTTACCCCGACCTCTCCGCGTACGGCATGACCGACCCGAGCTGGGGAGGAGTGGTGCGCGAAGGGGATCTGGAGATCATCTCCGCACCGCTGGACGGCATCGGCATCAACTACTACAACCCGACCTGGGTGACGGCCCCGGCCGATCCGGCCGCAGGGCTGCCGTTCGACCTGGCCGAACCCCAGGAGACGTACCGGCGCACCGCGTTCGACTGGCCGGTCGTCCCCGAGGGGCTCACGGAGCTGCTCACCGGCCTCAAGGACCGCTACGGCGACGCCCTGCCCCCCGTGTGGATCACCGAGAACGGCTGCTCGCACCCGGCCGGGCCGCAGGACCCGGAGCGCGTCGACTACCTCGCCGGACACATCACCGCGGTCGCGGACGCCGTGGCCCGGGGGGTGGACGTGCGGGGCTACTTCACCTGGTCGCTCCTCGACAACTTCGAGTGGGCCGAGGGCTATCACCAGCGCTTCGGCCTGGTCGAGGTCGACTTCGCCACGGGTCGGCGCACCCCCCGGGAGAGCTTCGCGTGGTACCGCGACCTCATCGCCTCGCAGCGGCCCTGAGCGACGGATTCATCATGGCCCACGCTGCGGAAGGGGCCGCCGAGGACGTCGCCGCCGTCCTCGCCGAGCCCACCGTCCCGGTCAAGGCCGGGTGGACGGCGAGCCTCTCGCTGGCCACCCTCGCCGTCTTCATGGCGTTCATGACGCCCATCCAGATCCTCCTGCCGCTCCAGCTGGAGCACATCGACCCGCACGACAAGAACACCGCGCTGTCGCTCGTCACCGGACTCGGCGCGCTCGTGGCGGTCCTCGCGAACCCGCTCGCCGGCGCGTGGTCCGACCGCACCACGAGCCGGTTCGGGCGCCGCAGGCCCTGGATCGTCGGCGGCGCCGTCACCGGGGCGGCGGGCCTCGCGGTCACCGCCTCGCAGCACACCGTGGCGGGAGTCGCCGCCGGCTGGTGCCTCGCGCAGCTGGGCCTCAACGCGATGCTGGCCGGCGTCACCACACCGATCGCCGACCGCGTGCCGCTCACGCAGCGCGCGGTGGTGTCCGGCTGGACGGGGCTCATGCAGTCCGTCGGCCTGGTCCTCGGGGCGCTGATCACGACCCTCCTGGTCACCGGCGTGGGGTCCGGCTACGTCACGCTCGCCGTGCTCACCGTCGCCCTCGCCCTCCCCTTCGCGCTGCGCCAGACCGAGCCGGTGCTGCCCCGGGCGCTGCGGCCGGCCTTCGACGCCCGCGCGTTCGCCCGCTCGTTCTGGGTGAGCCCCCGGCAGCACCCCGACTTCGGCTGGGCGTGGCTCACCCGGTTCCTGATCAACCTGGGCAACGCGCTCGGCACCCTCTACCTGTTCTACTTCCTCGCCGACGCCGTCCACTACGGCGATCCCGGCACCGGCGTGCTGATCCTCACGGTGGTCTACACGCTCTGCGCGGCGCTCACGGCCGTCCCCGTGGGGGTGCTGTCCGACCGCGCCGGACGCCGCAAGGGGTTCGTCGTCCTCTGCTCGCTCGTCATGGCCGCCGCCGCGCTGCTGCTCGCCCTGGTCCACACCTGGCCGTCCGCACTCGCCGCCGCGGCGGTCCTCGGCGGGGGGTACGGGATCTATCTCGCCGTCGACCAGGCCCTGGTCACCCAGGTCCTGCCGGCGGCGGCCGACCGCGCGAAGGACCTCGGCGTCATCAACATCGCGAACTCCGGACCCCAGGTCCTGGCTCCCGCCCTCGCCTCACCGGTCATCGCCCACCTCGGCGGCTACACCGGTCTGTACGCCGTCGCGGCGCTGGTCATCCTCGCCGGGGGCCTCCTCGTCCACCGCATCCGGGGGGTGGCCTGACAGCACCGCGAGGGTGCGGGGACGTCCCAGAGCCGACCGGACCAGGGGCCGTTCCGCGACGGCCGGGGAGGGGCCGTCCCGCGACCGGCCGGGGAGGAGGGCCGTCCCACGGGCCCGTCGTCCTCACTCCACGGGTGCGACATCCGCCCAGAGGGCGGCGGCGCCGGGTGCGAGCGGCTCGACCGCTCCGCCCGGCGCCCCGTCGTCCCCGGCCCACCACACGCCCTGCCCGGCCTCCAGCGGGGCGCCGCCGTCCCCCGCCCGCCACCGGCCGCGCAGCACGTGGAGCACCCCGGCATGGCCTTCCGGCGGTACGACGCGTCCGGTGACCCGCTCCACCCGGGCCGCCGGGCGGTCGCCCCGCACCATCAGGTTGAGCACCCGGCAGGGCCCGCCGAGCAGTTCGGCGACGAGCTCCAGGCCCCCGGGGAACTCCAGGGGCTCCTCCGTACGCGCCGTCCGGTCGAACCCTCCGGGAGCCGTCAGCCGCACACCGTCGCCCGTGAGCGGGGTGAACGTCCGGACGACCCCGGGGAACGCCGAGAACGGCCCGTCGCGATCGATGTCGGCGACGCTCGCCCGCCACTGGAACCCCTCCGCGCCCACGGGCCACGAGACGATCTCCCGGGTGGCGCCGCCGCCGTTCCGCCACCGCCCCACCGTCAGGGTCTCGACATCGAAGCGGTGCATGGGGACTCCCGGGCTGTGGGCGGTACGGGTGCGGATCACGCCCGTCTCCCCCAATCTACGACCCCTCCGGGACGCCGGACGGCGGCGCGGCGCCCGGCGCCCGCGAGGGGCGGCGGACGCCGCTGTCGTACCGGTGGCCGTGACCCGCTGCCGTGCCGTCAGGTGACGGTGATGAAGCGGGCGGTGCTCGGCACCCCCTGGGCGTCCAGGGCGAAGAGCATGTAGGTGCCGGGCAGGAGCACACCCCTGTCGGCCGGGATGGAGACGGAGTACGAGCCGGGCGCCACGGCCGTGGAGGTCAGCGGGACCCGTCGCTGGTCGTTGTCCGTCGAGTGGGTCGCGGCCGCCGCCCGCATCAGGACGAAGGACGCGACCGGCCCCCCGGTGCTCACGGTCAGCGAGGCGCCGGCGGCGGCCCGGGGCGGCACGCCGCCGGTGATGACGGGACGCGGCTTGGGCGAGCCGTCCGCGTTGAGCAGGTACGGCGGGGTGAACACAGCCCCGTCGGCGTGGTTGGTGGCGCAGTCGCCGCACAGACCGCCGCCACCGGAGAAGACGCGCCCGTCGGGCAGCAGGTTCGCGACGCTGTGGTAGTTGCGCGGGATGGCCATGGTGGCGAGCGGCGTGAAGCGCCCGGTCGCCGGGTCCCACAGCTCGGGGGTCAGCACGGACGTGGCGTCGCTGAACGGCACGGGGTACGACTGCCCGCCGAAGACGGCGACCTTGCCGTCGGGCAGCACGACGCTGTTGCCGAAGGCGCGGGGATAGGCCATGTCGCCGGTGCGGGCGGCCCGGGCCTCATCGCCGTCGACGCTCACCGTGTACGCGCGCCGGGTGGCGGGCGTGTTGTCGTACGCGGGCGAGCCGCCCAGGGTGAGCACCCTGCCGATGTCGTACGGGACGGCGTTGCCGGTCATGGCGTCCTGGCTGTCGGCCCGGTTCCCGGCGGAGGTGATGCTCCCGTCCCCGGTGGTCGTGATCCAGTTCATCTGCTTGCTCGGGCCGAGCTGGAGGACCTTGCCGCCGGTGGTGGCGTACAGCCACATGTGGTTGTCGGCGCGGTAGGCGCCTCGGGGGTCGGCCGTCATCGCCGGGACGGCGGGTACGCCCGGGAGCGTGCGCCAGGTGCCGGTCTCCGGGGACCAGACCTCACCGGACTTGTCGCCCGCCGTGCCGCTCCAGGATCCCCCGAGGACGAAGGCCTCGCCGGTGGAGAGCAGGGTCATCGCCTGGTAGCCGCGCGGGATGTTCATGCTGGAGGTCGCGGACCAGGTGTCGGTGGCCGGGTCGTAGATGCTCGCCTTCTCGGCGTTGCTGCCGCCGGTGACCAGGACCCGGCCGTCGGCGAGCATCGCTATGCCCGGGCAGAACATGTCGTGGCCGGTGTTGTCGATGCGGCGCTGGGTGACCCTGCCGGTCTTGAGGTCCAGGATCGCCGTCTGCGTGTAGCCCAGGCTGCCGCCGAAGCGGTCGAACGCGTACGCCGACCAGGCCAGGAGCTTGTCCCCCGGCAGGACGGCGGTGGCCACCGGGACGAGCGGGAAGCCGGTGATCCGGTCCCAGGAGCCGTGGACGGCCGGGGCGGCCGGTCCACTCAGGCGTATCTCGGCGGCGGAGGTCCAGGGCCCCCGGTTGCCGGCCTCGCGGGACACGGTCAGCCGGATGTACCGGGCGTCGACGGCACGGGTGAAGGTGGCGGTCTTGACGGTGTCGTCGTCACGCCAGCTGCCCGCGGCGACCGGTGCCCCGAAGGTGGTGCCGTCGGTGCTGGTGGTCACGGTGTACGTGCCCACGCGCCCGTTCGCGCTCGCCTTGCGGGGCTGGTACACGAGCGCGGAGACGGTCGTCGTGCGGTGTGTGTCCAGGGTGATGCTGTGCGGCAGCGGCGCCGGGGTCCCGGACCACCTGCTGTGCCAGTAGGTGTCGAGGTCGCCGTCGAGGACGTTGGCCGCGCGGGCGTTCTCCCTGGCGGTCTCCTCGTCGCTCGCCGTGGCCGTCCATCCGGTCCGGGGCAGGTCGACCGTGGCCGCCGGGGTGCCGGGGTCGCCGAGGAGGTTGAGCTCCGCCGCGGAGGTCCACGGGCCGCGCCGGCCGGCCTCGGTGACGGCGGTGAGCCGGACGAACCGCGCGCCCTTCGGGGCGAATCCGAGGGTCTTGGCGGCGGCGTCGTCCGCGAGCGTGCCGGTGGCGACCGGGGCGCCCCAGTCTAGGCCGTCGGTGCTCAGGCTGATGCTGTACTCACCGACACGGCCGTTGGTGCCGACGATGCGGGGCTGGTAGACGAGCGCGGAGACCACGGCCGTGCGGTGCATGTCGAGGGTGATGCTGTGCGGCAGCGGGGCCGGTGTCCCGGACCACCTGCTGTGCCAGACGGTGGTCGTGTCGCCGTCGAGGACGTTGGCCGCGCGGCCGTTCTCCCCGGAGGTCTCCTCGTCGCTCGCCGTGACGGTCCAGCCGGTCCGGGCGAGCACGGGAGCCGTGGGCTCCATGGCGTTCGCCGGGACGACGCCGTGGTGCGGCGGCGGCTTGGCCGCCGACTGGGCGGCGTCCTTCGGCACCGGCCGGGGTATCGCACCGCCGCTCCCCGCCCCCGTGCTCGCCACTCCGAGCCAGGGCGTGACGCCGACGATCAGCGAGCCGAGGCCGAGTGCGATGAGCAGGGGGGAGCGACGGAAGCGTATGCCGCGGGGCTGCAAGCGGACCTCCTGGGGGACACGAACGGGTACGGGCCCCTAGAAGATAGGCCAGAACGGAGCAACCCGATCACTGATCGGACGAGTTGGCCCGAACCCGCGGCGGCCGCGCACGAAGGGCCCCCGCGGGACGATCCGGCCCGCGGGGGCCCTTCGGGTCACTGTGACCGCTTCGGTGCCGGTTTGACCGGCTCGGCGATCGGCGCGCCGTCCTTGTCGGTCATGAAGTCACGGTGGACGGCGCTCTTGTCCGTCGGCCCGGGAAGCTCGGGGCAGGCGATGCCGTCGCCGTCCCGGTCGAGTCCGTTCGGGTCGAACATGTCCGCCCGCAGCACCGCCTGCGCGTCGGCCTGGCTCGTGAACACGTCGCAGTCGACGACGTGCCCCTGGTGCACGTACGGGGAGACGTCGAAGGTGCGGGCCGGGGCTTCGCCTCCGGAGCAGGCGGTCAGGGCGAGCGCCGCGATCGCGCCGATCGCGGCGACGAGGGGACGGAGACTCCGGCCCCGGGGGAGGGTGCGTGACTGGTCTCGCATGGTCTCAGGCCGATCCCGTCCGGAACACCGCGACCGTTCCGGCCGGATCGAGCGCGTACACCTTCGCCGTCTTGTTGTTCACGGCGAGCGCGGTGAACTGGACGGCCGGGCCCAGCGGAGCCTGCGTCAGGTACGTGGTGCCGTCGGCCACCGCGAGGCCGCCGGGCGCCAGGACGCGGCCGCTCTCCTTGTCGATCTCATACATCTGTGCGGCAAAGACCCTGTTGAGACTGTTCAGCACGGCCATCTTGTGCGTTTGGTTGCCCCCGGTGCCGGCTGCGGTCGCTCCGCAGGCCGCCGACTGTCCCATGACCTTCGTTCCGGCGATGCGGACGATGCGGCCCGCGTATCCGCCACAGGTCTCTGAACCGGCGGCGTTGGCGTAGACGTAGACCGACCCTGCCGCGGAGCTGTAGGCCGCGGCGATGGGAGTGCCTTTCGCACCCACCGGTTCGTCGATCGCCTTCGCGGTCTGCTCGGTGGGGTTGACGGCGATCGTCGTCCGAACACTGCCCTTCGGCGCGACACACCTCTCAGCAAGGAGGTAGACGAGGTTCCGGTGCGGATCGACGGCGACGCTGCCGATGACGGACCTCGCGAGGAGGTTGTCCCCCGTATAGCTGTTGCAGGACGACTTCGTCGGGGACTTCCAGGCGATCCTGGCCGTGTGGGTCTCCGACGAGATGGCGAACAGGCCGATGCTGGCGGCTTCGGTCGCACCGGTGCCGACGTTGCTCTTCGCGAGGTACACCGCGTGGCGCGAGGCGTCGAAAGCGAAGTCCGTGCCGTTGTCCCCGCTCACGACCACCCCGGCGGGCAGGGAGATCTGCGTGGCCTCCGCGCTTCCGGCCGCGATGTAGGCCACCGTCGAACTGCTCGTCGTACCGCCGGCGACGTACACCTCGCCGTTCTCGGGAGAGACCGCGACGGCGCTCACGGCCGCCGGGAAGTCGATGCGGGTCACGCGATCGGCGTTCGCCGTGTCGATGACCGCGAGACCGCCCGTACCTCCGACGTAGACCTGTCCCGTCCCGGTGTTGACCGCGATCCGGGTCGGGGTCGAGACGGCACTGGAGACGTCGATCGGAGAACCGATCGGGGTGTCGGTCCTGCCGTCGATCACGGTCACGCTCTTGCTGCCGGAGGCGACGACGTACACGCGGTCGGCCTTCTCGTCGACCGCGAGGTCGACCGGGCTCGCGCCCACCGGGATCTTGCTCGCCCCGTTCTCCATCGGCGAGGTGCCGTACAGGGTGAACGACGAACTCTCGCCTCGCCCGCACTTCTTCTCGTTGCCGACCGCCACCATGTTGTAGACCGGATCACCCCTCAACAACTTGGCTTCCTTCAGGTCGTCGATCGACGCGTAGCGCCCGTACTTCGCGCAGTAGGCCTCCTCCGCCGTGCGCAGGGTCGCCGCGTCCGCGGCGACCGCGTTCTCACGACCCTTGTCGCCGATGCCCCGGACGGAGAACACCACGACCGCCGCCAGGACACCGAGGATCACGATGGCCACGAGCAACTCGATGAGCGTGAAGCCGTCCTCGCGTCTGGCGCGCAAGGAGAACGGGCGAGGGTCCGGTGTCATGACGGTGGGGGCTTCCTTCGATCGATGGGTCACGTCCGGCCCGAGCGCACGCGCGAGCCCTTGCCGCGTCACGGAGTTCACCGTCGCACCGGCTTGTCGTCCTTGGGTCCCGGCAGGTCCGGGCACGCGATGCCGTTCGCGTCCTCGTCGAGCCGGTTCGGATCGCCCGGCTCGAAGCGCAGGACGGCCTGCGCGTCCGCCTGGCTCGCGAGGTCGGAGCAGTCGTAGGCGTCATTGCCGTAGCGGAGGAACCAGCGTGCGTCGAAGGCCCGCTTCGGCTGGGGGCACAGCGCGCTGCGCGTGTCGCCGGGACCGCACGTGAACTTCCGCGTGCGGAGCACCGGTTCGGTGTCGCGCGGTGCCGCCAGCCCGCGACACGCGACACCGCCTCCCTCGTCGAGGCGGTTCGGATCGCCGGGATCGGCCCGCAGCACCGCCTGGGCATCCGCCTGACTGGCGAAGTTGCCGCACTCGAAGGCCTTGCCGTGGGTGACGTACTCCTTCGCGACGAACACCTCGTTGTACGGGCAGAGCGCGGAGCGCGGAGTGCCCGGCGTGCACCACTCCGGCTGGGAGTTCCGGCCCTGCGCGGCGGAATCCGACCCGCCGCGCACCAGTACCACGGCGACGAGCGCCACCGCGGCCACCGCGAGAACCAGCGCAACCCGCCCGATCGCGCGCGAGCGCGACAGTCTGCTCTTCACTGCCATGTGACGCCTCTGCTCATCGTGCCGACGGCCCTTCACCTCGCGTGCCGCGGCGGGCCGACGGCACTCACCCGACGGCCCGCCGCGGGCTGGACGTGTGCATTACACCCACAGTGAGCAAAGTTGTCAATGATTGACTACTGAGTGATCACGTGAGCACCATCTAGGCGTGTGCGGCGCCACTACGCCGAGATGTGACGCAGATGCGTAAGACATTTCAGACATCCGCTCACTCCCCCCAGTGGGGCTCTCACGCGGCCGCCGCCACCGACCGAGTCAACAAGGAGTAGCAAATGCAAAGACAGTCCATGCGTGCTCGTGGCGCTTCGAACTCCGGGCGCACCGCGCTGCGCCGCATACGGAACGCGTTCGCCGCGGGCGCCCTCGCCACGACGCTGATCGCCGCCGTGGCCCCGACGGCGTCGGCCACCACGGATTCGGAGGTCGGGGTCGCGAACAACATGTATCCAGCCCTGAAGGACATCAAGGGCCGGATCGCGACGCTGGAGGGGTTCACGCCGTTCACGGCGAACACCGCGTCGCAGGTCGGCGGGTTCTGGAACAAGCCGGCGATCGACACGTCGACGATGCGGGGCATCACGTCGGGAAGCCTGCGCCAGCAGCTGAAGAGCGCCGGCCCCTACACCACCTGTAACCCCTCCTCGTCGAACAACTGCGTCGACGGTCCCCTGCACATCGACGCGTTCCTGTCGGCGGACGAGACCAACGTGGACGCGGTCATCCCCACCGCGGACGGCGGAACCTGCACGGCGGGCGGGGGCGTCGAGTGCAACGGCGACGTCAACAGCAAGCGCCCCGTGGCGATCGGGCACCTGGCGATCTACAGCTGCGACGGCAACTGGGCGGGCTCGACCAAGGGCGACGACCCCTCCAACGGCGGGACTCCGCCGCTGGCGCTCGGCGCGGACGCCAACGGCAGCGGCAACGGCAAGGCCCAGTCGCCCCGTTGTGACGCCTCCCCGGTCTCCGGCGGCGCCCCCACGACGGTCGCCGGCCTCGTGACGTGGCTCGGGACGAGCGGGCGCCGCGTCGCGGTCGCCGACCCGGCCTCCGCCCCGTTCGGTGCGGCGTCCAAGCAGGCCCTGATCCAGAACGGGTTCACCTGGACCGACAGCGGTGCGGGCCAGAACGTGTTCCGGGGCAGCGCGTGCGACAGCGCCGGCACGGCCTGCAAGGTGCGCATCGAGTCGGGCATCAGCCAGGTGCGTGGCGCGGTGACGGCGAACGCGGGCGGGAACACCCAGCTGGGTCTCGTCGCGAAGTCGAACGTCGTGAACGTGAGCTGGACGTCGAGCTCGCTCAACGGCACCACGGCCAATGACCCCAACGTGTGGACCGAGGTCGACTCGAGCGAGTACTCCGGCTACGGCGACATCGAGCAGTTCGGCGTCGCCCTGACCGGTGGCCACACCGGTGCCGCGGCCGCCTGGAGCGACCTGTTCCGGAACAAGTGGGAGACCGACGGCACCATCCAGTCGACGCTCGCCGCCTACGGCTACTAGAAGCCCCGGGCACGAGGCAGCGGACCGCCGGCCGGGCAGGGACATCGCCCGCCGGTGGTCCCGGCCCGCCGGCCCTCGTCACCGGCCCCACGGGGCCGGACGGCACGGACCGTGCTTCCTGCCTCAGTTGTCAGTCATTGACTAGTGGAAACGGGCGTGACGCCGCCCGGCCACCCGTGCCCGGCCGGTTCGGCAACGACCGGCCCGGCACCTCACTCGGCGGTCGCAACCGCCGGGCGCATCACCGACTCCCCGCAGTCCAGGCCCTGAGGAGGGGCCACACCATGAGCAGATCACCACGTCGTCACCTCACCCCGGACGGCCTCCCGGCCGCGGCCACGCGCATCCGGCCGCGTCGGATCCCGGCGCTCGTCTTCGCGGTGGCGACCGTCGTCATGGCCGCCACACCGGCCACGGCGACCGTCACCAACACGACCGGCTTCGGCACCGCGGTGAACCTCGACGACAACGGCCGCGGCGGCTCCGCCGTGGCGATCGGCGATCTCAACGAGGACGGGAAGCCGGACCTGGTGACGGGCATCCGCACCGAGGGCCTCGGCGTGTTCCTCGGCTCGGGCGGCGGTGCCTTCGGCGCCGTCACGAAGTACGCGGCGCCCCGCACCTCGTCGAGCCTCTTCCTGCACTCGGCGATCATCCGCGACGTCGACGGCGACGGCCACCAGGACGTCATCAGCCAGGACGCGCGCGGCAACGTCGCCCTGGCCTGGCTCGGCGACGGCACCGGCGCCCTCGGCACCGGAAGGGCGCTCCAGCTCAACCCGACGCCCGGGTGCGACACCACCGGCGACAACCCGTGTGTGGCCCGCTTCCCGGCCGACGTCTCCGTCGGCGACTTCGACGAGGACGGCAAGCCGGACCTCGCGACGTCCAACACGAACACGAACAACGTGTCCGTGGTCCTCGGCAACGGCGACGGCACGTTCGGCGCGGCCGCGCAGACCGGACTGGGCGCAGGCACCGGCCCGCAGGGCATCGCGGCCGCCGATCTCGACGGCGACGGCCACCTCGACCTCGTCACCGCGAACACCGTCAACGGCACGCTCTCCGTACTGGCGGGCGACGGCGACGGAGGCTTCGGGGCGCCTTCGAGCATCCCGGCCGGCGTGACGCTGCCGTCCGAGCTGAAGCTCGCCGACGTCGACGAGGACGGCACGCTGGACGCGGTCCTCGTGGCGCCCGGTGTGCCGGGGCGGATCGCCGTCCTGCTCGGTGACGGCGCGGGCGGGTTCGGCACCGCGAGCGTCCTGTCGGCGGGGGCGAACCTCACCTCCGTGTCGGTGGCCGACCTGAACGGCGACGGTCACGCCGACCTGGTCGCCGCCGGCTCCGAGTCGAGTGAGGTCGTGGTGCTGGAGGGCGACGGCACCGGCGCGTTCGGCGGCCCGCTCGCGTTCGGGCTCAACGGCGGCAGCAACCCGCAGGCCACCGCGGTGGCCGACCTCGACGGCGACGGGCGTCCCGATGTCGTCACGGCCAACAGCAACAGCCTGTCGTCGTACGTCAAGGACGCGTCGGTGCTGCTCAACGCGACGAACCGGACGCCGACCGCGGCGAACGAGTCGTACGGGAAGACCGGCGCCGACTCCCCGCTGGTCGTCGCTGCCCCCGGTGTCCTCGGCAACGACACGGACCCCGACGGCACCCCGCTGACGGCCTCGGTCGTGACCGGGCCCACGAACGGCGCGCTCACGCTCGCCGCCGACGGCTCCTTCAGCTACCAGCCGGCCGGCGGCTACGTGGGCACCGACAGCTTCACGTACAAGGCCACGGACGGCACGGTCGACTCGAACATCGCGACCGTGACCCTGACCGTCTCGGCCGGCTGCAACGGTCTCGCCGCCACGATCACCGGAAACGGGACCGTGAACGGAACGAGCGGCTCGGACGTGATCGTGACCGGCAACGGGAACGACAGCGTCAGCGGGAACGGCGGCAACGACACCATCTGCACGTTCGGCGGCAACGACGCCGTGTCGGCCGGCAGCGGCAGCGACCACGTCGACGCCGGTGACGGCGCCGACTCCGTCAGCGGCGGTGACGGCATCGACGTCCTCAAGGGCGGGGCCGGCAACGACGCGCTCTCCGGCGGCAACGGCAACGACACCGTGGTGGGCGGCGCCGACAGCGACACCCTCGCCGGCGGGAGCGGCGCGGACCTCTGCGCCGGCGACGCCAACGGCGGTGCCACGCTTCCAGGCACGGACAAGATCGCGGTCGGCGGGTCCTGCGAGACGGTCGTCGAGGTGCCGTAGGCGGCGAGCCGTCTCCGACGGCTGTCCCTGACGCGCTGATGTGAGAGACGGGCTCGGCGATCGCGAGGAAGCGATCACCGAGCCCGTCTCGCGTGTGTCAGTGGTGGGGACGCCGAGGAGAGGAGGACGCGCGCGTCACGTCAGCCGGACGTGACCGACGGCCTCGTCGCGTCGACGTCGACGGCGTCGAGGAACCGGCTCGCGGCGCGGACGTGCTCCAGCCGCCAGGCGTAGATCGCGCGGGTGAGGTAGTCGCCGGTGTGCTCCTTGGCGCGCAGCGACTCCTCGATCTCGTCGATGACGACCCGCTGGCGCTCGACGAGGCGCGTGGGGCTCGCGTCGCGGCGCTGGAGGAGCAGAAGCTTGCACGTGAGCTCGGCGCGTACGTCGAAGAGCTGGACCACGGGTTCGCTGAGCCACCGGCTGACCGCCGTCTTCGCCGAGCGGGTGGCGGCGTAGATCATGCGCTGCGGTCCGCGGTTGCCCTCCTCGGCACCGACCGGCGTGATCAGTTCGCGCTCGACCAGCCGCGTGATCGACCGGTACACCATGGGTCGCGAGATGTACCAGAACTCACCGATTTCTGCGCCCTCCGCGGTGAGGGAGGCGATGGCGAAGCCGTGGGTGGGGCGTTCGGCCATGAGAGCGAGCACAATCCACTCGGCGAGTGGCAGGTCAGGTTGTCCCATGGCCCCTAGCGTAAGGGGCGTCAGTGGCGTGTGCGATGTCGCCCCGGAAGGGATCCGGAGGGCGGAGACGGGTGCCGGACGACACCCCCCGCGGCCGGAATCCGGCCCGCCTCCAGGGGCCGAACCGGGTGGTCATGACCGGTGGTCGACCGGGGCGAGCGGCGCCCCCGTCGCGTACGGGTCGCTCAGACTCGCGTACCACTGGACGACGGGAGCGCCGACGAGGAGGGCGGCGATGGCGCCGGCGGCGAGGAACACGCCGAAGGGGAGGCGGGTCTGGCGGGTCGCCCGCCCGGTCGCGATGAGCGCGACGCCCACCAGCAGCCCGACGGCGCTGCCGGCCAGGAGCGCGAAGACGAGGTACGAGGGGCCGAGCCAGCCGAGGCCGGTGCCGAGCAGACCGGCGAGGCGCACGTCCCCGAATCCGAGCCAGGCCGGCCGCACCTCGTGCAGGGCGTAGAAGACGGCGAACGCACCGACGCCGCAGGCGGCGGTCACGCCGAGCCGCTGCCACGCGCCGGTGGCCGCGGCGGCCGCGAGCAGGCAGGCGGCGGTGAGTCCGAGGGTCGGGTAGACCAGCCGCCGCGGGAGCAGGAAGTGCTCGGCGTCGCAGGCGGCCAGGGCCAGGAGGCCCGCGGTGAAGACAAGGGCGGCCGGGAGGACTTCCGACCGGCCGAAGCGCAGGGCCTCGGCGGCGAACAGGAGCGCGGTGAGCGCTTCGACGAGCGGGTAGCGCGCGGGGATCGGAACCCGGCACGCGCGGCACCGCCGGCCGAGCAGGAGCCAGGAGACGACGGGGATGTTGTCCCGGGCCGCGATCGGCGTCTCGCACGCGGGGCAGGCGGAGCGGGGCCGCAGGACCGAGCGCCCGGCCGGCACCCGGGACACGGCGACGTTGAGGAACGACCCGACCACCAGTCCCAACAGGCCGATGATCACGACATATATGGATGACATGGCAGGAATGGTGCCGTATCGCCCCCTGCTGTCGCCACGGGGGCACGAGGGTCGAGACGCACGGCGTTCCGCCGGGCAGCGCTCGCGCCGCCGCCCGGCGGCACTCGCCCCCCTCAGCTACAGGGGCCCGACGCGCTCAGCAGCGTGATCTCGTAGTCGACGCCCTCCCCCTCCAGCTTGACGCCGTACCACTGGGACTTGGTGGAGAGGAACGTCTTCGCCAGCTCGTCCATGTCGCCGTACTTGTTGTGGGAGGCGTAGTAGGCCTCCTCCGCGGTCGCGATCGTGGCCTTGTCGGTGTCGCAGGCCGAGTCCTGCCCCTTGTCGTTGATGCCCTTGACGGAGAAGACGACGATGGCGGACAGGACGCCGAGGATCACGATGACCACGAGAAGCTCGATGAGCGTGAAGCCGGCCTCCGCCGCCTCGTTCAGCGCGCGCGTACGACGGCGCAGCTTGCCTTGCAGGTAAGTGGACATCTTTCTCCATCTACGGCGACCGGTTCAGCGGAACCCGGTACTAGTAACAACCTGATTAATCAGCGGCAGACTACGCAGCACCCGGTGTGCACACAAGAGGCGGCTGCGGCACTTATCGCCGATTCGGTACGGCAGATGACAGGCCTGAGGCGTGATGTAGTGTGCAGCTGACTATTCAGCGACTGACAGTTCCGCGAGGTGCTCGCGGCACGTGATCGGCCGCTGTTCCGGATGCGCGAATGGGGTGGGTTCCATGGCGAATCGCCGGCTTCTCCGGCGCCGCGCGGCGACGACGGGCGCCGCGGAGGACGGCACCCTGCCCGACGCAGCGGAGACCCCGGCCCCGGCGGGCGCAGCGCCCCAGGAGGCGACGTCCGGCGCCGCGCCGTCCTCGCCCGCGGGCCGGAAGCGCCCGCGCCTGGGGGAACTGCTCGTGGAGCGCGGGCTGCTCACCCCGGCGCAGGTGGACGAGGCGCTGCTGCAGCAGTCGGCGTCGGGCAAGCGGCTCGGCGCCCTGCTGGTCGAACTCGGCATGGTCGACGAGCGGGCGCTGATCGAGGCGCTGTCGGTCCAACTCGACGTACCCGTAGCCGACCTGCGCCAGAGCGAACCCGATCCCGAGGCGGCCGCCCGGGTGCCGGAGAAGCTGGCCCGCTCGCTGGGCGTCGTCGCGGTGCGGCGGTCCGGGGGCACGCTGCTCGTCGCGGCCGGCGACCCGGCGGACCCGCGCGTGCTCGACGAGGTCGGGCGGGCCGTCGCGCCGGACCAGGTGCGGCTGGCGATCGCGGCCCCCTCGGACATCCGGCGCTCGATCGACAGCGCCTACCGGGCGCTGGCCGGCGTCAGCAGTCTGGTCGAGGCCTTCGAGGCCACCGAGACCGGCCGCAACGCCGGGTCCGGCGCCAGGGTGGTGAGCGAGGACGCGCCGGTCGTGCACCTGGTCAACCTCATGCTGACCCAGGGCCTGCGCGACCGCGCCTCGGACATCCACATCGAACCGCACTCCGACCGGGTCCGGGTCCGGTACCGCATCGACGGCGCGCTGCACGACGTGCTGAGCCTGCCGGAGAACATGGGCCCGTCCGTGATCAGCCGGATCAAGATCATGGCCAACATGAACATCGTCGACAAACGGCGCCCGCAGGACGGACAGATCGCCACCGAGATCGACGGCAGGTCGGTCGACATCCGGGTCGCGACCACCCCCACCATCTGGGGCGAGAAGGCGGTCCTCCGGCTGCTCGACAGCAACCGCACCCTGTTGCGCCTGGCCGAGCTCGGCATGCCCGCCGCGACCTACGAGCGGTTCTCGTCCCTGCTGCGCTCCCCGTACGGCATGGTCGCCTGCGGCGGTCCCACCGGCAGCGGCAAGACGACCACCCTGTACGCCACGCTCGGCGAGCTGAACCAGAGCGAGCGCAACATCACCACCATCGAGGACCCGGTGGAGTACGTGGTGCCGTCGGTGAACCAGATCCAGATCAACGAACAGGCGGGCGTGTCGTTCGCGACCGGGCTTCGCTCGATCCTCCGGCAGGACCCCGACGTGATCCTGGTCGGCGAGATCCGGGACGGCGAGACGGCCCGGATCGCGGTCGAGTCCGCTCTCACCGGCCACTTCGTGCTGTCTTCCATCCACGCCGCCGACGCCTGCTCCGCACTGCACCGGTTCACCGACATGGGCATCGAACCGTTCCTGATCACCTCCACGGTCTCCGGGGTGGTCAGCCAGCGCCTGGTGCGGCGGATCTGCGACCAGTGCCGCGAGCCCTACGAGCCGGGCGTGGACGAACTGGCCTTCTTCGCGAAGGCGGGCGGATCGACCGACATCGGGTTCTGGCAGGGCCGGGGCTGCAACTTCTGCTCCCGGACCGGCTACCAGGAGCGGATCGGCGTCTTCGAACTGCTCGTGATGAGCGACACGATCAAGCGGCTGCTCGTCGAGAAGGCACCGATCAGCAGCCTCCGCAGGGCCGCCCGCGAGGAGCACATGGACAGCCTCCTGGACGGCGGCGTCCGTCTGGTGGAGGAGGGCGTCACGACCATCGCCGAGATCATGGCCGGCGTGTACGTGGTCTAGCCGGGCCCCTCCCGGCGCCCGGCCCGCCGGATGCCGCACCCCCACACCGACGACACGAACCCCTGACACGGAAACCCGGAGGGCACCGGCATGGCCACCTTCAAGTACGTCGCGGTCGGCCCGGACGGGAAACAGACCACCGGCGTGCTCACGGGCTCCAGTGTCGACGGCGTGACCGACAGCCTGGCCCGGCAGGGCTACGACGTGCGGTCGGTCAAGGCCGCGAGCCGCAACCTGCTCCAGCTCGAACTCACCCCGGAGAAGGTCGACCTGGTCGAGCTGAGCAACTTCTCCCGCCAGATGGCCGCCTTCATCAAGGCCGGAGTCCCCCTCCTGGACGCCCTGGAGATCATCCGCGCCGAGACCAAGGACAAGAAGCTGGCGAAGCTGCTCGTCGACGTCATGGACTCGCTCCGCTTCGGCGAGAGCTTCGCCGGTGCGATGGCCGTCCACACCAAGGCGCTCCCGGCGTTCTACACATCCGTCCTCCGCTCGGCGGAGGCGACCGGCGAACTCGACGTGGTGATGGCCCAGTTGGGACGCTACATCGAGCGGGACGTCGAGGGCCGGCGCACGATCCGCTCCGCCCTGACCTATCCGAGCCTGGTGATGGTCCTGGCGATCGCCGTCATCCTCGTCCTCGTCGTCTTCGTACTGCCCCGGTTCAAGGTGTTCTTCGAGTCCTTCCACGCGGAACTGCCCCTGCCGACCAGGATCCTGCTGGGCTTCACCGACTTCGTCACGGCCTGGTATCCGGTCGTCCTCGGCGGGCTCGCCGCGCTCCTCGTGGCCGTGACCGCCGCCCTGCGGACGGAGCGGGGACGCCTCCTGCGCGACCGCTTCCTGCTGCTGCTGCCGGTGGTGGGCGACGTCGTCCGCTCGATGGTCATCGAACGGTTCTGCCGCATCCTGACCTCGATGATCAAGGCCGGCGTACCGATACCCGAGGCGCTCGGCCTGGCGAGCGCGGGCGCCAACAACCTGGTGTACGAACGGGCCATCGGGAGGGCCCGGGTGGAGATGCTCGAAGGCGGCGGCATCTCGGGGCCGATCGCCCGCACCCGGCTCTTCCCCGGCGCGGTCACCCAGATGATGCGCGTGGGCGAGGAGACCGGAACCCTCGACGACCAGCTCGAGAACGTGTCGGAGTTCTACGAGAAGGAACTGCAGTACAAACTCAAGCGGCTGACCAGCCTGTTCGAGCCCGCCATCGTGATCATGGTCGGGGTGGTGGTGGGGTTCGTGGCCGTCGCCCTCCTCTCGGCGATCTACGGCGTCTACAACCAGGTCGAGGTCCCGTGACCGGCCCGGCACGCCGCCCGCGGCGCCCCCGCGGCGACGAGGGCGAGACCCTGATCGAGGTTCTCGTCGCCGTGGTGCTCATGGGCGTCGCCTTCGTCACCGTCCTCGGGGGCATCGGCACCGCGCTCATCAGCTCGGCCACGCAGCAGAAGGTGACCGGCGCCGACTCGGTCGTCCGCAGCGCCGCGGAGAGCATCGTCGGCGAACCGTACGTGTCCTGCGCCGACGGCTACGCGACCCCGACGCCCCCGGCCGGATACACCGTGACCGTCGAGATCGAGTACTGGGACGGGGTGGGCGCGTTCGGCCCGTCCTGCCCGACGGCCGACACAGGAGTACAGAAGGTGACGCTCACCGTGCACGGGACCGGCCCCCGCCCCGGCAGGGACGCGACGCTCGAGGTCGTCAAGCGGGAGTCGATGCTGTCATGACGACACAACGGCGCACCGGGCGACCCGAGTCGGGGTTCACCCTGACCGAACTGCTGGTCACGATCGTCATCCTGGGCATCGTCGCGATCCTGCTGCCCAAGACGGTCCTCCTCGGCCTTCGGTTCACGGCGGACACCAGGAAGCAGGTGGCGGCCACCGGCGCGAAAGGCACGCTCAACAGGTACTTCTACGGCGACGTGCGCAGCGCGGACGCCGTCGACACCGACTCCGCGTGCGGCGTGGCCGACGTCATCGTCCACCTGCGACGGACCGGCACCGACGTCGTCTACGCCTACGACCCTCCGACCGGCGCCCTCACCCGCGTGACGTGCGCCGACGGAGGCGTCGTCACCACCTTGCTGGGCCGGTTCGACAACGCCACGTCGACCCGTCCGGTGACGCTGAGCTGCGGTGCCGAGACCTCGTGCACCTCGCCCATGGAGGTAACACTGACCGTGCAGAGCGACCCCGCCGTGCCCCCGACGGCCCTCACCGCCGTCCGGCGAGCGAGCGCGTCATGACCGGCCGCCCGACTCCGCGTCGTCCGGCCCCGCGCCACGTGACCCAGGGCCGCCCGACTCCGCGCCGCCTGACACAGGGCCGTCTGACCCAGGTCCGCCCGAACCCGCGCCGCCCGCGTCGCGACGAACGGGGCGCCACACTCATCCTCGCGCTGGCCTTCGTCGTCGTCGTCGGCCTGGTCACGGTGTCGGTCCTGACCTTCGCCGGCACCGGGCTGAAGGCCGCGCGCGCGTACGCCGACCAGGGCAAGCGGGACTACAGCGCCGACGGTGCCACCCAGCTCGCGATCAAGAACTTCTCGCAGGGCAACCCGTGCGCCGACTACACCGCCCCGCCGCTCAACGGACGGCGGATGACCGTCCACTGCGACCCCCTCAACAGCTCCCCCGCGACCACGCGCGCGACCCAGCCGCAGGACGCGCTGCGCAGCCTGGGCACGGCGGCGAAGGACGGCATCGACGTGAGCACGCGCGGCCTGCGCGTGCAGGGCAGCGTGTTCTCCCGGTCGGACATCACCACCGGGCCCGGGGCCTCGATGGTCGTGGCGGGTGACGTGTCGGCCGTCGGCGACTGCTCCGGTGCCGTGTCCCAGCCCCGGCTGCCCCCGACCCAGGTGCCGTACGTGCGCGCCTGCGCCGATGACACCCCGCCCGCTCCCGCCGACGAGGCCGTGGGAGCCGACCCGGACCACACCCCGCCCGCCACGGCCGTCCCGGTCCGGCGGACGGTGCCCGCGTGCCCCGACCCCGGTTCCTGGCTGGTGCGGTTGCGGCCCGGCTCCTACGACGACGCCCGCGCCCTCACCCGCCTCACCGGTGGCGACTGCCCCCACGTCGTCGTGTGGCTGGAACCGGGCGTCTACTACTTCGACTTCACCTTCACCGGCGGGTCCGCGGTCTGGACGGTCGACGACCCCACGGTCAGCGTGGTCGGCGGCACGCAGACGGGCTGGGACCCCGGCGCCCCCACCCGCCCGGTCGTCCCGGTTCCCGGCGGCTGCGGCACCGGACGGCCCGAAGGCGTCGAGATCATGATGGGCGGCGGCAGCCGGTTCCAGGTCGACCGCGGGCACGTCGAACTGTGCGCCCCGGTCACCCCGGCCGCGCAGCAGGTCGCGGTGTACGGCGTCCAGCCGCCGAAGCCGTCACACACGCTGCAGCCGACCACGGTGGCCGCGAACACCGGCTTCGCCGACCCGGGCCATGCCCTGACCGGTGGGGAACGGCCGACCCTGCCCGGGTGTCCGCGGCCGACGGGCACCGCGGGCTGCACCGCCGACGCCGTCCTCGACCCGGCGGAGCGCCGGTCGGCGTCGATGCAGCTCGCCGGCTTCACCCCCCGGGTGCCGCCCGGATCGGTCGTCACCGGCGCCACGCTGCGCGTCCGGCACGAGGAGGAGGGCGACCTGACCGCCCCCGGCGCGGTGCAGGTCACCGCCGCCGTGGGCGGAGACGCCTGCCGCACCGACAAGCCGCCCCGGCGCCCGGAGCTCACCACGGACCCGCCGATCGACCTGCTGAACGCGTGCGGGCTCAAGGACCCGGCCCGGCTCGGCGAACTGACCGTGACGTACGACGCCGCCCTGGACACCGACGGCGCCACCGCGACGGCACGCCTGGACGGCGTCTGGCTGGAGGTCGCCTACCGTACGCCGACCACGTTCAAGCCGACCGCCGTGACCGCGTCGACCGGGTTCACCGCCACCGGCACCGATCCCGCCGACACCCTGGAGATCGGCGAACAGCCGGGAGCCGCGGTGGCCGGCGCCGACCTGACCACGGCGGCCCCGTCCGCCTCGATCACCCTGGCCGGGTTCGGACAGCCGCCCCTGCCGACGGGATCGACGATCCGCTCCGCCGTGCTGCGGGTCGCCCACCGGGAGACCGGCGACGCGGCGGCCCCCACCGTCGACGTCACTCCCGCGGGCGGCGGAGGCGGCTGTGCCCGCCTGCCGCTCACCGCGCGGACCGGCCTGGGCGACGACCGCGTCGACCTGAAGGCGTGCGGCATCACCGACGCCGCACAGCTGACCGGCCTGACCGCGGCCTACACCGCCGCGCTGCGCGAGGACGACACCGCGGGCGCCGACTTCCTGGACGGCATGTGGCTCGAAGTCGTCTACGACCTGCCGGCTCCCCGGCCGGCGACGAGCGCGGAGTCGACGACGTTCGCCCCCGCGACCGCTGCCGAGGCGATCGACGGTGCCCGCACGGCGCGGGCCGACCTCGACCAGGTCACCACGCCGAAGGCCGAGATCGACCTCGGCGGTTTCGACACCCCGGGAGTGCCGCCCGGCTCGGTCCTGGACGGGGCCGTGCTGCTCGTCGCGCACCGCGACGATCCCGGGCCGGCCGGAGGACCTCCGCCGACCGCCACGGTCACCCTGAAGGGGCCCGGTCTCCCCCGCTCCTGCACCACCCCGCAGAAGCTCACCGCGCGTCAGGGCGCCCTGGACACCGACACCCTGGACCTGGTCGAGGTCTGCGGCCTGACCGACCCCGCCCAGCTGACCGGCCTGGTCGTGACGTACACCGCCGCGCTCGGCGCCGGCAGCACCTCCGCCACCGACCAGCTCGACGGCGTCGAGCTGGAGCTGGCCCACCGCCCGCCGGTCCCGGTACGGCCCACCGGGGCCGCGAGCACCGCGACCCCCACCGCCGCGGCGTTCCTCACCCCGGAGAGCGCGCGGGCGATCGACACCGCCACCGCGACCGCGTCCCTCGCCGCGGCCACCCCGTCGGCCTCGATCCGGCTCGGCGGGTTCGCGATGCGGCCCCTGCCGGCGGGGGCGGTGATCGACAAGGTCGTCCTGCGCGTGGCGCACCAGGACGACGCCACCACCCCGGCGCCGCCCGCACCCACCGAGCCGCCCACGCCGACGGATCCACCCGAACCCACCGAGCCGCCCACGCCGACGGATCCACCCGAACCGGCCGTCCCGCCCACGACCACGCTGACGGTCTCCGGCACCGGCACCGCCTGCGACGCGGACCACGCCCTGACCGCCCGTGAAGGGGCGGTCGGTGTCGACGTGGTCGACCTCGGCGCCTGCGGGGTGACGAGCGACGACCAGTTGTCCGGGCTGACGGTCGACTACGCGGCGAGCCTGGGCACGGGCAGCACCGCCGCCACCGACCGGCTCGACGGCGTCGAGCTCGACATCGTCTTCCGGGCGCCGTCCCTCAGGGCCCTGTCGGGCTGCCTCACCTCGGGGAGCGGGTGCGCGGTGCTGAAGTCGACCGACGACGCCGACACGGCCACCGATCACAGCCGCCTGGTGATCAACGGCACCGTCTACGCGCCGACCGCCGCCGTCGATCTGTCGATGAGCCAGGTCCGCTCGCAGGTCGTCACGCGCGGCATCATCGCCCGGACCATCCGGCTCGGCATCGGCCCGGCCGACGGCTACCTCCGCCCGGTGATCGGAATCCCGCCGGAGCCGGTGCTGTTCACGACGTATCCGGCCGCGCACGCGGAACCCTCGTCGGTCACCGCCGTCACCGGGTTCACGACCCCGGCTCCCGGCGAGCGCGTCGGCGTCGCGGACGCCACGATCCCCGGCGGTGGCCGGGCGTCCCTGACGCTCGGCGGCTACACCCGGTCGGCACCCGCCACGACCGGCCCCCTCGACCACGCCGTCCTGCGGGTGGCGCACCACGAGGACGGCGACGTGGCGTCGGTGAAGGTGGCGGTGGACTTCCCCGGCAGCACCTGCGCCGGCGTCGACGGCGCACTGGACGTGCCGGTCCGTCTCGGTGCGAGCGGCCCGGTGACCGACCGGATCGACCTGGCACCGTGTGGCCTGACCCGGGCCTCCCAGCTGGCCGGGCTGACGGTGACCCCCACCGTCACCGCCGGGAGCGGCGGCGCGACCGGGCACCTCGGCGGCACCCGGATCGACCTGCTGTCTGGCCCGCTCGTCCGGGCCGCCGTGTCCTTCGACGGCCACACCGGCACCGTCGAGCAGTGGACGGTCCTGCCGTGAACCAGCACGCCCTCTTGGAGGCCACCATGTCCGGGCCGAGTGCCGCGATCATCGACCACCTGCTCGGTGAGCTGTGGGAGCGGGGCGGCAGCGACCTGCTGCTCACCGCCGGATCGGCGCCGTTCCTCCGCGTCGACGGCGCCCTGCGGCCGGTCGAGGGCGCCCCGCTGTCCGAGCCGGAGGCCGACCGTCTGGTGACCGGAGTGCTGGGCGCGGAACTCACCGAGCGGTTCCGCCGGGAGAAGCAGGTCGACTTCTCGTTCAGCTGGGGCGAGAAGGCCCGGCTGCGCGGGAACGCCTTCGTGCAGCGCGGCGCGTCGGCGCTCGCGCTGCGGATCATCCCGTTCGACGTGCCGTCGTCGGAGCGGCTGGGGCTGCCCCCGGTCGTCCTCGGGTGGGCGGGCATGCCGCGCGGGTTCGTGCTGGTCACCGGGCCGACCGGATCGGGGAAGTCGACGAGCCTCGCGGCGCTCCTCGACCACGTCAACACGCACCGGCCGGTGCACATCCTCACCATCGAGGACCCGATCGAGTACCTGCACCGGCACAAGCGCGCGGCGGTCAGCCAGCGCGAGGTCGGCACCGACACCGACTCGTTCCCCGCCGCGCTGCGTTCGGCCCTGCGCGAGGATCCCGACGTCCTGCTCCTCGGCGAGATGCGCGACCCGGAGAGCATCTCCGCGGCCCTGACCATCGCCGAGACCGGCCACCTGGTGTTCGCCACCCTGCACACCAACGACGCGTCGCAGACGCTGGACCGCATCGTCGACGTGTTTCCGGCCGAACAACAGCCGCAGATCCGACTCCAGTTGGCGCACACCCTGATCGGGATCCTCAACCAGACGCTCATCCCCAGGACCGGCGGGGGCCGGGTGGCCGCCTTCGAGGTGCTGGTGGGCACGTCGGCGATCCGCAACCTGATCCGCGAGGGCAAGACCCGCCAGATCCGCAACATGGTCTCGACCGGCCAACGCGACGGCATGCAGACCCTGGAGACCGGCATCAACGCCCTGGTGGCGGCGGGCGTCGTCACCTATGAGGAGGCCGTCCGGCACACGGCCCACCCGGAGGACATCCGACGCCCCCACGCCCCCGCCGCGCACCCCTGACCGACCGAGGGGCAGCCCGCACCCGTACGGACCCGAAGGGGCGGCCCCGTGCCCGTACGGACCTGAAGGGGCGACCCCGCACACGTACGGAACCCCAAGGGGCCGGCCCGACTCCGGGCCGGCCCCTCTTCGTTGATTCTTAGTTTCTAAAGAGATTAGTATTCGCGAGCCTTCACACGGTCGGCCGCCCGCCGGGGCGGCGGTGGAGGCGCCGCCGTTCCGTCCGTCGCGCACGGGTCCGGAGAGGGGAGCTCGCGCTGCCCTGCGGCCGAGAAGAAGGAGCTCGCCCCCGTGGCTTCCCACCGTCGCCCGAAACAGCCGGGTCAGCGCCTCACCGGTGTCCTCACCGTGACCGCGGCAGCCGCTGTGGCCATGTCCACGCAGTCGGCCTCCGCCGACCCGCTCCCTGACCCGGACAAGAAGGGCGTCCAGGCGCAGATCGACCGTCTGTACGAATCGGCGACGCAGGCCACGGAGAAGTACAACGGCGCGAAGGAGAAGGCCGAGGGCCTCCAGAAGCAGGTGAAGGTCTTCCAGGAGGAGGCCGCGCGCAAGCAGGGCGAGCTGAACGGACTCCGTGACCGGCTCGGCACCGTCGCCGCCGGCCAGTACCGCTCGGGCGGCCTGGACCCCTCCCTGCAGTTGCTGCTCTCGCAGGACCCGGACGGCTATCTGGAGAGGGCGTCCGCGCTCGACCGCGTGGGCGACCGCCAGTCCGCGCTCCTCACCGAGTTCCTCGCGCAGCAGCGCTCGCTCCAGCAGCAGCGGCGGGAGGCGTCCGCGAAGCTCCGGGACCTGGACTCCACCCGGCAGGAGCTCGGCAGGAGGAAGACGGAGATCCAGGGAAAGCTCCGCGAGGCCCAGCGGCTGCTCAACACCCTGACCGCAAAGGAGCGGGCCAGGATCGCGGCCGAGGAGGATCGGGCGAACCGTGCCGGCGCCCGCGTCGAGCTCGGCGACGAGCCCGGCGCCTCCCCGCGCGCCGCGGCGGCCTTCAGCGCCGCCCAGAGCCGGGTCGGCCTGCCGTACGTCTGGGGCGCGACCGGACCGAACTCCTTCGACTGCTCCGGACTCACCTCCTGGGCCTTTCGCCAGGCCGGAATCTCCCTGCCGCGGACGTCGCAGGCACAGGCCGGTGCCGGCACGCGGATCAACTCCCTCGGCGACCTCAGGCCGGGCGACCTCGTCATCATGCGCACCGACCTCAGCCACGTCGGGTTCTACGCCGGCAACGGGCAGATCCTCCACTCCCCCAAGCCGGGCGCGCAGGTCCGCTACGAGTCCATCGCGCGCAGCGGCATGCCCTTCATGTGGGGCGTCCGCATCGGCTGAGATCCACCCCCGTCTACCATGGGAACGGATCGTCACAGCGGAGAGGAACACGTCCATGCGTCGCCTGGGGGAACTGGAGGCGGAGATCATGGACCGCTTCTGGCGATGGAACCGGCCGGCCACCGTGCGCGAGGTCGTCGACGACATCCAGCGGGACCGGAACGTCGCGTACACGACCGTCACCACCGTCACCACCATCCTCTTCCACAAGGGTCACCTCACCCGTACCCGTGACGGCCGGATCTGGTCGTACCAGGCCGCCGCGACGCGCGAGGCGTACGCGGCGGCACTCATGGAGGACGGCCTGGAGGCCACCGACGACCGCAAGGGCGCCCTGGTGCACTTCGTCGAGAACCTCGACGAGGAGGAGATCGCCGCGCTCCGTACGGCCCTTCGGAACGTCGGGCGACGGGACGGAGCATGAACGCGGCCACGGCCCTCGTCGTCTACGCGGCCGTCGTGGGTGTCGCGGCCCCGCGCGTGATGACGCGCAGCGCCTGGCCCCACCGGGCGCCCGCGCTCGGCGCGGCCGTGTGGCTCGCCCTCATGGTGTCGTTCACGCTCGCGACCGCGCTCGCCGCCTCCCACCTGGCCACGCCCACGGAACATCTCCACGCCGGGCTGGTGGGACTGCTGCACGCCTGCGGTCTCGGTACGGAGGCGCCCGCGCCCGACCCCACCACCGCCGACCGGCTGGCCCTGGCGCTGCCGCTGGCGGTCGTCCTCGCCTTCGCCGGCTCCTTCCTCTTCCACCTCCTCCGCGCCTCGGTGGTACGCGCGCGGCACCGGGACCGGCTCGACAAGGTCGCCGTGCGCTGCGACCGCCTGCGCGCCGTGGTCCTCCCGCACCGCACGCCCGCGGCCTACTGCCTCCCGGGCCTCCGCTCCCGCGTGGTCGTGAGCGACTCGGCCGTGCGGCTCCTCGCGGAGGAACAGCTCGGAGCCGTCCTGGAGCACGAGCGGGCGCACGTCTCCGGCCGCCACCATGTGCCGCTCGCGGCCGCGGAGGCGTTCGCCTCGGTCTTCCCCTGGGTCCCGCTCGCGCGTCGCGGACGGGAGCAGACGGCCGTTCTGCTGGAGATGATCGCCGACGACCGGGCTCTGCGCAGTCACTCGCACGAGGTGGTCGCCACCGCCCTGTACGAGATGGCCGCGGGCCGTGTGCCGAAGGGGGCCTTCGGCGTGAGCGGTTCGACGGCTCTCCTCCGTCTGAAGCGCATCCTGGGCCCTCGGCCGGCTCCCCACCCGGCCCTGCGGGGCTCCCTGGCCTCCGTCGCCCTGACGGCCCCGTTGCTGCCCCTGCTGCCGCTTCTGGTCGCCTGCCCACCCGTCGTCTGATCCCTCCGCGCGCACGGTTCACGGAGCCTCGGTCCTGACGGCGACGGCGGGCGACCTGCCTGCGGACGTGCCGGTGGCGCCGCCCCCTCCGGCGAGGAAGGGTGCGGCGCCACCGGCGGTTCGAGGGCCTCGGGCAGCCGTTACTTCGGCATGAGGACGGTGTCGATGATGTACACGTTGGCATTGGCGGTCTTGACGTTGCCGCAGACCACGCTCGCGGTGTCGTTGACCTTGTAGGACTCGCCCGAGCCGGAGGTGGTGATCTTGCCCTTCTCCAGGGTCTCGAAGGAGCCGCTCTCCAGCTGCTTCGGCGTCAGCTTCTGACCCACCACGTGGTAGGTGAGGATCTTGGTGAGCGTGGCCTTGTCGGCGAGGACCTTGTCCAGGTCCGCCTTCGGGATCTTCGCGAAGGCGTCGTTCGTCGGCGCGAAGACCGTGATGTCCTTCGCGTTGTTCAGCGTGTCCACGAGCCCGGCCTTCTTCACCGCCGTGACCAGCGTCGACAGGGCCGGGTTGTTCGAAGCGGCCGTGGCCACCGGGTCCTTGGCCATGCCGTCGAACGAACCCGCCCCCGACTTCGGCACACCCGCACACGCCGGGCCGAAGGGCTGGTCGTCGGTCATCGCGTCGTCCGCCGGCGTGCTCGCGTCCGTCTTCGCCTGGTCCCCCGCGGCAGCACTGGGGGCGGTCTTGGTGTCGCTGCCGGAGTCGGAGCAGGCGGCGAGGGCGAAGGGCAGCAGGGCCGCCGCGGCGACGGCGATCGCGGTACGGCGGATCTTGGCGTCGTTCATGGTCTTCTCCTTGAGAACTGCTGGTCGGGGTGGGGTGTTCGGGGTGCTGCCGGACCGGCCCGCGGGCCGGTCCGGAGGTCTAGGGGACGGTGACGAAGACGCTGTGCCGGCCGCTCGCCCCGTCGGGGATCGTCCGGGTGCGCTGTTCGGTCTGCACCTGGCCGGTGCCGTCGGTGGCGCGGACGGTGATCGTGTGGCCGCCGGGTGTGGCCTTCCAGCGGTGGGACCACTGGCGCCAGGTGTCGACGGTGTCCTGGGCGGCGAGGTCGGCGTCCTGCCACGGCCCGTCGTCGACGCGGATCTCGACGCGGGTGATGCCGCGGCGCTGGGCCCAGGCGACGCCCGCCACGGTGACGGTGCCCGCGGCGGGGCGGGCGAAGGGCTTGGGGGTGTCGATGCGTGCCTGCGTCTTGATCGGCGCCCTGCGGGCCCACTTTCGCTTGACCCAGTAGGGGTCGTAGGCGTCGAAGGTGGTGAGTTCGAGGGACTCGATCCACTTGCAGGCCGAGACGTACCCGTACAGGCCGGGGACGAGCATGCGGACCGGGAACCCGTGGTCGAAGGGGAGCGGCTCGCCGTTCATGCCGACGGCGAGCATCGCGTCCCGGCCGTCCATCACGTCCTCGACCGGTGAGCCGAGCGTCATGCCGTCCACCGAACGGGCCACCAGCTGATCCGCCGTACCGCCTCCGGACGGGGGCCGGACACCGGCTTCCCCGAGCAGGTCGCGCAGGGGGACGCCGAGCCAGCGGGCGGTGCCGACGTAGGGGCCGCCGACCTCGTTCGAGACGCAGGTCAGCGTGATGTCGCGTTCGATGAGCGGGCGGGCCAGGAGCTCGTCGAGGGTGTACGTGAGCGGGCGGGTGACGCCCTTCCCGTGGAGCCGCAGCCGCCAGGTCCCGGCGTCGACCTTGGGCACGGTCAGGGCGGTGTCGACGCGGTAGAAGTCCCGGTTCGGAGTGGTGAACGCGCTGATGCCCGGCACCTTCAGCCGCGTGCCGGCCGGGACGGCCGGAGCGGGTGAGGCGGGCGCGGGCAGGACGAGGCTCTCCCGCGAGGCGAGGGCGCCCTGTCCCTGCCGGCCCGAGAGGTAGCGCCCGAGCACGCCCGCCGATGTCGCCGCGACGGCCGTGACGCCGGCCGCCGTGAGGAATCCGCGCCTGCTCCACGCTCCGGGCTCCCCGTCGTCCGCCGGGGAGGAGGCCGCCGGGGCCGCCCTGGTGGCCAGGACCCAGAGGGTGAGGGAGCCGGCGAGAGCTCCGGCGATCGAGGGCAGCACGTCACCGGCGCCCGTGGAATCGGGCCGGCTGAGGGCCGCCGCGGCGCCGACGACGCCGAACAGCAGCACGCCGGCGGCGCCGATCCGCCGATGCCGCAGCGCGACCAGGCCCAGGCCGACGGCGATGAGGGCGAGGACGGCGAGGATGCCGAGCTGCAGCACCGTCTTGTCGTTCTGGCCGAACTGCCGGATCGCGAAGTCCTTCACCGCGGCCGGGGTCCGGTCGATCACCGCGCCGCCCACCACGGTCACCGGTCCCGCGGCGGGCCGCACCAGTCCGGCGACCAGCTCGGCCACGGCGAGCGCCGTGAAGGCAGCCAGAAGGCCGGCCAGGGCGCCTCGTGCGGCGCGGGAGAGAGTGCTGCGGAAGCTGGTCACGCACGGCATTCGGCACACCCCGCCCGGTGGATGGGTGCGACACCCGGACGAGTGAACTCGCGGACTCCTGTTGCCCTGTGGGCCGGGCCGCTCGCGTCGGAAGGAGAGTCGACGCCGACGCGGGTCACCGGCCATCCGCCCGGCTCCTCGCCACGAATCACTCCTGGGAAGCCGTCGCAGGCGAGGGGGCGCACCTGCTGATCGACCGGCCGAGCCGTCCGTCGGGCCCCTGGTCCGGGAGGGCCGCCGGTCCGAGGGACAGTCATGAGTACAGCCACCACGACCCGCACAGCTCCGGCGACGCTGCACGTCCCGCTTCCGTCGGCCGCCCAGGCGGCTCGACAGGCCCGGCACACCGCGGCGCTGCTCCTGACACAGGAGGAGGCACGGTGTCCGGCCGCCGTCGCGGAGGACCTCGTCCTCATCGTCTCGGAGCTGGTCACCAACGCGGTCCTGCACGCCGAAGGGCCCTACGCGCTCACCATCGGCCTGGAGCGGGGGCGGGCGGGTGTCGCCGTCAGCGACGGCTCGGTGGTCCGGGCGGGTCCGCGCGGCGACCACGGCCGCGCCGAACCGGGAGGGCGCGGTCTGCGCATCGTCCGGGCGCTCGGCGCGGAACTCTTCGTCAGTCCCTCGCTCCGTGGCAAGCAGGTCATCGCCGTGCTCACCTGGTAGCCGGTTGCCGCGGGGGGGGGGGGGGGGGCCCACCCCCGCGCCCGCCCCCCCCCCCCCCCCCCCCAGCAGCCCCGGGGACCCCCCCCAGCGCGCCCACGACGACTGCCCGCGCCGG
>NZ_JBHWFF010000015.1:0-28892 GCF_042733785.1 Streptomyces sp. NPDC059695 | reverse complement strand
CCCGGCGCACCGTCCCTGCGGGCACCCGGCTTCCCCGGAACAGCCGTGTGCCCGCGCCGGATCGGGTCACCGGTCCGCGCCGCCTCGTCGTGCGGCGGCGGACCGGCATCTCTTCCGGTGTGCGTCAGGCGTTGACGCAGGTGTTGCCGAAGGCCGGGTTCAGCAGCCCGATGACGCTGACGGTGTTGCCGCAGGCGTTGACCGGGATGTGGACGGGTACCTGGATCAGGTTGCCCGAGCCCACTCCCGGCGAGTACGCGGCCACGCCCTGGGCCCCGGCGTCGGCCGAAGCCATCGCCGCGCCGCCCATCACGACGGCGCCGGCCGCCACCGCCACCGCGAGACCACGTCGTACACGAACCATCTCGACTACCTCCCATGGACATCCGAGACCGGGCGGCGGATCCGCTCGGCCTGCGGGGAGCACCGGAACCTCGGGTGCCTCCCTCGACCGTGCCTTCGCCGCGGGCCGCCCGTCGGCTGGGCCGGCGGCGCACTCTTCCCTCGAACGGGTCAGTCGCCGGGAGCGAGGGTGACGAAACCGCCCCATCCGCACGCCCGTCCGCTACGAAGCACTGCTGACACGCCCCTCCAGAGGTGGCCGACGCGGCCCGCACGGTCCGCACCGCGATCGCCCGAGCGAACAGTCAAGGACAGACATGCGATGGACGCTCCGCCCCCCGACGGCCGCACCCGGCCGTCCCCTCGCCTCCTCGGCACGGCCGGAGCGGCGCCGGTGACCCGACCGCTCCCCTTCGGTGCCGGGCCCGCCGCGGACCGTGCCGACCTGGCCGACGTCATGCGGAAGGTCGCCCACGGGGACAAGCAGGCCTTCTCCGTCCTCTACGACAGCCTCGCACCCCTGGTGTTCGGGATCGTCCTCAAAGTCGTCCGCGACCGGTCCCAGTCCGAGGAGGTCGCCCAGGAGGTGATGATCGACCTGTGGCGCCAGGCCGCGCGCTACCGGCCCGACGCCGGCTCCGTGACCACCTGGGCGGCGACCATCGCCCACCGGCGGGCCGTCGACCGCGTCCGGTCCGCCCAGGCGGCCTCCGACCGCGAGCAGGCCCAGGCCTCCCGTGAGCACACCACCGCGTTCGACGAGGTCGCCGAGCAGGTCGAGACCCGGCTGGAGTCCGAACAGGTGCGCCGGTGCATGCGCGGTCTGACCGAACTGCAGCGGCAGGCGGTGACCCTGGCCTACTACCAGGGGCTGACCTACCGTGAGGTCGCCGAGACCCTGCGCACGCCTCTTCCCACCGTCAAGACACGCATGCGCGACGGGCTCGTCCGGCTGCGCGACTGCATGGGGGTGACCACATGAGACAGCACGCGACCGACGCCCACACGCTCTCCGCCGCCTATGCCCTGGGCGCGCTCGACCCCGCTGAACGCGCCGGTTTCGAGGACCACCTGAGGGAGTGCGACGCCTGCCGGCAGGAGGCCGCGGAGTTCCGGGAGACCGCGGCGCGCCTGGCGGCGGCGGTCTCCCAGGCACCGCCCGTGTCGGCCAGGACCCGGGTCATGGCCGCCGTCGAGGGTGTCCGCCAGCTCCCGCCCCGCCTGCCCGCGCCCGCCGCCGTACCCCTCCTCGGCGGGCTGCGCCGCAAGGCACTCCCGCTGGCCCTGGCCGCCGGTGTGGCCGCGGCCGTGCTCGGCGGCGCCACGGTGTGGCAGTCCCAGCACGCGCAGGAGTACGAGCGGCAGGCCCGTCAGTCCCAGCGGCAGCTCGACGCGGTCGGCGCGGTCCTGGCCGCCTCTGACGCCCGCACGGTCCACGGACGGGCCGCCAACGGGGCGTTCACCACCGTCGTCGCCTCCCCGAGGCGGAACGCGGCCGTCTTCACCGCCACGGGCCTGCCCGCACCCGCCGCGGGCCGGACGTACCAGCTGTGGCTCGACCACGACGGCACGATGCGCCCGGCCGGGTTCATCGACCACGACGGAACCGTCGTGCTCTCCGGCGACCCGGCCGACGCGGGCGCCGTGGGACTCACCCTCGAACCGGCCGGAGGCTCCGCCCGGCCGACCACCACCCCCCTGCTCCTGATGGCCCTTCCCGCCTGACCGTCCCCAGCGGACGGGTCCCCTCACGCCGCCCCACGGATCACTCCAATCCGGTCGCCCGACCGCTGCGAAGTACGGGTGAAGGGCAGTGGCCGTGCTGCGTGTCGAGTGGCGGGAGCGGTTGTGGAGGAAGACCGGAGGGTGGCGGTCGTCGGTGCCGGGGTGGCGGGGCTCTCCGCCGCGTACGTCCTGTCGGCCTCGTGTCAGGTCACCGTGTACGAGGCGGACGGACGGCTCGGCGGGCACGCCCACACCCGCGAACTGGCCGCGCCCGACGGGCGGGCCGTCGCCGTGGACTCGGGGTTCATCGTCCACAACGAGCGGACCTACCCCACCCTGCTGCGGCTGTTCCGGGAGCTGGGGATCTCCACGCAGGACGCCGAGATGAGCATGTCGGTGCGGTGCGACGGCTGCGGCCTGGAGTACGCGGGCGCCCGGGGCCCGGCGGGCCTCTTCGCGTCCAGGGCCGCGCTGCGGGGCCGCCACCTGCGGCTGCTCGCGGAGGTGCCCGTCTTCCACCGGGGTGCCCGCCGCCTGCTGGCCCGCGGGGGCCATACGGGCCTGACGTTCGGGGAGTTCCTGCGCCGGGGAGGCTTCTCCCCCTACTTCGTCAGCCACTTCGCCCTTCCGCTCGTCGCGGCGGTGTGGTCCTGCCCCGCGCGCACGGCCCTGTCCTATCCGGCCGTCTATCTGTTCAGGTTCCTGGACCACCACGGCCTGCTGTCCGTCACGGGATCCCCCCGGTGGAAGACCGTCACCGGTGGCTCGTCCGCGTACGTCACGGCCGTCGCCAAGCGGATCCACCGTGTCCTGACCGGCAGCCCGGTCGACGCCGTCCGGCGCACCGGGGACGCGGCGGCGGTCACGACCCGCGACGGCGCCACCGAGACCTACGACGCCGTGGTCATCGCCACCCACCCCGATCAGGCGCTGCGCCTGCTCGCCGACCCCACCGCGGACGAGAAGCGGCTCCTGGGTGCCTTCCGGTACGAGCGGAACCCCACCGTGCTGCACAGCGACACCTCGGTCCTGCCCCGCTCGCCCCGCGCACGTGCCGGCTGGAACTACCGCATGGCCGGCTGCACGCCGTCGGTCGACCCCGTGCACGTCAGCTACGACATGGAGCGCCTCCAACGGCTGCCCGCCGGCACGGGCTACGTCGTCACCCTGGGCGGTGAGGAGGACATCGCACCCGACCGGGTGGTGGAGCGGATGGTCTACGAGCACCCGGTGTACACCCCCGCCTCGGTGGCGGCGCAGAGGGAACTCCCCCGCCTCGGCACGGGCGTGACCGCGTACGCCGGCGCCTGGCACGGGTGGGGCTTCCACGAGGACGGCTGCCGCTCCGGTGTGGAGGCGGCCCACTCCCTGGGGGTGGACTGGTGACCTCGGCCGAACGCAGCGTCATATCCCCGCCTGCCCCCGGCGGTGCGGTGTCCGCCGCGCTGTACGAGTGCGTCATCACCCACGTCCGGCGCACGCCCCTGCGCCATTCCCTGCGCCACCGCACCTACCTGTGGTGCGTGGACCTCGACCGGCCGCCGGTCCTGCCCCCGCCGCTCCGGCCGCTCGCCCGCTTCGACGCCCGGGACCACTTCGGCGGCGGCGCCGGATCCATCCGTGCCGGGCTCGACGGCTTCCTCGCGGCCCACGGCATCGACCTCAAGGGCGGGCGCGTGGTGATGCTGGCGCACGCCCGGGTGTTCGGGTTCGTCTTCAACCCGCTGAGCGTGTACTGGTGTCACGACCCGTCCGGCGCCCCGGTGTGCGTCGTGGCGGAGGTGCACAACACCTACGGCGAGCGCCACTGCTACCTGCTGCGGACGGACGGGGCCGACGAGGCCGAGGTCGAGAAGGAGTTCTACGTCTCGCCGTTCTTCGCGGTCGAGGGACGCTACCGGATGCGCCTGCCGCTGCCCGGGGAACTCCTGAGCCTGACCGTCCACCTCGGGAACGCGGACGGCCGGGCGTTCACCGCGGTCGTCCGGGGCCGCCGCCGGCCCGCCACCGTGTCCTCCCTGCTGTCCGCCGCCGCGCGCAGGCCCTGGTCCACCGCCGCCGTGTGGGCCGGCATCCGCCGCCACGGCGTCCACCTGCTGCTGCGCGGACTGCCCGTACAGCCCCGTCCCCGGTCCACCCCACAGAAAGGCATGCTGCCGTGACCCGTCCCACGCTCACCTCCCGGAGT
Source organism: Streptomyces sp. NPDC059695 (assembly GCF_042733785.1). Classification (NCBI taxonomy): domain Bacteria; kingdom Bacillati; phylum Actinomycetota; class Actinomycetes; order Kitasatosporales; family Streptomycetaceae; genus Streptomyces; species Streptomyces sp. NPDC059695. The sequence goes on along the minus strand of NZ_JBHWFF010000015.1, from coordinate 24,637 downwards.
CTCCCGCGGCGGCCCGGCCCCGCCGTCGGCGTCCCCCCGCAGGCGCGTCCGGCCCCCGGTCCCACGGCTTCCGGGCAGGGCCCCGCGGTCCGCGCAACGGTCGTCGACGCCGACCGCTGGCCCGACGTGGCCCGGCCGCCGTCGGCGGGCACGCTGCGTACGTCCGTGTCCCGGCACCTCGTCGGCCGGGCCCTGGACCGGCTGTCCCTGACCGGGAACACCGACGGCCGTGCCGCCACCGGCCCCGTCCTGACCCTCCACGACGCCGACGCCTTCCACCGGCGCGTCGGCCGCCACGGACTGATCGGCTTCGGCGAGTCCTACATGGCCGGCGAATGGGACAGCGACGACCTGGCCGGCGTCCTGACCGTCCTCGCCGAGCACGTGGACGACCTCGTGCCCGCCCCGCTGCGCACCCTTCGCCACCTGTGGGTGTCCGCCCGCCCCTCGGCCGACCGGAACACCCGCGCCGGGGCCCGCGACAACATCGGGCGTCACTACGACCTGTCCAACGACCTGTTCTCGGCGTTCCTGGACCCCACGCTCACCTACTCCGCCGCCGTGTTCACCGCGTTTCCCGCCCGGTTCGCCTCCCTGGAGCGCGCCCAGCACCGCAAGATCGACCGGCTCCTGGACCTCGCCCGCGTCGGAGAGGGCACCCGGCTCCTGGAGATCGGCACCGGCTGGGGCGAACTCGCGCTGCGGGCCGCCGCACGCGGCGCGCGCGTGACCACCCTGACCCTCTCCGAGGAACAGGCCGCACTGGCACGCGAGCGCATCGCGGACGCCGGTCTCACCGACCGGGTCGAGGTCCAACTCCGCGACTACCGCGACGCCGAGGGGCGTCACGACGCCGTGATCAGCGTCGAGATGATCGAGGCGGTCGGCGCCGAGTACTGGCCCGCGTACTTCACAGCGCTGCGCCGCGCGCTCGCCCCCGGCGGCAGGATCGCCCTGCAGTCCATCACCATGGGCCACCGGCAGATGCTCCACACCGCCGCCACCCACACGTGGATCAGCAAGTACGTCTTCCCCGGCGGACTGATCCCCTCCCGCAGGGCCATCGCCGAGCACTCCGCGGCCGCCGGGCTGACCACCGTCGCCGACCACGGGTACGGCGAGCACTACGCGGAGACCCTCCGCCTGTGGCGGGAGAGGTTCACCGGCCGGCGCCCCGCCGTCACCGCCCTCGGCTTCGACCCCGTCTTCCAGCGCATGTGGGAGTTCTACCTCGCCTACTCGGAGGCGGGATTCCGCTCCCGCTACCTCGATGTCCGCCAGCTCCTCCTCACCGAAGGGACCCGTCGATGAGGTCCACCGCCGACCGTCTCGCCCAGCTCATCGGCCACTTCCTCCCCGGCCCGCTCCCGGTGCGGCTGCGCGCCTGGGACGGCAGCCACGCGGGTCCGCGGGACGCTCCCCTGGTCGTGCTCCGGTCACCCGACGCCCTTCGGCGCCTGCTGTGGCAGCCGGGCGAACTCGGCCTCGCCGAGGCCTATGTGACCGGCGACCTCGAGGTCGACGGCGACCTCGCCGAGGCGCTGTCCCGGGCCGGCCGGACCGTACGCGACCGCCGGGCGGCGCGCCCCGGGCCGGCCGCGCTGGCCGCGTCCGCCGCCCTCGCCGTCCGGCTCGGCGCGGCCGGCCCTCCCCCGCGCCGTCCCGACGGGCGCGCGCGCCTGACCGGCGGTCTGCACAGCGCCTCGCGGGACCGGGCCGCGATCAGTCACCACTACGACCTCTCCAACGACTTCTACGCGCTGCTCCTCGACGCGTCGATGGCGTACTCCTGCGCCTACTGGACGCGCCCCGACGACCCGGCCTACACGCTGGCCGACGCCCAGCGGGACAAACTCGAGCTGATCTGCCGCAAACTCGCCCTGCGCCCCGGGGACCGCCTGCTCGACGTCGGCTGCGGCTGGGGGTCCCTGACCCTGCACGCCGCCAGGGAGCACCAGGCCCGGGTCACCGCCGTCACCCTCTCCGCCGCCCAGCACGACTTCGTCACCGCGCGCGCCGCGCGCGAGGGGGTGGGGGACCTCGTGGACGTGCAGCTGCGGCATTGGCGGCACATCGACGGCGGCGGCTACGACGCGGCCGCGGCCGTCGAGATGGGCGAGCACGTCGGCGACGCCGAGTACCCCGCCTTCGCCACCCTGCTGCACGACGCGCTGCGGCCCGAGGGCCGGCTCCTGATCCAGCAGATGTCCCGCGGAGCCCGGGCGCCGGGCGGGGGCGCGTTCATCGAGACGTACATCGCCCCCGACATGCACATGCGTCCCGTCGGCCGGACCCTGGACGTCCTGGAGGCGACAGGCCTGGAGGCGCGCTCCGTGGAGTCGCTCCGCGAGCACTACAAGACCACCATCGACGCCTGGCGCTCCCGTCTCGACGAGCGTGCGGACGCCGTCGAGACGCTCGTCGGGACGGCGACGGCCCGGGTGTGGCGCCTCTATCTGGCCGGCGCGGCGATCGCGTTCTCCGAGGGGCGCATGGGCGTCGACCAGATCCTCTGCGTCCGCCCGACCCGGGACGGCGGCTCGGCGATGCCCGCGACCCCCGCCGACTGGTACGCCCCGGTCGCCCCGGAGTGAACCGCACGGTCCGTGGGCGGCCGCGGGAACGCGGCCGCCCCGGATGTGCGGGCGCGGTGGACGCCACCCGCCTGGCGCAAGAAGAGGGGTCCGGGCTGGTCCGGTCGGGTGGGATCGTCGCCGTTCGGGGCGGGCACGCCGTGGCGCGGCGGCGCCGAACACGACCGTGTCCTCATGGCTGCGGACATGGGTTGGCATCGCACGGACTGTGCCGGGCTGGAGATCTGCTGCGACGAGAACGCCGTGCGGGGACTGCGGCTCCTGGGCTGGCCGGACGTCCTCCCCCGTTCGCTGGCCGCCGTCCTGGGCGATCCGACGGCTCCCGTGCCGGCCCTCCCGGCCGCCGGTCCGGGGGGCCGGGAGGGACCGCTCGGGAAGCGCCTGACCACCTGCCTCCGGCACCCCTGTGCCGGTTCACCCGAAGGTGAAGGCGAAGGCCTGGAGTCCTGGGGTGAAGCGGAGTTCGAGGTGCGCCTCGCGCGCGGTCCCGTCGTCGGTGAGGCGGTAGAGGGTGGGTGAGCCGTGGATCTTGAGGGTGGTGGTCTCCCTGCCGTCGACCAGGACGGTCAGGGTGCCTTCCCCGGCGAGGACGAGGTGGGCGTTCTTCGCCCGGTAGGTGAGGGAGAGGCGGGCGTCGGGCCCGGCGGTGAACTCCTCGTACGAGGCCTTCCACGTCCCGGCGAGGGCGAGCCGGTTCAGGCGGACGCCGCCGGCGGGATAGGCGTAGACGGTCGCGCGGTCCTTCACGAGCTCGGGGGTGCCCGCGTAACCGCGGATGCGACCGGTGCCGAGGTAGGTCTCCGGGGTGCGCCCGGAGGCGAGGTCGTCGTTGCTCTGGCCGGTGGCGGGCGGGAGCCGCACCGCGGGGTCGGCCCGGGTGAGGAGGTCGCGGATGAGGCTCTCGGTCTGCGCGTACCGTCCTTCGCCGAACGTGAAGTAGCGGACGGTGCCCTGTGCGTCGACGAGGTACTTGGCGGGCCAGAACCGGTTGCGGTAGTTGTCCCAGGTGTCGAGCTTGTTGTCGAGGGCGACGGGGTAAGTGACACCCAGCTTGCGGGCCTGGTCGGCGACGTTGCCCGCGTCCTTCTCGAAGGCGAACTCGGGTGAGTGGACACCGATGACGGTCAGGCCCTTGTCGCGGTAGGCGCGGTCCCAGGCCTCGACGTGGGGCAGGCTGCGCCGACAGTTGATGCAGGAGTAGGTCCAGAAGTCGATCAGGACCACACGGCCGCGCAGGGCGGCCAGGTCGACGGGCCGGCCGCCGGGCGTGTTCAGCCACGTGCTGATGCCGGCGAACTGCGGGGCGGCACCGCAGGAGCGGAGCTCGTCGACCCCGTCCTCGCAGCGCGAGAGCTCCTTGTTGGAGTCGTCGTACAGACCGGAGAGCTGCTGCCGGGCCGTGTCGCTGTCCTCGACCTTCTTCTGGGCCGCCGTGTAGTCGGGCAGGGCCTTCTGCAGCGCGGTGGTGACGTCGAAGGCGAGGGCGAACGCCAGCACGATCATGAGGGCCCCGGCCACGATCCGCAGCTTGCGGGCGCGGGTCCGGAAGGCGGCGACGCGCTCCGCCACGCGGCGGCCCGCCAGGGCGAACGCGAGAAGGGGGATCGCGGTGCCGGCGGCGAAGGAGAGGGTGAGGACGACGATGTCGGCGTCGATCTCACCGCGCGCTCCGGCGACGGTGATCGCGGCGAGGACGGGTCCGGCGCAGGGGACGTAGAGGAGCCCGAGGCCCAGGCCGAGGAGAAAGGCCCTGCCCTCCTTGTTGACCTGCCGCTGCGGGATCCGGGCGAAGGGCCTTTCCAGCAGCCGCTCGACGGCGGGGAAGATCAGCCCGAGGCCGATGAGGACCAGCAGGGAGAGGCCGATGGAGCGCAGGATGTCCTGGGGCAGCCCGAGCGCCGAGATGATCGTGACTCCGAGCAGGGTGAAGAAGCCGAAGCTGAGCACCAGTCCGGCGACGACGGCGTAGGGCCGACGGTTGGGAAGGGGCCGGGAGGCCTCCTGCGGTGGTGCCTCGACCCGTACGTCGCCCGGCGCCGGGGCCCCGGGCGGCTCCCGCTGCGGGGTCACGCTCCGCTTCGGCGGCTCGGTGCCCGGGCCGCCCGCCAGGAAGACCACCGGCAGGACCGGCAGGATGCACGGCGAGACGGCTGTGATCAGACCGCCGAGCAGACCGATGAGGACCAGGGTGATCATGGGGCCCGCCTTCGTACGGGAACGTCCGGAGCGCGTTCACTCGGTGACGATTCGGACCCGCCGAGACGGGGGATGGGCGCGGGCCGCACGGCGCCTCGCGTCCGCCGGACCCGGCGTGACGGGGAGGACGTCCCCTGCCGTGGGAGCGGACCGGCTCGGGACACACCGTGCACGCCGGCCCGCTTCCACCGAGCGGGGTGGGTCAGGCGGGGCGTCGGCGCCCCGGTCCGCCCGCGCCGGCGGGACGCTTCACGGGAGCTTCGCGGCCAGGACGTCGACGTGCCGGATGTCGGGGGCCTCGGCGAGGAGGGTGGGGGCGATGTCCATCAGGGCGGCGGCGATCGGGCCGCTCAGATGGGCCTGGCGTCCCGCTTCGTCGTCGAAGGTGTCGAAGACGCCGAAGGTGGTCGGTCCGAGCTTGAAGGAGTACCAGGTGACGGTCCCCGTCTCCCCGCGGGCGAGTTCCAGGGCGTTCTCCAGGAGTTCCTGGACCTGCGCGGCGTGCTCGGGCCTGGCCTCGATGCGGGCCAGGAGACCGGGGTGGGTCATGGGAACCTCCGTGGTGTCGGGTCTGCGGTGACGGCCGGGGAGCCCTGCATGCCGCTCCCCGGGCGTACGAAGCCGTCGTTCCCGATCAGAGTGGCGAGCGCGAACGCATCCGTGCGGGGTTCCGGGGCGGGCGGGTCGGCCGAGTCCCCGGAATGTCATTCCGATGGCGGAGCGCACCCGCGCGGGCGGGATCCCGCCGCGGTCGCCGACGGCTTCCTCGTGCCCGGTCCCGCTCGCCGCCGTCGCGCCCGGTGTCCTCGGCTCTCACACGGGGGCCGGGAGGGTCAGTTCGAAGCGGCAGCCGCCGGGCACGTTGTGGACGTCGGCGTGTCCGGCGTGCGCCTCGACGATGCCGCGGACGATCGCGAGACCCAGGCCCGCGCCCGAGGGGGGCGTACGGGCCCGGCTCCCCCGCCAGCCGGTGTCGAAGACGCGGGGCAGGTCCTCCTCGGGGATGCCGCCGCAGGCGTCCGTGACGGACAGGACCACCGCGTTCGCCCGGCGTTCGGCGGCGATGGCGACCGTGCCGTCGGCCGGGGTGTGGCGGATGGCGTTGACCAGCAGGTTGGACAGCACCCGGGTCATCTCCTTGCCGTCGACCTCCACGGGCAGCGGATCCACGGCACCGCCCGCCAGGCGTACGCCGTGCTGCCGGGCCAGGGCGTCGGCGCCCGCCACGGCGTCGCCCACGAGGTCGTAGAGGGAGATGCGGGTCGGGCTGAGCGACAGCGCGCCGGCATGGATGCGGGACAGTTCGAACAGGTCGGTGACCATGGAGTTGAGGCGCTCCACCTCCGCGCGCATCTGCTGGTGGTAGCGGACCGGATCGGTCACCACGCCGTCCTCCAGCGCCTCCGACATGGCGCGCAGCCCGGCCAGCGGGGTCCGCAGGTCGTGCGAGATCCAGGCGACGAGCTCGCGTCTGGAGGTCTCCAGGGCTCGTTCGCGTTCACGCGACGCTGCCAGACGCCTGCTGGTCAGGGCCAGTTCACGGCTCAGAGCCGTGAGTTCGGCGGGGGCCTGGGCGGCCGGAGCCGTGAAGGTGCCCTCCTCGCCGAAGTCGCGTGCCGCGGCGAGCAGTTCCCGGCAGCGCAGGACGACCCGTCGGCCCAGCAGCAGTGCGGTGCCGAGGGAGACGGCGGCGGCCATGGCGACGACGGTGGTCACCACGGCGAGGTCGTGGGACGACAGGAACATGGCCCGGGCCACGGAGAGGGTCCCCGCGAGCATGGCGGACACGGCGACCGCCGCGACGACGGCCAGGGAGACGGCCACGCTGCGGCGACGCAGTATCCGCAGCGCGACGGCGCCGAGCAGTCCGGCGGCGGCCGCGCCGAGGAGTGCGTACAGGGCGATGAGCAGGAGATCACGCACGGCCGTCGCCCGCCTCCGTCCGCCTCGCGGCACCGGGCGGGCCGGACGGGCCCGGGCGCCCCTCGAAGCGGTATCCGGCGCCCCACACCGTCCTGATCAGCTGCGGATCGGCGGGATCCCCCTCGATCTTCGCCCGCAGTCTGCGGACGTGCACGGTGACGGTGGACAGGTCACCGAAGTCCCAGCCCCAGACGCCGCGCATCAGCCGCTCCCGGTCGCAGACCTGCCCGGCATGCCGGAGGAAGTAGACGAGGAGGTCGAACTCCCGCAGCGTGAGCGCGAGTTCCGCGCCGTCCTTCGTCGCACGGCGGGCGGCGGGGTCCACGGACAGGCCGGCCGCGGCAAGTTCGGGCTCGGTCTCCGGGACGGTGGAGGACACCCTGCGCAGGACCGACATCACCCGCAGGACCAGTTCGCGCGGGCTGAAGGGCTTCGTCACGTAGTCGTCCGCGCCGACCTCCAGGCCCAGGATGCGGTCCTCCTCCTCTCCCCGTGCGGTGAGCATCACCACGGGCAGGGTCCGCGTCCCGGATCCGCTCGCGCGCAGCCGGCTCGCGCGCAGCCGGCGACAGACCTCCAGACCGTCCATGCCCGGCAGCATCAGGTCGAGGACGACCAGGTCCGGCCGGTGACGGGCGGCGGCCTCCAGCGCGGCCGGGCCGTCCTCCGCCCGGTGGACGGTGAATCCGGCGCGCTCCAGGTACCCCGCCACGACCTCCGAGACGGTCGGGTCGTCGTCCACGACCAGGACGCGGCCCGCGACGCCACCGGGGACGGGGCCGGGACCGGAACCGGTTTCGATGCTGTTGGCCATGCGCCCAGGGTGGCACCGAAAGGAGCCGCGCATGCCGCCGGGCGGCGTGGTGTCCGCGTTTCGTAAGGTCTCAAAACGCCCTTCTCCGCGTTCCGGTTCCTACGGTGTGGAGGGTGACTCCTTCTGCTCGTCCGCCCCGCGCGGACCTCGTACTTCCTTGCCTCGACGAGGCCGGGGCACTGCCCTGGGTCCTCGCGCGGGTGCCGGCGGGGTGGCGGGCCATCGTCGTCGACAACGGCTCCACCGACGGCTCGGCCGACCTCGCCCGGTCCCTCGGTGCCACCGTCGTGCACGAGCCCCGGCGCGGCTTCGGCGCCGCCTGCCACGCGGGGCTGCTCGCCGCACGCGCCGAACTCGTCTGCTTCTGCGACTGCGACGCCTCCCTGGACCCCGGCCTGCTCGCCCCCATGGCCGAACGGGTCGCCGCCGGTGAGGCGGACCTGCTGCTCGGCCGCCGCCGTCCCCAGGGCCGCGGTGCCTGGCCCGCCCACGCCCGGGCCGGGAACGTCGCCCTGGCCCGGATGCTGCGTCGCCGCACCGGGCTGCGCCTGCACGACCTCGGCCCGATGCGCGTGGCGCGCCGCGAGGCCCTGCTCGGCCTGGGGCTGACGGACCGGCGCAGCGGCTATCCGCTCCAGATGGTCGTACGGGCCGCCGACGCGGGCTGGCGGGTGGCCGAGACGGACGTCCCCTACCTGCCCCGCACGGGAAGGTCCAAGGTCACCGGGACCTGGCGGGGCACCTGGAACGCCGTCCGCGACATGCGCGGGGTTCTGGCCGAGCCGCCGTCGGCCCGGTCCGCGCGCACCGAAGGAGTCTCGGCATGAGCACCCTCCTCGTCATCGCCAAGGCGCCCGTTCCGGGGCGGGTGAAAACCCGTCTGACCCCGCGGTTCAGCACGCGGCAGGCCGCCGACCTCGCGCGCGCCGCACTGGAGGACACCCTCGCGGTGGTCCTGGCCACCCCGGCCCGGCGGCGCGTCCTGGTCCTCGACGGACGGCCGGGTCCCTGGGTCCCGGCCGGCATCGAGGTCGTCCCGCAGTCCGCCGGCGGCCTGGACGTCCGGCTGGCCGCCGCCTTCGCCCTGGCCGAAGGACCGGCCCTGCTGATCGGCATGGACACACCGCAGGTCACCCCGGGCCTCCTCGCGCTCGGGCTGGACTTCACGGAGGCGGACGCCTGGTTCGGGCCCGCCGACGACGGCGGGTTCTGGGCACTCGGCCTGGCCGATCCCGACCCGGCCCTCCTGCTCGGCGTCCCCATGTCCGTGGCACACACCGGTGAGGTCCAGCGGCGACGGCTGACGGCCGCGGGGCTGACCGTGCGGGACCTGCCCGAACTGTGCGACGTGGACTCCCCCGCCGACGCGGAACGGGTCGCCGCCGGCGCGCCGCGGACCCGCTTCGCCGCCCTGCACTCCGGCCTCTGCGCGATCACGCGATGACCGCGCAGCTCACCGAACCGGCCACGCGGGCCTGGCGGGCCGACCCGTACGCCGATGCCCTGCGCGCCGGCCGGGGCCCGCTCTACCTCCGGCGTCACGACGGCCGGCGGCTGCCGCTCGACGTCGAACGGTGGTGTGCCGAGCCCGACGCGGCCGACGACACCGTGCTGGCGCGGTGCACCGGGCCCGTGCTCGACATCGGCTGCGGACCGGGCCGCCTCGTCGCCGCCCTCGCCGGACTCGGCCGCGCCGCGCTCGGTGTGGACGTGACCCCCGAGGCGGTGGCCCGCACGGTCCGGGCCGGGGGCAGCGCCCTGTGCCGGTCCGTCTTCGACCCGCTTCCCCGCGAGGGCGGTTGGGGCACGGTCCTGCTCATCGACGGCAACATCGGCATCGGCGGCGACCCGGCCGCCCTGCTGCGCCGGACGGCGGCACTGGCCGCACCCGGCGGATCCCTCCTCGTCGAGGTGGCGACCACCGACGTCGACGAGCGCGTCGAGGTGCACGTCGAGGACGGCTTCGGCGGACGCGGGATCCCCTTCTGGTGGGCCCGTCTCGGCACCCGCGCCCTGTGTGCCGAGGCGAGGGCCGCGGGCTGGACCCCGTACGGCACGTGGCAGACGCCGGACCGGCACTTCGTGCACCTGACCCGCTGACCGGCGCACCGCCCGGGTGGAGTCCGCTTACGGACGCCGCCCGGGCGGCCCGCCGCCTCCTGCCGTTCTAGGCCAGGGGCTGGGGCTTGATCATCGCGAAGACGGCGCCCTGCGGGTCGGCGACCACGGTCATCCGGCCGGCCATCATGTCGAACGGCGGCGCCAGCACGGCGCCACCCCGCTTGACCAGTGCGTCCACGGTGGAGTCCACGTCGTCGACCGCGAAGTACGTCAGCCAGTGCGCGGGGGTGCCGGGCGGGTCGTTGGCCAGCAGGGTGACACCGCCGACCGCGCGGCCGCCGACCCGCAGCTCCCAGTAGGAGTCGGCGCCGTCCAGCGGCTCGATCTCCGCCCCGAACACCTCGCCGTAGAACGCGGTGGCGGCCGGCACGTCGCTGGTGTGCAGCTCGTTCCAGGTCAGGGCGCCCGCCTCGTTCACCACCTGCGCGCCGAAGAACTCGCCGGGCTGCCACACGCCGAACACCGCGCCCTGCGGGTCCGCCGCGACCAGCATCCGGCCCAGGTCGCCGACGTCCATGGCCGGGACGAGCAGCGTGCCGCCCGCCGAGACGATCGCGTCCTGCGTGGCCTGGGCGTCCGTGGTGGCCAGGTAGCCGGTCCAGACCGTCGGCGGCTCCGGCATTCCCTCGGGCGCCATCGCCGGGCCGATGCCGGCCACGGCCCTGCCGTGCAGCTCGCAGACCGCGTACCCGCCGAACTCGTCGGGGCCGGGCTTTCCCTGCCAGCCGAGGAGATCGCGGTAGAAGTCCAGCGCGGCCTGCTGGTCCTTCGCCATCAGATCCACCCAGCACGGGGTGCCGGTCGCGTAGGGGGTGGTGACTTCGGGCATGCTCGCTCCTTCTGCGTCGGAATCTCCGGCCACCCTGTCGTCACGGACGGAGCGGTCCTACCCGACACGCCACCACGAAGTGGGGAACCGGGCACGGCTTTCCCCCCATGCGTCGGAGGCGACCTCCACGACGCGGAGCCGCACCCCGTGAACGACTGATCACCCGCCCCGGAGCCCCCACCGGTCGCGGTCGTCAGAGCCCGCGGCTGACGACCGACAGTGTGGTGCTCAGGGCCAACTGCACTTCTTCTTCGGGCAGATCGCGAAGCGGTCCGTCGATGAGCAGATGGCTCAGGCCGTGCACCGCGGACCAGGCCGCGTACTCGGAGCCGTGCCGCCGGTCCGCCGGTACGGCCCCCGTCTCCGTCAGGTCGTCGAGGCACCGGGCGAGCAGGAGGAAGGGGTGCGGGGCGCTCTCCGGCGCCTGCGGCAGGAGCGGGGCGTGGGAGCCGGTCGCGGAGAAGGCCGTCTGGAACCACCCCGGCTCGGTGCGGGCGAACTCCACGTACGCCCTTCCCAGGGCATCGAGGCGTGCCCATGCCCACCCCTGGGGGCCGTCGGTGCCCTCGGTCACCGAGGCCAGCCTCAGGTCCATCAACGTGCCGAGCCTTCCCATACAGCGGTGCGACACCGCTGCCAGAAGCGCTTCACGGTCCTCGAAGTGCCGGTAGGCGGCGTTGTGGGAGACGCCTGCTTCACGGCTCGCGGCGCGGAGCACGACGGACCTCGGCCCTCCGGCACGGGCGAGGGACAGGCCCGCTTCCACCAGGGCCTCGCGCAGGTTTCCGTGATGGTATCCGCGCTTCTGCATCGCGATCCCCTCGCTCACCCGATCCCATGTTGACGATGTCACCATATCGTGCAAATATCCCTTTATACCCATGTAGCCAACGTCAACATTGTGGTGGAACTGGAGGCTGTGATGCCTTCTCGCTCGCCTTCACGGCAGAACGTCGTTCTCGGCACGGTCTGCCTGGCCGCTCTGGCCATCACGTTGGACACGACGATCGTCAACGTCGCGCTTCCCGACCTCAGCCGGGAGTTGGATGCCGATACCCATGACCTCCAGTGGATCGTCGACGCCTACAACCTCGCCTTCGCCTCCCTGGTGCTCACCGCCGGCTCCCTCGGAGACCGCTTCGGCCGACGACCGGCCCTCCTGGCGGGGCTGGCCGGCTTCGCCCTGAGCAGCCTCGCCGGCGGTCTGGTGGAGTCCGCGAGCGCGCTGATCCTGGTCCGCTTCCTCATGGGGGCGAGCGCCGCGGTGATCTTCCCGACCACGTTGTCCATCATCACCAACACCTTCCCCGAGCGCCGACGGCGAGCTCGGGCGATCGGCATCTGGGGCGCCGTGACAGGGCTCGGGGTCGCGGTGGGGCCCGTCGTCGGCGGCGTCCTTCTCGCGCACTTCTCCTGGCCCTCGGTCTTCTTCGCACTCGTCCCGGTGGCCGTCCTCGCCCTCGCCGCGGCATGGTTCTGCGTGCCGGAGTCCAGCGACCCCGGCCAGGCGCGCCTCGACATCCCCGGGCTCCTGCTCTCGACGGCCGCCATCGGCCTTCTCGTCCACACGATCATCGAGGGGCCGCAGAGCGGCTGGGGCAGCCCGGCCCGGGTCGCCGGATTCCTCGCCTCCGGCCTGCTGATCGTGCTGTTCGTCGCGGTGGAGAGACGCCGACGGGCACCCATGATCGATGTGGCGCTCTTCCGGAACCCGGCGTTCTCCGCGGCGAGCGGATCGGTCACCCTGGCCTTCTTCGCGCTGTTCGGCTTCATCTTCCTCGTCACCCAGTACTTCCAGCTGATCCGCGGCTACGGAACGCTCTCGACCGGCGTGCGGATCCTGCCCGTCGCACTGAGCATCGCCCTCGGCTCGGTGGGCGGCGCCGCCCTGGCCGTGCGCATCGGGACACGGACGACGGTCATGACCGGACTCGCGCTCCTCGCCGCGTCCTTCGGCTGGATCGCCCTCTCCCCGGCCCTCATGCCGTACGGCGCCGTCGTCGGGCAGATGGTCCTCATGGGTCTCGGACTCGGAGCGACCACCGCGCCGGCCACCGAGTCGATCCTGAGCGTCCTGCCTCCGGCGAAGGCGGGCATCGGATCGGCGGTCAACGACGCCACGCGCGAGACCGGCGGAACCCTCGGCGTCGCCGTCCTGGGCAGCGTCTTCACCTCGTTGTACGCCGCGCACCTGCCGGGCACCGCGTTCGGCGGACTGCCCGATCCGGCCGTGCACACCGGACAGGAGTCCGTCGCCGCGGCGGTGTCCCTCGCCCGCGGCGCGCCGTCCTTCGTGCAGCAGCAGCTGCTCGGCGCGGTCCAGGACAGCTTCATGTGGGGATTCCACCTCGCCTGCGGCGTGGCGGCGGGCGTCTGCCTGCTCGGTGTCCTGGGCGCGACCCGGCTCCCGGGGGCCATCGAGCGTCGGCCCTCGTCCGGAACGACCGGAGTCCCGGACCCACTCCGGACTCACGCCTGAGGCGACGTCCGGCTCGGCACACGAGCCCGGCACGCCACACCGGTGGCACCCGTGACGGAACGGGGCACGCGCGCGCGTGGCCGGCACCCCTCGAAGGAGAGGTGGCCGGCCACCGGCGCGCGGATGCGGTCAGCGGCTCGCGTACGGCAGGAGTGCCATCTCGCGGGCGTTCTTGACGGCGGCGGCGACGGCCCGCTGCTGCTGGGCCGTCACGCGGGTGACCCGCCTGCTGCGGATCTTGCCCCGGTCGGAGAGGAACCTCCGGAGCAGGTCGGTGTCCTTGTAGTCGAGGTACGTGATCCCGGCCGCGTCGAGCGGGTTGGGGCGGGTCGCGGCGGGCTTGCGGGGTGCGGGGCGCCGAGCCATGGCGGCTTCTCCTTCTGCGGGGGTGCGGTCGTACGGCGGTGGTCAGGCGGCGTCGAGGAGGGAGGCGAAGGCGGCGGGCAGTCGCTTCCAGGCCTCGGGGCCCGACGCGTACTCCGCGTCGGTCAGCAGGCAGGAGTCGAGCAGCCGCTCCAGCCCTTCCCGGTCCAGGCCGGGCGAGGTGAAGACGAGGTGCTGGCAGCAGTCGCCGTGCTCGGGATGCCAGTCGAGCGCCGCCGCCGCCCGGCGGACGGGAGGAACCATCTCCCAGGCCGCGTCCGGCAGCGACGCCAGCCAGGGCCCGGCGCTCTCCACGCACAGCGCGCCGCCGGCCGCGTCCCAGGCGAGCAGCGTGTCGGGGCGGTCGGCGAGCCAGAACCGGCCGCGGCTGCGGGCCGCGGCGCAGCACAGGTCCTCCAGTGCCTGGTAGAGGCGCTCGGGGTGGAAGGGCCGTCGGCGATGCCAGACGAAGGTGGCGACTCCGGACTCGTCCGCCTCCTGCGGCAGCAGCGCGCACGCCGGGTGCTGGGCGGCCGCGGCGGCCTCCACGTCGAAGCCTGCCAGCGCGGCCCTGACGAGTTCGACGGAGGCGGCCGGAACGCGTCGGGCGGTGGGGTGCAGCTGGGCGAGGAGGGCGTGGTCCCCTTCGTCCGCGTCGTCGTTGTCGACCACGGCGAGGACGGGGGCGTACTCCAGCTGTCGCGCCCAGGTGTCACCGACGGTCCGCCGATCCGTGGCGGCGGCGGCGAGTCCGGCCTCGGCCAGATCGTCCCCGTTCCCGAGATACGGCAGGACGAGTGCCGGGTCCACGGCGGTGATCACGCTCGCGACGACGAGGCGGTGTCCACCGTGTCCGGCGATGACCTCCGCCATGCCCTTCGGTTCGACCGAGTCCCAGAGTTCGACGACGGCCAGTCGGGTCAGACCGCCGTCCGCCATGCGTTCCAGTTCGGGGACGAGGTCCTCGCGCAGCGCGCAGCACGCACAGTCGTTCACCAGCGGCGTCTCGCTCCTGGAGAGGAGGCCGTCGGCGTCGCGGACCAGGCGGAGCACGGTGCCGTCGGGCGCCGAGGCCAGGTCGTGGTGGAGCGCCACGCTCCCCTCGACGGCGTGCAGGAGACGGTCGACGATCTCCTTGCGGGCGTCGGAGTGGAGCCCGGCGACGATCACGACGGGGAGCTGCCGGTCGGGCGCCATCAGCGGGCTCCGTAGCGGTGCTCGGAGCGTTCCGCTCGGCCGGGGAGGTCGGGGACGCGTGCTGCGCCCGGGGGGATCTCGTGGTGTGTCATGACAGGTACTATATGGCAACGATTTTCATTACCAACAAGCTCGGTCCACGAGAAAGGCGGCACCCCCCATGTCGGCCCACTGCCAACTGACCGGCGCCAAGCCGGGTTTCGGCAACGCGATCTCCCACTCGCACCGGCGTACGTCACGACGCTTCGACCCCAACATCCAGCGCAAGCGCTACTGGCTGCCCGGCGAGGGACGCCACGTCCGCCTCACCCTGAGCGCCAGGGCCGTCAGGACCGTCGACACGATCGGCATCGAGGCCGCCGTGGCCCGGATCCGCGCGCGGGGAGGGAAGGTCTGATGGCGAAGAGGAGCAAGATCGCGCGGAACGAGAGGCGCAAGGAGGTCGTCCGGCGCCACGCCGCCCGCCGGGCCGAGCTGAAGGAGATCATCCGGCGCCCGTCCACCACCCCGGCGGATCGCGCGGCCGCCCAGGAGGAGCTCCGCCGGCAACCGCGCGACGCCAGCGCCACCCGCGTACGCAACCGCGACAGCGTGGACGGCCGCCCTCGCGGCTACCTGCGCACGTTCGGACTCTCCCGCGTACGGACACGGCAGCAGGCTCACGCGGGATTCCTGCCCGGAGTGACCAAGTCGTCCTGGTAGCAATCCCCTCGGCCCGACCGCGGCCCCTGCGGTCGGGCCGCACGGCCGGAAGCCGGTCCGCGGGCGGCGCGCGCCGACACGAGGCCACGAGCACGGCCAGCAGCCCCGCGACGGCCATCGCGTCCAGCGACCTGCCGCGAGCCCGGTGACGGCCGTCAGCTTGTGGCGCGCACCCGTGTCCGAGGCTCCTCAGCTACGGGCGTGGCCCCGTTCTCGGTCGAGCGCCCGAGGACGAGCGGTCGGTCCACGGTCGTGCCCTGGGCGCGATCGCCCACGGGGCGGTCGAGGCGAGTTGGGGGTCAGGCGGCCCCGAACGCGTCAGGGGCCGTTTCAGATTGCTCTGAAACGGCCCCTGAACCACGACTCTTTCGAGTCGGGACGACAGGATTTGAACCTGCGACCCCTTGACCCCCAGTCAAGTGCGCTACCAAGCTGCGCCACGTCCCGATGCGCGTCTTCGCGGGGTTTCTCCCGCGTCGCCGTGCAGGGAAAACATTACCTCACTCCGGACGGTGGGATGACGCACGGGCTGTCACGGCGTCCGGGGTCAGGAGGTCCGCGCCGCAGGTGGCGGCCAGGGCGGTCGCCTCGGCGAGGGTGGCGGCGGAGCCGGTGGCGTTCGCCAGGTCGAAGCGGGCGCGGGCTTCCTCGTAGCGGGACGGCGACGCCGCGAGGTGCTCGACGGCCTTCTCCAGGAGGCCGCGGGCTTCGGTGGGCTCGGCGAAGAGGGCCAGGCAGCGCAGGGCCTCGCCGAGCGCCGTGTGGGTGCCGAGGCGTTCCGCGTGGGTGAGGGCCTCGCGGGCGATCCCCGCCGCCCGGTCCGGCTCGGTGGGTGCGAGGGCGCGGGCGAGGTCCAGCGGCCACGGGGCCCACACGATGTGGTGGCGGCCCCGGACGGTCAGGGCCTCGGCGGCCCCCTCCAGGGTGGACACGGCCTCCTCGACGCGGCCTTCGGCGAGCAGCAGCCGGCCGAGGATGCTGGGGCCGTCCGGCAGCACGATGGCGCCCGGCCAGGGCGGGCCGAACGCGTACCGGTCGGCCACGGCCCGCGCCTGTGCCGTACGGCCCCGGGCGACGAGCGTGTCGATGAGGAGGCAGGCGGTGTCCCAGTGGACGGGGAGACCGTCGCCGACGCGGTCGGCGAGCCGGAGCCCCTCCTCCAGGTGGTGCTGGGCGCGCGGCAGGTTGCCGCGGCGCCGGTGGACCAGGCCCAGGAGGGTGTGGCCGAAGGCGAGGTGGGCCCCGCTCCAGCCGGAGATCTCGAAGGCCCGGACCGCCTCGGTGAAGAGGGCCTCGGCCCGGTCGGGACGGTCGGCGAACGCGTAGGCGATGCCGGTGAAGGCCGGGAGTTCGAAGCCCCATTCGGGGTCGGTCCAGCCGAGGCCGCGGGCGGGCGCTCCGTCGACGAGGGCGAGGTCGCAGAGCCGGACGACCTCGGTGGCGGGTTCCCCGCGCATGGTGGCGTCGAAGCCGCGGACGGTGATGAGGGCGCGTTCCGAGTTGTCGGCTCCCGTCAGGCCCGCGGTGAGTTCGGCGAGCCGGCGGGAGCGGTCGGGGCCGTCCTCCTCGGACGCCTGGAACCCCTCGTAGATGAAGTGCGCGGCCTGGAGCCGTCGGCGGCCGGTGCCGGGCGGGGTGCGGGCGTACTCGACGGCGGCGGCCCGCGCGGCCTCCTGGAGCTGGTTGTTGTGGGCGAGGGCCTGGACGAGCCGGTAGGTCGCGTCGATGCGCAGCTCGTCGTCGAGGCCGGGCAGGTCGAGAGCGGAGCGCAGGTGGCGGACGGTGGCGGCGGGCGCGGTGAGCAGGGAGGCGCAGCCGAGTTCGTACAGGACCCTGGCGTACGTGTCGGCGTGGGGCGGTTCCACGAGGGCCCGCTCGAGGCAGCGGCGGGCGGCATCCGGGGCTCCGACGGCGAGGTGTTCGACGGCGGCGGCCCGCAGTCGGGCCACGACGTCCTGGTCGTCGTCGGGGTGCACTTCGAGGAGGTGGCGGGAGACGGCGGCCGGCCCGTGGCCCGCCTGGGTGAGCGCCCAGGCGGCGAGGCCGTGCAGGGCGGTCCGCATGCCCGGCGGCACCGAGCCGTACACGGCGGTCGCGATGAGCGGGTGGGTGAACTCCAGCGGCGGGACGGGCACGAGGGCGAGCCCGTTGCGGCCGCTCGTCGGCGCGGTCACGATCCGCGCGGCCCGGAGGCGTTCGGTGTCCTCGGCGACCTGCTTCCCGCTCATGCCGGTGAGGCCGGAGAGGAGCTCGGGCGTGCTGTCGGTGCCGAGGACCGCGATCGCCCAGGCGAGTTGGGTGGGGCCGCCGCCGAGCTCCTCCAGGCGGGCGACGAGGCCGCCGCCCCTGGCGCCGGCGCCGAGGTCGCGGAGGAGTCCGGCGGAGCCGGCGACCGGTTCGAGCATGCGGTCGCGGGCCTTGGCCAGCAGCTCGACCGTCTCGTACGGATTGCCGGAGGTCACCGTCCACACCTCGCGGCAGAACGGCTCGTCCGCGTGCCCGCCGAGGGTGTCCCGGGCGAGCGAGGCGATGGCGCCGGACGTGAGCGCGTTCAGGCCCAGGGTGAGCACGGCGCGGTCCGCGAGCGCGGCGAGCGTCGCGGGCCCGCCGGGGCCCTTCGGCTCCCGCACGAACGGGCGGTGGGCCAGGACGACGAGGACGGGCAGCCGGCGGTCGCGCCGGGTCCGGGTGAAGGCGTCGAGCCAGGCCAGGGATTCGGCGTCGGCCCAGTGGACGTCGTCCACGAGCAGCACCGGGGGCCGGTCCCGCAGCCGGTCCGCGAGGCGGTCCAGGAGCCGGGCGAGGCCGATCAGCACGCCCTGCGGGTCGGCGGGCGCGTCCGAGGAGGGCACGGCGAGGCCGAGCGCCGGGGCGAGCAGGTCGTAGTGGTCGCCGAAGAGCTGCCGCACCTCGTCGGCGGCGAAGCCGTCGAGGGCGGGCTGGAGCAGCTGACGGGTGAGGTGGAAGGGGACGGAGGTGAGGGTCTCGCCGCCCCGGGCGGTGAGCACGGTGCAGCGGTCGCGGGCGGTGCGGTGGATCTCGGCGAGGAGCGCGGTCTTTCCTATGCCGGCCTCGCCCCGGTAGACGAGGATGCCGCCGCGTCCGGGGCCGCCCGCCGCCGCTCCGGCGACGAGTTCGTCGACGGCGTGGGCGGCCGCGGCGAGCTCCGGACCGCGTTCCAGCAGGGCGCCCCGCTCCGCGTCGGAGACGCCGGGCGCGAACGGCGTGCGGGCGGCGACTGTTCGGGATCCGTCGGCACCGGTGACTCACTCCCCACACGAACTGTTGGCATGACGCGTCCGGCACCACCCGCGCGGACCGGAACAGCGCCGGACCGTCGAGCCTAGCGCCCGTGATCGTCCGACGGGCGACAATGGGCGGGTGAACCGGACAACGGGTGACCAGGACGGCGGGGGTGACGGGGTCTCCGGCGGGAGCGGGGGCGCCGGGAGGGGCAGCCGCAGGGACCGTGACCAGGAGGGGCGCGCCCGCAGCGCCCGGCCCCGCGACGGTCTCGGCCGTCCGCTGCCGTACGGGGCGGAGGGGGTGCCCCGACTGCCCGAGGGGGTCGTCCGCGCGCCCGGGGAGACCGTGCGCGAGGCGCAGCGGCTGCTCGACGCCGGGATGCCGTTCCACGCGCACGAGGTCTTCGAGGACGCCTGGAAGTCCGGCCCGGCGGCGGAGCGGGACCTGTGGCAGGGGCTCGCCCAGCTCGCCGTCGGCCTGACGCACGCGGCCCGGGGCAACGCGTCGGGCGGGGCCCGGCTGCTGCGCCGGGGCGCGGACCGCCTCGCGGGCGGGAGCCCCGTTCCCGGCGCGTACGGGATCGATGTCGGCGGACTGGTGGCGTGGGCGCGGGAGTTGGCCGACCGTACGGAGTCCGGTGGCGGAGGCCCCGTGGACGCCGCCGCGGAGGCGCCCCGGCTGGGGCCGGTCTGACCGTGCGCGTCGCGTCAGGCCGGGGCGTTCGGTGCGTTGCGCGCGGCGCGCGGCCGTCCCGGTCCGGGCGGATCCGGCGGGTAGGGGCGGACAGGCCCTACGGCCGTAGCGCGCGGGCCAGGACGGACGTGTGGCTCACGGAGGGGTCCTTCGCGGCCGTCAGGAGGGTGACGGTGTCCCGGGCGGCGAGGTCCCGGAGCCGGTCGAGCGCCGCGGCGGCCTCCGGGGCGTCGAGTTCCGCCTCGTAGCGGCGGCTGAACTCCTCGTACTCGCCCTCGGGGCCGTGGTACCAGCGGCGGAGTTCGGTGGACGGAGTGAGCGCCTTGGGCCACTCGTCGATGCGGGCGTCCGTCTTCTTGAGGCCGCGCGGCCAGAGGCGGTCGACGAGGACGCGCACCCCGTCGTCGGGCGACGGGTCCTCGTATACGCGGCGGACGCGGACGGCGGGGGTGCTTGCGGCCATGGCTCCAGGGTGCGGGACGGGACCGCGTCCCGCCCGCCCCGACGACGCGCGGCGCGGCGCGTGCGTCGCCGGTCCGCGTGGGGCCGGGGAGGGGCCCGGTGCTCAGCCCTCCACGCGAGGGGCCCGGGCTCAGCGCCCTCGACCCGAGGGGCCCGGTGCTCAGCCCTCGACGCGCAGGGCCGGGAGGAGCACGGCGTCGACGAAGGCGGGCATGGTCGAGGAGTCCGCGAAGCGCTCCTCGAAGATCCGCTCGATGCGGAGCATGCCCATGAAGCAGGGGGCGACGAATCCGATCGCCGGGTTGTCGGCGTCGACCTCGCCGCGGTCCACCGCGCGGGCCACGACGGCGTCGATGGCCGCGATCTCGGGGGCGATGACGGTCTCGCGGAGCGCGGCGCGCAGGTCGGGGTGCTGCATGTAGGCCTGGGCGACGGCCTCCATGAGCTCGGCGTCCCGTTCGCGGTGGGAGGCGGCGATCCGGGCGGCCTCGCGCAGGTCGCCGGCGAGGGTGCCGGTGTCGATGCCGGTGAAGACGGTGCAGCGGCGCCGGGCGAGCGCCGCGGTCACGAGCTGGGGCTTGGTGCCCCACTGCCGGTAGAGGGTGGCCTTGCCGCACTTGGTGCGGGCGGCGACGCCCTCCATGGTCACCGAGTCGTAGCCGCCCTCGCGCAGGAGGCAGAGCACGGCGTCGTACAGCTCCGTCTCGCGCTCCGGCGTGATCTTGCTGCGGCGGGCTGCCGCGGTCGCGGCCTGAGTGGACATCGATTCCTCCCGGACACCTCTGTCTCTGCACATACGAGAGTAGGGGGTGCACAATCGAGACGCAAACGTATCGAGACGCTTGCGTCTCGATCGAATCGGATCTAGGCTCACTCCGTTTGTTGGCGATTTGACGGATTAGAGGGCCGCACGATGGCTGTCGGGATACGCGGGATACGAGGACCACGTCCTGCAGGACCGGGGACGCCTCCTCCCCCCGGCCCGGCCGGGACCGCAGGGACCGGGGACGCGGACGCCGCGTCCGCACCCGAACCCGGACCCGCATCGCCGTCCGGGTCCGGGTCGGGGTCCGCCCGGCCTCCGCTCGTGCGCGAGCTCCTGCTCGTCACCGCGCTCTTCCTCGTCTACAAGTTCGGACGGCTCTTCGCCAACGGCCACGAGACCCGCGCCTTCCAGAACGCCGACCGCGTCTGGGACGCCGAGCGCGCGCTCCACCTGCCGGGCGAGGGAACGATCCAGCAGCTGCTCCTGCACGGCGAACCGCTGATCCGGGCGGCCAACACGTACTACGCGGCCGTGCACTTCCCCGCCACCATCGCCTTCCTGGTCTGGCTGTACTGGCGCCGCCCCGCGCACTACCTGTGGTCCCGCCGGGTGCTGGCCCTCACCACCGGTGCCGCGCTCGCGCTGCACCTGCTGATGCCGCTCGCCCCGCCCCGGATGCTCGCCGCCTCCGGGCTCGTCGACACGGCCCGCGTCTACGGACCCTCCGTCTACGGGGCGACGCCGGAGACGGACTCGATGGCGAACCAGTTCGCGGCCATGCCGTCCCTGCACTTCGGCTGGGCCCTGATGGTCGCGATCGGCCTGATCGCCGCCACCCGGTCCCGCTGGCGGGTGCTCTGGCTCCTGCACCCGCTGCTCACCCTGCTGGTCATCGTCGGCACCGCGAACCACTACTGGTTCGACGCGCTCGCCGCCTCCGTCCTCCTCGGCCTCGCGCTGCTCGTCGTCCGCGCGCCCGGCCGGCGGACGGCACCCCCGCCCGTACCCCGTCCGCTCGGCGCGGCGCCCCTCCCGGTCGGAGCCCTGCGATGAACCCCGCCACCGGTACCGCGCTCGCGGTCCTCCTCTCCCTCGTCTCGGCCGCCGGGTACGCGCTCGCCGCCGTCGCCCAGTCACGGCTCGCCGCCGCCTCCCCCGCGGCCCCCGACGGGCGCGGCGCGCTGCGCGCCCTCCTCGCGCGCGGCCAGTGGTGGTGGGCGGTCGGCCTCAACGCGGCCGGAGCCCTCGCCCACGTCGCCGCCCTGCACTACGGGCCGCTGACGCTGGTGCAGCCGCTCGGCGCGCTGACGCTCGTGGCGGCGCTGCCGCTGGGCGCGTACTGCGCGCGGCGCCGGGTCACCCGTACCGAGTGGCGCGGGGCCCTCTGGACCCTCGGCGGACTCGTCGGGCTCGTCGCCGTGACCGGACCCACGGCGCCCGGCGAGGCGCTCAGCCTGCGGGAGTCCCTGGTCGTCGCCGCGGCCACCGCGCTCCTCATCGCGGCGCTGGCCTCGGGGCGGCTCGGCGGGCGGGAGCAGCGCGGGACCAGCGGCCGGGGCGGGCGCGGCCTGGGGCACGCGACGGCCTCGGGGATCGCCTCGGGCGTGGCCTCGGCGCTCACCCAGACGCTGACCGCCGCGCTCGCGCTCGACCTGCCCGGCACCGAGCCGTCCTGGTGGCAGACCGCGCTGCTCGCGGTGCTGATATCCGCCTTCGCCAGCGGGGGCCTGCTGCTCTCCCAGGCCGCCTACCGGGGCGGACTCGCGGCCCCGCTGGCCGTCGTCAACCTCTCCAACCCGGCGGCCGCCGCGGTGATCGGCGTGGCGCTGCTCGGCGAGACCTTCCGGGCGGGCGCCTGGGGCTGGCTCGTCGCCGCGGGCGCGTCGCTGGTCGCCGCGCGGGGCGTGGTCCTGCTGACGAAGGGGGGTCCGGCCGAGGCGGCGCCGGCACCCGTGGCGGCGACTTCGGCCCCGGCCGCGGAGGCGCCGCCGATGCCGGCTCCCCGCCCCTCCGAACGCCCCGGTCTCCCGGACCTCCCCGGTCTCCCGGACCTCGCCGGCCTTCGCGACCTCCCCGGCCTCGCGTCGCCGGACGGCGAGGCGGCGCCCGCGCCGATCGCGGGCTGAGGCGGCCGCGACCCCGTATGCGCCACGAGGCGACGGCGCCCCCGTATTCGTCATCTTGACGACAATCAGGGAAGCCCCCTATCGTCATCATGACGACAAGGGGGTTTCCATGGCTGACATCACCCGGCGGGCCGGCTGGCGCCATCTGCGCTCCGCGCCCACCGCCCACATACGCCACCAGCGCCGAGGCCGGCTCGTCCACGACGGCGAAGGACTGAGCTTCTGGTTCCGGCCGCTCTCCGCCGCCCTCTCCGAGGTGCCGGTGAACGACCGCGAGCTCGCCATGGCCTTCCACGCCCGCACCGCGGACTTCCAGGACGTCAGCGTGCAGTCCACGGTCACGTACCGGATCGGCGATCCCGGCGCGGCAGCCACCCGGCTCGACTTCTCCATCGACCCCGACACCGGCGCCTGGCGCGGCACCCCGCTGGAGCAGATCGCCACCCTCCTCACCGAGACCGCCCAGCAGCACGCCCTCGACGTCCTCGCGCGCACCACGCTCGCCGCCGCGCTCGTCGACGGCGTGGCGGCGGTACGGGACCGCATCGCGGCCGGACTCGCCGCCGAGCCCCGGCTCCCGGACACCGGAATCGAGGTCGTCGCGGTCCGGGTGGTCGCGATACGCCCCGAACCGGAGGTCGAGCGGGCCCTGCGCACGCCCGCGCGCGAGCAGATCCAGCAGGAGGCCGACCGGGCCACCTACGAGCGCCGCGCGGTCGCCGTCGAGCGGGAACGCGCCATCGCCGAGAACGAGCTCGCCAGCAGGATCGAGCTCGCCCGGCAGGAGGAACGGCTCGTCGAACAGCGCGGCACCAACGCCCGCCGCGAGGCCGAGGAGAACGCCGCCGCCGACGCGGTACGGGCCGAGGCCGAGGCCGTACGGAAGGTCAGACTGGCCCGGGCCGAGGCGGAGGCCGCGCGCGAGGTCGGCGAGGCGCGCGCCGGAGCGCAGTCCGCCTGGCTGCGGGCGCACGCCGAGGCCGACCCGGCGACGCTGCACGCCCTGGCCGTGACCCGGGCAGCGGAGAACCTGCCGCGCATCGAGCACCTCACGCTCTCCCCCGACGTGCTGACCGGGCTGCTCGCCAAGCTGGGCGGCGAGGGCGGGGCGCGGCCGTGAGCCTCGCTCCGCGCGCGGTGCTCGTGCACCGCACCACGGAGTACGAGGAGCTGCTCGCCCGGCACGGGACCCACGGGCAGGCCGCGTTCTTCCTCTCCGCGCGCGGCCGGTCGGTCGACGCGGTGCGCGAGCGGCACGAGCGGACCCGGCGGGCGCTCGCCGAGGTGGCGGGCGCGGTTCCGCTGACCTGGCGCCAGACCCGGGTCGAGCGGGCCGACCTGGACCGGTTCCTCTTCGGGCCCGAGGACGTCGTGGTGGTGGTCGGGCAGGACGGTCTCGTCGCCAACGCGGCGAAGTACCTGGCGGGGCAGCCCGTCATCGGCATCGACGCCGACCCGGGACGCAACGCGGGGATCCTGGTCCGGCACCGGCCGGACCGGGCGCGCAGGCTGCTGCCGTACGCGGCGGGGGCCGGGGCGGCGGCCGACGAGCTGACGATGGTCGAGGCCGTCACCGACGACGCGCAGCGGCTCCTCGCGCTGAACGAGATCTACGTCGGCCCGCCGGGCCACCAGACCGCCCGCTACACCCTGGGGTTCGACGGCACGGACGTCCCGCCCGAGCCGCAGGCCTCCTCGGGCGTGCTGGTCGGCACGGGGACGGGCGCGACGGGCTGGCTCCGCTCCCTGTGGGAACAGCGGTCCAGCCCGCTCGCCCTGCCCGCCCCGGCCGACGCGCGGCTCGCCTGGTTCGTCCGCGAGGCGTGGCCGTCGCCGACGACCGGCACGACGCGGGTCGAGGGCCTCCTCGACGCGGGTCGCGGCCTGCGGCTCACGGTCGAGTCGGACCGTCTGGTCGCGTTCGGCGACGGGGTCGAGTCGGACGCGCTGGAACTGACCTGGGGCCAGACGATCCACCTGACGGTCGCGACGTCGCGCCTGCGGCTGATCATTTGACGACGGTGCGCCCCCCGTCGTGGGCCCGCGCGCCTGCCCCGTTGTGGGCCTTCGCCCCGCCGTTGTGGGCAATCGTTCCGCTGGGGCGGAACGGGTGGGCACAACGGAAC
>NZ_JBHWFF010000014.1:189727-206062 GCF_042733785.1 Streptomyces sp. NPDC059695 | reverse complement strand
ACCCGGTACGACAAGACCGCCGAGTCCTACGAAGCGGCCGTCACTCTCGCATCACTCCTGATGTGGGCGTGACATTTGACGACAGAACCTAGGGGCAAAGGCCGGTTGTGTGTCCGTGCCGGTGGGCGCGATGCGAGCTCGCCCGGGCGGATCCCGCGCGCCGACCGCACATCGCCGTCGGGACGCGGGGCGGTCCGACGGCGATCACGCGGTACTGGGCCGGGCGCTACTTCTGGGCCAGCTTCAGCAGGTGGTCGGCGAGCGCCTGACCGCCCGCCGGGTCGCGGCTGATGAGCAGCAGCGTGTCGTCACCCGCGATGGTGCCGAGGATGGCGTGGAGTTCGGCCTGGTCGATGGCCGACGCGAGGAACTGTGCGGCGCCCGGAGGGGTCCGCAGCACCACCAGGTTGGCGGAGGCCTCGGCGGAGATCAGCAGTTCGCCGGAGAGGCGGCGCATGCGCTCCTCCTTGGCGGACTCGCCGAGCGGCGCCTGCGGGGTGCGGAAGCCGCCCTCGCTGGGCACCGCGTAGATCAGCTCCCCGCCGGTGTTGCGGATCTTCACCGCGCCGAGCTCGTCGAGGTCGCGGCTGAGCGTCGCCTGCGTGACGCTCAGCCCGTCGTCCGCCAGGAGCTTGGCGAGCTGGCTCTGCGAGCGCACCGGCTGCCGGTTGAGGATGTCGACGATCCTGCGGTGCCGTGCGGTGCGGGTCTGCGGAACGGACGGCCCTCCGTGCTCGTTCTCCTGCGCGTCGGTCATCGTCGTCTCATTCTCCGGTTCGTCCTTGCCCGTTCGCCTCGTCCAGGACCCCCGGCAGCGCCTGGAGGAAGGTGTCCGCCTCGGCGTCGGTGAGGACCAGCGGGGGCATGATCCGTACGACATCGGGGGCGGGCGCGTTCACCAGGAGGCCGGCGTCCTGGGCCGCCTGCTGCACCTGGGGTGCGAGGGGCCCGGTGAGCACGATACCCAGCAGGAGGCCCGCACCACGGACGTGGGAGACCAGCGGGTGGCCCAGACCCTCGATTCCCTGGCGCAGCCGCTCCCCGACCGCCTTCACGTGGTCGAGGGCCGCGTCGGCGGCGAGGGTGTCCAGGACGGCGAGTCCGGCGGCGCAGGCGACCGGGTTGCCGCCGAAGGTCGTGCCGTGGTGACCGGGCGCGAAGAGCTCCGCGGCCTCGCCGAACGCGACGGTCGCGCCGAGCGGGAGGCCGCCACCGAGGCCCTTGGCGAGGGTCACGACGTCCGGCTCGACGCCCTCGTGGGCCTGGTACTCGAACCAGTGGCCGCACCGGCCGACGCCGGTCTGCACCTCGTCGAGGACGAGCAGGGTGCCGGTGGCGCGGGTGATCTCCCGGGCCGCCCGGAGGTAGCCGGCGGGCGGGACGACGACACCGTTCTCGCCCTGGATGGGCTCGATGATGACGAAGGCGGTGTCCTCGGTGACCGCGGCCCGCAGCGCCTCCACGTCCCCGTAGGGCACGTGGGTGACGTCCCCGGGGAGCGGCAGGAAGGGGGTCTGCTTGCCGGGCTGGCCGGTGAGCGCGAGGGAGCCCATGGTGCGGCCGTGGAAGCCGCCGCCGGTGGCGACCATGTGGGAGCGGCCGGTGAGCCGGCCGATCTTGAACGCGGCCTCGTTGGCCTCGGCGCCCGAGTTGCAGAAGAACACCTTGCCGGGGCGGCCGAAGAGGCTCAGGAGCCGCTCGGCGAGCGCGACGGGCGGCTCGGCGACGAAGAGGTTGGAGACGTGGCCGAGGCTCTGGATCTGCCGGGTGACGGCCTCGACGACCGCCGGGTGGGCGTGGCCGAGGGCGTTGACGGCGATGCCGCCGACGAAGTCCAGGTACTCCTTGCCGTCGGCGTCCCAGACCTTGGTACCCTCGCCGCGCACGAGCGGCAGCCGGGGGGTGCCGTAGTTGTTCATGAGCGAGCCCTGCCACCGCTGGGTCAGCTCCGCGTTGCCGGTCATTTCTCCCCCTGCTGGTTCTTGCCGCCCCGGCCGTCGGGTACGACCATCGTGCCGATGCCCTCGTCCGTGAAGATCTCCAGCAGGATCGAGTGCTGGACCCGGCCGTCGATGACGCGGGCCGTGGTGACCCCGTTCCGTACGGCGTGCAGGCAGCCCTCCATCTTGGGGACCATGCCGCTGGAGAGCTCGGGCAGCAGCTTCTCCAGCTGGCTCGCGGTGAGCCTGCTGATGACCTCGTCGCTGTTCGGCCAGTCCTCGTAGAGGCCCTCGACGTCGGTCAGGACCATCAGGGTCTCGGCACCCAGCGCCGCAGCGAGAGCCGCAGCCGCCGTATCAGCATTGACGTTGTAGACATGTCCGTCGTCCTGGGAACGGGCGATGGAGGAGATGACCGGGATCCGGCCGTCCTCCAGGAGCGCCTCGATGGCTCCGGTCTCGATGGCGGTGATCTCGCCGACGCGGCCGATGTCGACCCGCTCTCCCGCGATGACCGGCCGGTGCTGGGTGGCGGTGATGGTGTGGGCGTCCTCGCCGGTCATGCCGACGGCGAAGGGGCCGTGCTGGTTGAGCAGCCCGACGAGCTCCCGCTGGACCTGGCCGGCGAGGACCATCCGTACGACGTCCATGGCCTCGGGGGTGGTGACCCGAAGGCCGGCCTTGAACTCGCTGACCAGGCCGGCCTGGTCGAGGGCGCGGTTGATCTGGGGGCCGCCGCCGTGCACCACGACCGGCTTGAGGCCGGCGTGGCGGAGGAAGACGACGTCCTGGGCGAAGGCGGCCTTCAGGTCCTCGTCGATCATGGCGTTGCCGCCGAACTTGATGACGACGGTCTTGCCGTGGTGGCGGGTGAGCCAGGGCAGGGCCTCGATGAGGATCTGGGCCTTCGGGAGGGCGGTGTGCTTCCGCGCGGTGTTGCTCATGACGAGTACGCGCTGTTCTCGTGGACGTAGTCGGCCGTGAGGTCGTTCGCCCAGATGACGGCGGACTCCGTGCCGGCGGCGAGGTCGGCGGTGACGGTGACCTCCCGGTAGCGCATGTCGACCAGGTCGCGGTCCTCGCCGACGGAGCCGTTCCTGCAGACCCAGACGCCGTTGATGGCGACGTTGAGCCGGTCGGGCTCGAAGGCCGCCTCGGTGGTGCCGATGGCGGAGAGCACCCGGCCCCAGTTGGGGTCCTCGCCGTGGATGGCGCACTTGAGGAGGTTGTTGCGGGCGATGGAGCGGCCCACCTCGACGGCGTCGTCCTCGGTCGCGGCGTTGATCACCTCGATGCGGATGTCCTTGCTGGCGCCCTCGGCGTCGCCGATGAGCTGCCGGGCGAGGTCGTCGCAGACGCTCCGTACGGCCTCGGCGAACGCGTCCTGCGCCGGGGTGACACCGGAGGCGCCGGAGGCGAGGAGGAGGACCGTGTCGTTGGTGGACATGCAGCCGTCGGAGTCGACCCGGTCGAAGGTGAGCCGGGTGGCGCCGCGCAGCGCGGCGTCGAGGCCCTTCGCGTCGACGTCGGCGTCGGTGGTGAGGACGACGAGCATGGTGGCGAGGCCCGGGGCGAGCATACCCGCGCCCTTCGCCATGCCGCCGACCGTCCAGCCGTCCCCGGTGACCACGGAGGTCTTGTGGACGGTGTCGGTGGTCTTGATGGCGATGGCGGCCTTCTCGCCGCCGTGCTCGGAGAGTTCCGCCGCGGCCGTCTCGACGCCGGGGAGGAGCTTGTCCATGGGGAGCAGGACGCCGATGAGTCCGGTGGAGGCGACGGCGACCTCGCCGGCGCCGATGCCGAGACCCTTCTCGGTGAGGACGGCCGCGACCTTCTCGGCGGTCGCGTGGGTGTCCTGGAAGCCCTGCGGGCCGGTGCAGGCGTTGGCACCGCCGGAGTTGAGCACGACGGCGGTCAGCTCGCCGTCGGCGAGGACCTGCTGGGACCAGAGGACGGGCGCGGCCTTGACGCGGTTGGAGGTGAAGACTCCCGCGGCGGCGCGGCGGGGCCCGGTGTTGACCACGAGGGCCAGGTCCGGGTTGCCGTTCTGCTTGATCCCGGCAGCGATGCCCGCCGCCGTGAATCCCTTCGCTGCGGTGACGCTCACGGAGCGACTCCAATCGTGGAAAGTCCGGTGGCCTCGGGGAGTCCGAGGGCGATGTTCATGCTCTGCACCGCGCCGCCGGCGGTGCCCTTGGTGAGGTTGTCGATGGCGCTGATCGCGATGATCCGGTTCGCGTTCGCGTCGTACGCGACCTGCACCTGAACGGCGTTGGAACCGTAGACGGACGCCGTGGCGGGCCACTGCCCCTCGGGGAGCAGGTGGACGAAGGGCTCGTCCGCGAAGGCCTTCTCGTACGCGGCCCGCACGGACCCGGCGGTGACGCCGGGCTTCGCCGTGGCGGTGCAGGTGGCGAGGATGCCCCGGGGCATCGGGGCCAGGGTCGGCGTGAAGGAGACGGTGACCCGCTCCCCCGCCGGTCCGCTGAGGTTCTGGATCATCTCGGGCGTGTGGCGGTGGCCGCCCCCGACGCCGTACGGGGACATGTTGCCCATGACCTCGCTGCCGAGCAGGTGGGGCTTGGCGGCCTTGCCGGCGCCGGAGGTGCCGGAGGCCGCGACGATCACGGCCTCGGGCTCCGCGAGGCCCTCCGCGTACGCCGGGAAGAGGGCGAGCGAGACGGCCGTCGGGTAGCAGCCGGGGACCGCGACCCGCTTGGTCCCTTCGAGGGCGGCGCGGGCACCCGGAAGTTCGGGGAGGCCGTAGGGCCAGGTCCCGGCGTGCGGGGAGCCGTAGTACGTCTCCCAGTCGGCCGGGTCCCCGAGCCGGAAGTCGGCGCCCATGTCGACGACGAGGACGTCGGGCCCGAGCTGCTCCGCGACGGCGGCGGACTGGCCGTGCGGCAGTGCGAGGAAGACGACGTCGTGTCCGGCGAGCTCCTCGGCCGTGGTGGGCGCGAGGACGCGGTCGGCGAGCGGGAGCAGGTGGGGCTGGAGGGCCCCGAGGCGCTGCCCGGCGTTGGAGTGCCCGGTCAGTGTGCCGATCTCCACGTGGGGGTGCGCGACGAGGAGACGCAGGAGCTCTCCGCCCGCGTATCCGCTCGCACCCGCCACTGCTACTCGTACCGTCATCGAAACCCTCCTCATGGATGGCATGACTATACGTGCCTCCGAACTTTTATGCAACGACGCGCGGGTCCGGGCGGCCCCGGCCCCGGAGCGCCGGATATCCCGTCGCCCGCCGGGACGCGGCCTGACAAGGTGTCCCCCATGAGCGCCGAGCCCACACGCCCCGGACCGGTCCGCCACCACGACCACGGCACCTGGCTCGTCCAGTTCACCGGGCGGGTGCTCGTCGTCTGCCCGAGGTGCGGCGGCCGTGCGCTCGTGACGCCCCGGCCCGACCTTCCGGCGCCGAAGTACTTCAGCGCCCTGCTCTTCCGGCCCCGGCGCCTCACCTGCGGGGGCTGCGGCGCGGTCGCCGAGTGGACGGCCGGGCAGCGGGGCGGCGCCCTGGTCGGAGCGGTGCCCGGCGGCACCGAGGACCCGTTCTTCCGGCGGCCCCTCTGGCTCCAGACGCGCTGCGCGGGACGCGTCCTCTGGGCGTACGACGAGAAGCACGTCGACGCGCTCACCGCGTACGTCCGGGCGCGGCACCGCGTGCGCCACGCCTCCCCCACGATGTCGATGTTCGCCCGGCTGCCCGCCTGGATGAAGTCCGCGGACCGCCGCGAGGAGGTGCTGGCGGGCCTGACGACCCTCCGGACCCTCGCCGGACGCACGGCCCCCGCCGACCGCTCGGACGCGGCCCACGAGCGGGGCGACCGCCCGCGCCACCACGGCAGCCTGCTGTTCCGCGGCGGTCCGTACTAGAGAGTGCGCCGCCCGCCGCACGGCTTCCGGTGGCCGGGATCGTGGAGCTGCCGGAGGATCCCTGTACGGAGGCGGGAGCCCGGTCATCGCCGGCCTCCCGGACCGAGGGGACGCGGCAGCCGGATCGGCGGATTCGCCGCCCGCACGCGGGTCTCGACAGCCCCCTTTGCATGACCATGCGAGATGATGCATACTCTTCCCATGTCCAAGGTCCTCACCTCCCTGCCCGCCGGCGAGCGCGTCGGCATCGCCTTCTCCGGCGGCCTCGACACCTCCGTCGCGGTCGCATGGATGCGCGACAAGGGCGCCATCCCGTGCACCTACACCGCCGACATCGGCCAGTACGACGAGCCCGACATCGCGTCGGTGCCCGGCCGCGCGCAGACCTACGGTGCCGAGATCGCGCGCCTGGTCGACTGCCGCGCCGCGCTGGTCGAGGAAGGCCTTGCCGCGCTCACCTGCGGCGCGTTCCACATCCGCTCCGGCGGCCGCGCCTACTTCAACACCACCCCGCTCGGCCGCGCCGTCACCGGCACCCTGCTGGTCCGCGCGATGCTCGAGGACGACGTCCAGATCTGGGGCGACGGCTCGACCTTCAAGGGCAACGACATCGAGCGGTTCTACCGCTACGGCCTGCTGGCCAACCCGCACCTGCGGATCTACAAGCCCTGGCTGGACGCGGACTTCGTGACCGAGCTCGGCGGCCGCAAGGAGATGTCCGAGTGGCTGCTCGCCCATGAGCTGCCCTACCGGGACAGCACCGAGAAGGCGTACTCCACCGACGCCAACATCTGGGGCGCCACCCACGAGGCCAAGACCCTGGAGCACCTGGACACGGGCGTCGAGACCGTCGACCCGATCATGGGTGTGAAGTTCTGGGACCCGTCGGTCGAGATCGCCACCGAGGACGTCACGATCGGCTTCGAGCAGGGCCGCCCGGTGACGATCAACGGCAAGGAGTTCCACTCCGCCGTCGACCTGGTCATGGAGGCGAACGCCATCGGCGGCCGCCACGGCATGGGCATGTCCGACCAGATCGAGAACCGGATCATCGAGGCCAAGAGCCGGGGCATCTACGAGGCCCCCGGCATGGCCCTGCTGCACGCCGCGTACGAGCGCCTGGTCAACGCGATCCACAACGAGGACACCCTCGCCCAGTACCACAACGAGGGCCGGCGTCTCGGCCGCCTCATGTACGAGGGCCGCTGGCTGGACCCGCAGGCCCTCATGGTCCGCGAGTCGCTCCAGCGCTGGGTCGGCGCGGCCGTCACCGGCGAGGTCACGCTGCGGCTGCGGCGCGGCGAGGACTACTCGATCCTCGACACCACGGGCCCGGCGTTCAGCTACCACCCGGACAAGCTCTCCATGGAGCGCACCGAGGACTCGGCCTTCGGCCCGGTGGACCGGATCGGCCAGCTCACCATGCGCAACCTCGACATCGCCGACTCGCGCGCCAAGCTGGAGCAGTACGCCGGCCTGGGCCTGATCGGCACCGGCAGCCCGTCCATCGGCGCCGCCCAGGCGGCCGCGACCGGCCTGATCGGCACCATGACGCAGCTGCCCGAGGGCGGCGCCGAGGCCATCGCCTCGCGCGGCGAGGTCTCCGACGACGAGGAGATGCTGGACCGCGCCGCGATGGAGTTCGGCACGGACTGACGCACGACGGCACGACCACGGAAGGCCGGTTCGACACCTTTGTGTCGAGCCGGCCTTTTCGCTGTTCAGAGCAGGTGCGAGGGGCCGCTAGGGTCTGCGCGGAACAGAACGGAACGGGGCGTGCCGCGTGCGGGCGCCCGGGGTGGGGAGTTACGGAATGACGGAGACGGCAGAGGCGGTCAGGGCGGCGGGAAGAGACTGCCCCGAGTGCGAGGATCCCGTGACCGAGGGCGGACGGTACGTCACCTGGTGCGCCGCGTGCGACTGGAACGTGGACCCGGAGGTACGCGACGAGGAGGCCCCGGGACGGATCGAGCGCCTGCGGATGCGCCTCGTTCGGGAGTACGGGGAGCAGCTCCTCGCCGACCTCACGGAACCGGTCGCCGGGGGCGCGGCCGACGCGCACGCGCCCCGGCAGGAATCACCGCGCGGGGCGGCCGGCTGGTGGGCCGCGGCGCTCGCGACGGCGATCCACGGCGTGACCGTCGCCCTGCTCGCGGGCGGCCTGTGGCTGCTCGTCGCGTACTGGGGCGTCGGCGGCCTGCCCGTGCTCGGTGGCCTGGCGATCGCCCTCGCCGTCGTACTGAGGCCCCGGTTCGCCCGGCTCCCGAAGGACGACGGCCCACGGGTGCTGCTGCGGCGCGAGGACGCGCCGCGGCTCTACGCGCTGCTCGACGAGGTCGCCGGGGCCGTCGGGACGACGGGCGTACGGGCCGTGGTGGTCGATGCCCACGTCAACGCCTCGGTCAGCACCTACGGCCTCCGGCAGCACCGCGTGCTCTGCATCGGCCTCGGCCTCTGGGAGACCCTCTCCCCGCAGGAGCGGATCGCCCTCCTCGGCCACGAGTTCGGTCACTACGCGCATGGGGACACCCGGCACTCCCTGCTCGTCGGCGGCGCGTTCCAGTCGCTCGGAACCTGGCGCTACACGCTGGCCCCGGGTCCGGCCCACAGCCTGACCGAGCACTTCGTGAACCTGGTGACCGCCCCGCCCCGACTGCTCGTCGACGGCGTCCTCGTCGTCCTGGAGCACCTCACGCTGCGCCAGTCGCAGCGCGCCGAGTACCTCGCCGACTCCACGGCGGCCCGGACCGCGGGCGCGGAGGCGGCGGCCGGACTGATGGACCGGCTCCTCGTCGCGGGGAGCGTCGCCGGCGAGCTGCGCCGGGAGGGCGTGGCGGCCCGGACCCGGATCGGCGGCGCGGTACGGCGCGAGGATCCGGCCGAGGGCCTGTGGGAGCGCCTGGCCGCGCATGCGGCGTCGATCCCGGAGCACGAGTACGAGCGGCTGCGGCGGGTCGCGGAGCGGCGCGGGCACCAGGTGGACTCGACGCACCCGCCCACCCATCTGCGGCACCGTCGCCTGACGCAGGGCACTCCGGGCGCGGCCCTGATCGTCCTGGACGCGGAAAGGGCTGCGGAGGTCGACGCCGAGCTGGCCGGAGCGAGGAGGAGCGTGGCGCGGGAGCTCGTCCGGGGGTGATCCGCGGAGCGGTCCGGGCCTGGGCGAGCTGTGTCTGTCACATCGCGGCGGGTCCTCGCGTCAACCCGGTGACGGTACCGACGAGGAGTGGGACGCCATGCACGACGACACGTTTCCGACCGCCCTGACCCGGCGTTTCGACGCCCACGAGGAGGAGCTGCGGGCCGTCGCCCTGCGGATCACGGGGTCGCCCGCGGAGGCCGAGAGGGCACTCGCGGCGGCTCGGGAGGGGCTCGGCAGGGACGGCGACACGACGGTACGGGCCTGGCTGACGGCGGCGGTGGGCGAGGCCTGCGTGCGCGGACTCCAGGAGCGGGGGGCCGGGCCGGGTCAGGAGGCCGTCGGGGCCGGGCCGGGTCCGGGGCGCGGGGCCGGGCCGGTTCCGGGGCGCGGGGGTGGGGGCGTCGGCGTCGAGCCTCTGTGGCTCGCGTTGCTCTTGATGCTGGAGCGGCTCGGGGGTGAGGAGCGGCTCGCCTATGTCCTGCACGACGTGTTCGGACTTCCGGCGTCCGAGACCGCGCGGATCCTCGGGACCTCCCCCGAGGCGGCGGCGCGGCTGGCACGCGGGGCCCGGGAGCGGATCAGGGGCGGCGGAGCGGTCCGTACCGAGGGCGAGCGGGGACGGCAGCGCGCGGTGGTGGACCGGTTCGTGGCGGCCGCACGCGCGCGTGATGCCCGTGGTCTGGTGGCCCTCCTCGATCCGGGCGTCGTCGCGTACTCCGACGGGGGCCCGGTGCACGGGATCGCCGCGGTCGCCGAGACGGCCGCCGCCTTCGCGCGGAGCGTGGACGTGTCCCGGCCCGCGCTGGTCGACGGGGCCGTCGGCGCGGTGGGGTTCGCCGCCGGTCGGCCGGTCTCGGCGTTCGCGGCCACCCTCCGCCGGGGCCGGATCGTGACGCTCTCCCTCACCACCGGCGAGGGCCGGGTGCGCGCGCTCGACCTGGCCTTTCCCGACAGCTGAGGCCGACGGCCGGAGCACGGGGCGCGCGAAACCCCCGTGCGTCCGGCGGCCCGCTCCGTTAGCCTCGGACGCATGTCTACGCCCCGAATCTCCTAGCTGAGGACCCGCACCCACGCCACCCGTGTGTCCTCAAGCCTGTTCGGAGCGTTATCCCATGATCACCGTTCGTGGTGCCGACGTGCGCGTCGGCGCCCGGCTCCTGCTGTCCGGCGTCTCCTTCCACGTCGCCCCCGGCGACCGGATCGGTCTGGTCGGCCGCAACGGCGCCGGCAAGACCACCCTCCTCGACACCCTGGCCGGGCTGCGCGCCCCGGCCGCCGGAACCGTCACCCGCACCGGCTCCCTCGGGCACCTCGCCCAGGACTCGCGGGCCGCCGACCCGGACGTGACCGTCACCGACCGGATCCTCTCCGCGCGCGGCCTCGACCGGGCGGCCCGGCGGCTCGCGGACGCCGCCGGGCGGCTCGGCACGTCACCCGACGCGCGGGCGCTCGCCGCGTACGACGCCGCCGAGACCGCCTTCGAGGCCGGTGGAGGGTACGCGGCAGAGGCGGAGGCCGCCCGGGTCGCCGCCGGCCTCGGCCTGCCCCGCACCGTGATGGACCGGCCCGTCGGGCACCTGTCCGGCGGCCAGAAGCGCCGCGTCGAGCTCGCCCGGATCCTCTTCGCCGGGCACGGGCGGGACGACACGCTGCTGCTCGACGAGCCGACCAACCACCTGGACGCCGACTCGGTCGGCTGGCTGCGCGGCCACCTCGCCGCCCACCGGGGCGGACTCGTGCTGATCAGCCACGATCTGCGGCTCCTCGCCGACACCGTCAACCGGGTCTTCCACCTCGACCCGGGGCGCGCCGCGCTCGACGTCCACAACACCGGCTGGGACGCGTACCTCGCCCAGCGGGACGCCGACGAACGGCGCCGGGTGCGCGAGCGCGCCAACGCCGAGCGGAAGGCGGCCGCCCTGCACGCGCAGGCGGACCGCATGAAGTCCCGGGTGGCGACGGCGACGACCGCCCGCAGCATGGCGCGCCGGGCCGACCGGATGCTCGCCGGGCTCGATCCGGCGCGGCAGGCGGAGCGGGTCGCCCGCATCCGGCTGCCCGAGCCTGCCCCGTGCGGCCGGATGCCGCTGGGCGCCGTGTCGCTCACCAAGGCGTACGGGGAGCGCCGGGTGCTCGACGGCGTGGACCTGGCCGTGGACCGGGGCACCCGGCTGGTCGTCCTCGGTCTCAACGGGGCCGGAAAGACGACGCTGCTGCGGCTCCTCGCCGGGCAGGAGACGCCCGACGCGGGGCGGGTGGTGCGGGGCCACGGGCTGCGGCTCGGCTACTTCGCGCAGGAGCACGAGACGCTGGACCGGGGGCGTACGGTCCGGGAGAACCTCGCGACGGCGGCCCCGCACCTGACGGACGGTGAGGTGCGGGCGGTGCTCGGCGCGTTCCTGTTCCGGGGCGACGACGCCGACAAACCGGCCGGGGTGCTGTCCGGCGGCGAGAAGACACGGCTCGCGCTGGCCGCCCTGGTGCACTCCGGGGCGAACGTGCTGCTCCTGGACGAGCCCACCAACAACCTGGACCCCGCGTCGCGGGACGAGGTGCTGGCGGCCGTGGGGACTTATCCGGGCGCGATCGTGATGGTCACGCACGACGAGGGCGCGATCGACGCGCTGCGCCCGGAGCGGGTCCTGCTGCTCCCGGGCGCGGACGAGGACCTGTGGAACGCGGAGTACCGGGAGCTGGTCACCCTGACCTGAGGGCCCGTCGTCCGGAGGCGGCCTCCGGGGTCTCCGGGGCTGTGCCGGCTTCGGGTCGCGGGGCCGCCGCCGTGGCGGGCGGCCGGGCTGCCGGCCCGGCCCCGCTCCCGGCCTCGGGGCGCGGGGCCGTGCGGGCCGTGCGGGCCGCCAGTTCGTCGCGCCGGCGGGTGAGGCGGGCGATCTCCGCGTCGAGGGCCGCGAGCCGGCGGCTCACGACCGGGGACGCCCGTACGCACGTCCCCTCGGGGACCCGGCCGGAGCGGATCGCGTCCACGTCGAGGAGGGGGAGGCGGTCCACGCAGGCGCGTACGTCCTCGATCGTCAGGCCGAGGGCGAGGAGTTCCCGCACGACCCGGACGCGCGCGACGTCGTCCGGGCCGTAGCGCCGCTGGCCGGTGGAGGTGCGGTCCGGCGGCGGGAGGAGGCCCCGCTGCTCGTAGAGGCGCAGGGCCCGGGGTGTGGTCCCCGCCGCTGCCGCCGCGTCACCGATCCGCATGCCGCCCGCCCTTCGCCGAGACCGTCGCGTCACGGCAACTCGACCACGACCGCGCCGAGATGCCGCCCCCGCATCACCTCTCGCAACGCCTCGGCGGCGCGTTCCATGCCCGCCACCCTGACGTGCGGGAAGGTGATCGCCCCGGCGCGCAGCCAGTCGCCGAACCGCTCCCGCCACTCGGCCTCCGTCTCGGGGTGGTCGAGCGGGCTGAAGCCGCGCAGGGAGATCCGCTTGAGAACGAGCGGGTACGAGTCCAGCTCCACGCGCGCGGTGGCTCCGGTTCCCTCCGGGTCGAGCTGGCCGGAGAGCGCTCCGACGAGGACGGCCCGCGCTCCGGGACGGGCCGCGGCGACCGCGGCGCTCAGCTGCTCGCCGCCGACCGTGTCGAGGAGGACGTCGATGCCGTCCGGCGCGGCCTCGGCGAGCTGTGCGGCGAAGGGTGCGGCGGCGCCCCGGACGACGGCGGCGTCGTAGCCGAGTTCGGTGACGAGCCGCTCGGCCTTGGCCGGTGAGCCGGTGCTGCCGATGACGCGGCCCGCGCCGAGGAGCCGGGCGATCTGGCCGGCCATCGTCCCCACGGCGCCGGCCCCGCCGGTGACGAGGACCGTGTCGCCGGCGCGCAGGTCCACGCCCCGGGTGAGGGCGGCGTACGCGGTACGGCCCTGGGAGAGGTGGGCGACGGGGTCGGGCAGCGCGTCGCCGAGGGGCGTGCAGAGCGACGGGGACACGACGGCGTACTCGCGCCAGCCCTGCCAGTGGGAGACGAGGTCTCCGGGGCGCAGGCCGCTGCCGTCCGGCGCGGACACGACCTCGCCGACGGCCGCGCCGAAGAGCGGGTCGCCGGGCTCGACGGGAGGGAGGGGAGCCCCCTTCACCGCGCCGCCGATGAGGGTCCGCAGGGCGGCGGAGACCGCGAACCAGCGGTTCCTGAGCAGGACTTCGCCCGGGGCGGGCTCGGGACGGGCGGTGGTGACGAGAGCGAGGTTCCCGGGGGCCGGGAGGCCGCGCTCGGGTCGGGTGCGCAGCCGGATCTCGCGGTGGGTGGCCATGGGGCGCTCCAGGAGGTGGGTCGGACGGGTCGGGCGGACCGTAGACCCTGACCCGCGCGTCAGGGTCAAGTCCGTGACGGGAGAGGGTGATCCCCGAGGGACACCGGCGCGGGGACGCCCTAGCCTTGAGTCATGATCATCGATGCGCAGACCCGGGTACGGGTCGCCCGCCCTTCGCGGGATCTCGCCGCCGCCGAGCGGTTCTACGTGGACGGGCTCGGCCTGGAGGTGCAGTGGCGGAGCACCGAGCGGGCGGCCGGGGAGCACGACCTGCTGATGGTGGGGCCCGCGGGCGGCAGCTGGCACTTCGAGCTGACCCGCGATCCCGAGCACCCCTTGGAGCCGTGCCCGACGGTCGACGACCTGTTCGTCCTGTACCTCGGGGGGCCGGTCGAGGAGGAGCTGGTGGAGCGGCTGCTCGCCGCGGGCGGGACGCGGGTGCCCGCGCACAACCCGTACTGGGACGAGTGGGGCGTGACCGTCGCGGATCCCGACGGTTACCGGCTCGTCCTGTGCTCGCGCTCCTGGAACATATGAGGCGGGGAGTGTCCGGCCGGACCGGCCGGACACTCCCCGGGGGTGCCTGGGACGGGCCCTAGGCCTGGCGCACGGCGCGCAGCACCACGAACTTGGCGTCGCTGGCGACGAGTTCGCTGTTGCCGAAGATCCGGCGGAGCGTGACGTGGTAGCCGAGGTGACGGTTGCCGATGACCCACAGCTCGCCGCCGGGGCGCAGGGCGCGCCGGGCGTCCGCGAACATCCGGCGGGCGGTGCGGTCGGTGGTGGCCTGGTGGCTGTGGAACGGCGGGTTGTTGAGGACGAGGTCGACCGAGCCGGGCGCCAGGCCGGTGAGCCCGTCACCGACGAGGAACTCCGCCTTGCGGTCCGGGCCCAGGTGGGCGCGGAAGTTCTCCTCCGCGGAGGCGACCGCGGGGTAGGACTCGTCGGTGAAGACGAGTTCGGCCTGGGGCTCGTGGAGGGCGATGGCGAGACCGACGACGCCGTTGCCGCAGCCGAGGTCGGCGACCCGGGCCCGGCCGAGGCCGCCGGGCAGGTTCGCGAGGAAGAAGCGGGTGCCGATGTCGAGGCGGTCGGCGCAGAAGACGCCGGCGTGGTTGGTGACGGTCAGCCCGGGGAGGCCGGGCGCGGGGGTGTCCTCGGGGAGCGCGTACTGGTGGGGCCACGGGTTCGGCCTGGGCGTGAGGGCCGGATCGGGTGTGGTGTGGATGAGCCGGGCCTTCTTCACCGCCAGCGAGGTGCGGGTGGGGCCGAGGATCCGCTCGAAGAGCTTGAGCGTGGAGGTGTGGATGTCCTTGACCATGCCGGTGCCGACGACGACGGTGTCCTCGTGCACGGCGGGAGCGAGCCGGTGCAGCTGGTCCTCCAGGAGCGCGAGGCTCTTGGGGACGCGGACGAGGAGCACGTCGATCCGCTCGGGCGGCGGGTCCTGGGTGGTGAGGAGACGGACGGCGTCCGGGGCGGCGCCGGCCCGGGCGAGGTTGGCGCGGGTGGCCTGCTCGCCGAGGTACGAGTCGGTGATCTGGACGAGTTCGCGGGGGCCCGCCGCCTGGAGCGCCGTGACGAGGGCGCCCCAGCGGTCGCCGAGGACGGCGACGTTCCCGGACAGGTCGGTGCCGCTCTCGGCGAGGTGCCCGAGGAGGTACTCGTCGGACGCGTCCCAGGCGCGCAGCTGGTCGCGCGGGTCCTCGGGGAAGCGGGTCAGCGTGAAGGCGCCCCATGACGTGCTCAAACGGTTCATCGTGTTCTCAGGCTAGCCGGTCCGGGGCCCGGTTCCCCACCTCCGCGCGCGTCCGGGGAGCCGTCAGTGCAGGGCGGTGGCGAGGTGGAGGTGCCAGAGGCCGGGGCGGCCGGTGAGGGTGACCGTGGAGAGGGGGCGGACGTCGACGTTCCAGTACGTGGCGGGCGGCGCCTTGAGGGCGTAGACGAGGGCGGCCCGGACGACGGAGGGTTCCGCGACGGCGACGATGGAGCCGTCCTCGGCGGGGCGGGTGTCGAGCCAGTGCCCTATCCGGGCGATGAAGGCGAGGAGCGGTTCCCCGCCGTGCGGGGCCGTGCGGGGGTCGGTGAGCCAGGCGTCGACGGCGGCCGGTTCGAGCGCGGCGATCTCGGCGAGGGTGAGGCCCCGCCAGCGGCCCATGTCGCAGTCGCGGAGCGCGGGCTGGACGAGGGGCGCGTAGCCGAGGGCGGTGCCGGTGGCGCGGCTGCGCGGGGTCGGGGAGCAGTAGCGCAGTTCGGCCGCGCCGAGCGGGATGAGCGCGGGCGCGGCCTGCTGCACCTCGTACCAGCCGGCCTCGTCGAGCGGCCGGTCGTCGTCGAAGCGTTCGGCGAGCAGGGAGGAGCTGCGTGCCGCCGTGACGAGCGTCACCCGAAGACTCATGGCCGCGATCGTGAGGCCGGTGACTCCGCTGGTCAAGGGGTCATGTGCCGGGACCGGAGGGAGTGGGGCTCACTGCTGCCCGAGAGCCATCCACTTGTCCGGATTCTGCAGTGGCGTGAAACCCACCTTCTCGTACACGCCGTGCGCGTCGGCGGTGGCGAGCAGGACGCGGCGCAGTCCGTACGGCGCGAGGTGGTCGCGGACGGCGGTGACGAGCGCGGTGCCGAGGCCGGTGCCGCGGGCCGGGCGGTCGACGTAGACGTCGCAGAGCCAGGCGAAGGTGGCGTAGTCGGTGACGACGCGCGCGTAGGCGCTCATCTCGCCGGTCTCCCGGTGGTAGGCGCCGAGGTTCAGGGAGCCCGCGATGGCACGGTCCTGCTTCTCCCGAGGTCGGCCGAGGGCCCAGTAGGCGTCGGTGGACAGCCAGTGGTGGACGCGGGCGGCGTCGATCCGCGCGGGGTCGGCTGAGATCTCGTACGCCCCGTGCAGGACGGGGGCGGCGGCGGTGTCGGAGGCGGTGCTGTCGCTCATGGGCGAAGGCTCTCAGGGGCGGGTGGGCTTGTCAGGTGAGTTTGCCTGCGGCGAGCGCCGGGGGGGGGGGGGGCGCCCCCGCCCCCCCCCGCCCCCCCCCCGGGGCCCCCCCCCGGGGGGGCCGCGCCCCCCCCCCCGGGGCCGCGCCGCCCCGCGCCGAGAGCGACGAGTCCGCCGCTCTCGCCGAGCTCGACC
>NZ_JBHWFF010000014.1:151919-189717 GCF_042733785.1 Streptomyces sp. NPDC059695 | reverse complement strand
CCCACTCCGGCGCGGGGGGCTCCGCCCGCTGTCTGCCCCGGCGCCGCGCGGGGGCGCCCCGCGCCCCCGGCGACACCGGCGGCCCGGTCCCCGGGGTCACCCGGCGAGTTCGTCCACCGCCGTCCGCAGGCGGCGCACGCCCTCGACGATCTCCGTGGGGCCCGCGACACCCGCGAAACTCAGCCGGATGTGGCCGGCGGGGGGTTCGGCGCAGAAGTAGGGGCGGCCGGGGGCGGCGGAGACGCCGGCGCGCAGGCCGGCGGCGAGGAGGGAGGCCTCGGGGAGGGTGTCGGGGAGGCGCAGCCAGAGGTGGTGGCCGCCGGAGGGGATGTGCGGCAGGGCGAGTTCGGGGAGGTGGAGGGCGAGCGCGCCCGTCATGACCTCCCGGCGGCTCCTGAGCTCCTGGCAGACGGCGCGGAGGTGGCGGGGCCAGGCCGGGGAGCCGACGAGTTCGAGCGCGGCCTCCTGGAGGGGCCGGGGGACGAAGAAGCTGTCGACGACCTGGATGGCGCGCAGTCGTTCCAGGACGGGTCCGCGGGCGGCGAGGGCGCCGACGCGGAGGCTCGCCGAGGTGATCTTGGTGAGGGAGCGGACGTGGACGACGACGCCGTCGGGGTCCTCGGCGACGAGCGGCGCGGGGAGCGGGCCCGCGTCCTCGTGGACGAGACGGCGGGCGAAGTCGTCCTCGACGACGAAGGCGCCCGCGGCGCGGGCGATGCGGACGACCTCACGGGCCCGCTCGGGGCGCACCACGGTCCCGGTGGGGTTCTGGAAGAGCGGCTGGCAGACGAAGACGCGGGCGCCGGTGGCGCGGAACGCGGCTTCGAGGAGTTCGGGGCGCACGCCGTCGGCGTCGGTCGGCACGGGGACGGGACGGATTCCGGCCGCGCGGGCGACGGCGAGCATGCCGGGGTAGGTGGGCGACTCGACAAGGACGGGGGTGCCGGGCGGGGCGAGGGCGCGCAGCGCGGTGCTGATCGCGGACTGGCCGCCGGCGGTGACGAGGACCTCCGCTGCGGTGACGCTGCCGCCGATCTCGCGGGCGAACCACGCGCGCAGTTCGGGCAGGCCGTCGGTGGGGGGTCTGCCCCAGGCGCCGGGGCGGCGGCCGGCCCGGGCGAGAGCGGCGGCGAGGGCGCTCTCGGGCTGGAGGGAGGGGTGGAGGTAGCCGCCGTTGAACTCGATCACGCCGGGCGGGGGCTCGGAGAGGGTGACGAGGACGCCGGAGGCGTCGACGGCCCGGGGGACGAGTTCGGTGGCGGTGTCGGCGCTGAGCGCGACCTCCTGCCAGGAGGTGTCGCCGACGACCGGGGCGGGGGTGCGGGGTTCCGCGCGGAAGGCGCCGGCTCCGGGACGGGTGACGACGAGCCCTTCGGCGGCGAGCTGGGCGAGGGCCCGGGTGACGGTGACCGGGGAGACGTGGAAGCGCTCGACGAGCGCCCTGCTCGATGGCAGCTTTCCACCGGGAGAGTAGCGGTTCAACTCGGCCCTCAGGGATTTCGCCAATTCCGCGACACTGCTACGCTCTTGCATGAGAACAAAGGATAGCGCTACTACCCCGACGACGATAGCGGTCACCGCTCCCGGACCGCCTCGGACCGCCGCCCCGGCCGCCGCCGGGACCGGCGCGACCGTCTCCGGCACCGGCACCGCCGCCTCGCGGAACCGGGCCGCCGCCGACCCCCGGACCCGTGGCACCCTGCTCGCCGGGCTCGGCGTGATCGCCTTCTCCCTCACCTTCCCCTCGACCGTCTGGGGCCTGGAGAGCTTCGGCCCCTGGTCGCTGGTGGCCGTGCGCTCCACCCTCGCCGCGCTCGTCGCCGGCGCCTTCCTCCTCGCGGGCCGGGTGCCGCTCCCCGAGCGCCGCCACTGGGCGGGCCTCGCGGTCGTCGCCTGCGGTGTCGTCATCGGCTTCCCGATCCTGACCACCCTGGCCCTGCAGACCTCCACCACCTCGCACGCCGCCGTGGTCGTGGGCCTCCTGCCGCTGACCACGGCGACCTTCGCCGCCGTGCGGACGGGGCGCCGGCCGTCCCGCACCTTCTGGATGGCGGCCGTCTCCGGCGCCGTGGTGGTGCTGGGCTTCACGCTCCAGCAGAGCGGGGGCTCCTTCTCCACGGGCGACCTGTACCTCTTCGGGGCGCTGCTCGTGTGCGCCGCCGGATACACCGAGGGCGGGCGGCTCGCCGCGGTCATGCCGGGGTGGCAGGTCATCGGCTGGGCCCTGGTCCTCTGCCTGCCGCTGACGGCGGTCGCCTCGGCCGTCTCGCTGTCCGTCGAGCCGGTGCACCTGACCGCGCACGGCGTCATCGGTCTCGTGTGGGTGGCCCTCGGCTCCACCTTCTTCGGCCTGTACGTCTGGTACCGCGGCATGGCCGCCGTCGGCATCCCCAAGGCCAGCCAGCTCCAGCTCGCCCAGCCGCTGCTCACCCTCTTCTGGTCGGTCGTCCTCCTCGACGAGACCCTGCCGCTGGCCGCCCCGGTCGCCGCGGTGACGGTGCTGGTCTGCATCGCGGTCACCCAGCGGGCGAAGAGCTGACGCGACGAACCGGGGCGGAACGGGTCACAATGGCAGACAGAGACCCTGCGCAGTACAGGCCAGGAGAAGCCCGGTCGCGAGGAGGTCACCCCGATGCAGGCGAGCGTGGGCGACAAGCTGCTGGTACACGGCCGGACCGTGGGTCATCACGACCGCACGGCCGAGGTCCTTCAGGTACTGGGGGAGAACGGCACTCCCCCGTACCGCGTGAAGTTCGACGACGACGGCCACGAGGCCCTGATGTCGCCGGGCCCCGACACCGTCGTACGCCACCACCCGGAGACGGGGACCGGCTGAGCCCTCCCTACTTCGGCGGACGGACCCGGGTCGGGTAGTGATCGGCCACCACGGTCGTCATCGCCCCGATCGGGTCCGCGGCGACCTCCTTCGCGGAGAACCAGCAGTGACCGCCGACGGAGGGATACCTCCGGGCCAGGTCCAGGTGGCGCGACAGCTCCCGCGGATCCTGCCAGGGCGCGGGCTGGGCGGGATCGCCCGCCTTGTAGAGCGCCTCGCCGATGTAGAGGCCGACCCCGGTGTCCCGGACCACCTCGTCCCACCAGGGCAGCAGCCTGGCGTAGTCGGCGGCGGGCAGCCCGATGTTCCAGTAGAGCTGGGGGACGACGTAGTCGATCCAGCCCTCGCGGATCCACTTCCGGGTGTCGGCGTGGAGGTCGTCGTACGTCTGGACGCCGGCGCGGGTGTCCGAGCCCTCCGGATCGGTGGCGACGTTGCGCCAGACCCCGAACGGGCTGATGCCGAAGGCCGTGCGCCTCCCGGTCGCCCGGATCCGGGCGGACATCTCCGAGACCAGCAGATCGGTGTTGCTCCGGCGCCAGGACGCCTTGTCCGGGAAGTCCCCGCCGTACCGCGCGTACGCCTCGTCGTCGGCGAAGACCTGCCCGGCCACCGGGTACGGATAGAAGTAGTCGTCCCAGTGCACGGCGTCGACGTCGTAGCGGCGCACCGCGTCCAGCATCGCGTCCTGGACGAAGGCCCGGACCTCGGGCAGCCCCGGGTTGTAGTAGAGCTTCCCGCCGTAGGGCAGGACCCACTCCGGGTGGAGCCGGGCCGGATGGCTCGCGACGAGCCGGCCGGGGTCCGTGTGGTTCGCCACGCGGTACGGGTTGAACCAGGCGTGCAGTTCGAGTCCCCGGGCGTGGGCCTCCTCGACGGCCGTGCCCAGCGGGTTCCAGCCGGGGTCCCTGCCCTGGGTGCCGGTCAGGTACTGCGCCCACGGCTCGTACGGAGAGGGCCAGAGCGCGTCGGCGGTCGGCCTGACCTGCAGGACCACCGTGTTGAGCCGGCGCCCGACG
The DNA here is from genome assembly GCF_042733785.1 of Streptomyces sp. NPDC059695. Classification (NCBI taxonomy): domain Bacteria; kingdom Bacillati; phylum Actinomycetota; class Actinomycetes; order Kitasatosporales; family Streptomycetaceae; genus Streptomyces; species Streptomyces sp. NPDC059695. The sequence goes on along the minus strand of NZ_JBHWFF010000014.1, from coordinate 185,862 downwards.
GCGGTGTCCAGGTGGCCGAGGAGCTCGGCGCGCTGCTGCTCGGCGGTCAGTCCGGCCCGGGAGGGCCAGTCGCGGTTGGCGACGGTCGCCAGCCACATCCCCCGGAACTCCCGCCGGCGGTGCGGCCTCCCCCGTCCCGGCCGTGCGGCACCGGCCGCCGGGTCCGCTGTCGTTCCCGTCACGGCGAGCGCCGCCCCGCCGACGCCGGCCACGAACCCTCTTCTGCCGATAGGCCGCACTTGTACCCCTCTTCTGTCGGATACGTCACACGCACCCGGACAGCATGCCCGCCCCGGACGATCGATCATCGGTTAATGAGCGGTAACGTCGTGGGGGTAGAGGCGGACGCACCCGGAATCACACGGGCCCCCGCCGCCGGAGAAGAGCGAAAGGCACGAGGTGACGGACTCCATGGCCGACATTGAGCGCGTCGGAGTGGTGGGCTGCGGCCAGATGGGCGCGGGCATCGCAGAGGTGTGTGCCCGGAGCGGGCTCGACGTGAGGGTCGCCGAGACCACCGGCGAGGCGCTGGAGATCGGCCGCACACGGCTCTTCAACTCGCTGAACAAGGCCGCCGAACGCGGCAAGATCAGCGAGGAGGAGCGGGACGCGACGCTCGCCCGTCTCAGCTTCACCACCGACCTCGGCGAGTTCGCCGACCGCGACCTCGTCATCGAGGCGGTCGTCGAGAACGAGCAGGTCAAGACCGAGATCTTCCAGGTCCTCGACCAGGTGGTGACCCGCCCGGACGCCATCCTGGCCTCCAACACCTCCTCCATCCCGCTGGTGAAGCTGGCCGTGGCGACCTCCCGCCCCGACCAGGTCATCGGCATCCACTTCTTCAACCCGGCCCCGGTGCAGAAGCTCGTCGAGCTGATCCCGGCCCTCACCACCTCCGAGGGCACGATCAGCCGCGCCCAGGCCTTCGCGGAGAAGGTGCTCGGCAAGCACGCGATCCGCGCCCAGGACCGCTCCGGCTTCGTGGTCAACGCGCTGCTCGTGCCGTACCTCCTCTCGGCGATCCGGATGTTCGAGTCGGGCATCGCGAGCCGCGAGGACATCGACAACGGCATGGAGTTCGGCTGCGCCCACCCGATGGGTCCGCTGAAGCTCTCCGACCTGATCGGCCTGGACACCATCGCGTCCATCGCCGACTCGATGTACTCCGAGTTCAAGGAGCCGCTGTACGCCGCTCCCCCGCTGCTCCAGCGCATGGTGGACGCGGGCCGGCTCGGCCGGAAGACGGGCTCGGGCTTCTACCCGTACGCCTGAGGACCCGGCACCCCCCAGACCCGGAGTCCGGCGTCCGACCCCTGACGCCGCGGCTCCGGCCGGACGGCCCGTACCCCCGCACAGGCACGGGCCGTCCGGCACAGGTGCCCCCGCGCCTCAGCCGAGGCGCAGATGGTGGAGCATCAGCAGCCCGGCGGCCATGTTCGCCGCCGGGATCTCGCCCCGGCCGATCATGTCGGGGATCTGCTTCAGCGGGACCCAGGCCCGCCGCGAGGACTCGAAGGCGTCCTCGGGCGGTCCGGTGTACGTCGCGCGTTCCGCCCAGTAGAGGTGGTGACGGGCGTCGGTGAGGCCGTTGGAGGGTTCGACGGTGAGGAGATGCCGCAGCGGCCCCGGCCGCCAGCCGGTCTCCTCCTCCATCTCGCGGGCGGCGGCGGCCTCGATGTCCTCGCCGTCCTCGACGACGCCGGCGGCCAGCTCCCAGCCCCAGCTGTCGGTGATGAAGCGATGGCGCCAGAGCATCAGGACTTCGTCGGCCTCGTTGACGGCCGTCGCGACGGCGACCGGGCGGAGCCGGATCAGATAGTGGTCGAGGTGGCGGCCGTCGGGGAGTTCGACGTCCGCGAGGTTCACCCGGAACCAGCGGTTCTCATAGACGGAGCGTTCGCTCAGTTTCGTCCACTGCACTTTCTTGCCACCTTCCGATCGGTCGGTGCTTGTTTGGTGGCAATATCGCAGCAGTCGACGGCTCACAGGGGAACGCGCAGCGCCCCGTCGATGAGAGCGGCGGCCTCCCGGGCGTCCCCGCCGCCGCTCGCCAGGAGACGCTCCCGCACCTGCGTCAGCCGCTCCCGCAGCCGCCGCGACTCCATCCCCCGCGCCCGCTCCGTCATCTCCACCGCCGTGCGCGCCGCCCGGTCGGCCTCCCCCTGCCGCAGCTCGATCTGGCACAGCATGGCGAGCCGGTGCACCCGGCCCCGGTCGTGCGAGGGCGCCCCGACCGCCTCCGACGCGTGCGCGTGGGCCGCGCCGAGATCACCCAGATCCAGCAGGGCCTCGGCCACCTGGACGTTGACGAACCCCGGCTGCACGTAGCCGGTCTCGGCCGGCTCCTCCCCCGGAGTGATCCGCCCCGCCGCCTCCTCCGCCCGACGGATGCAGGACAGCGCGGCGGCCCCGTCCCCCAGATGCGCGTACGCCTTCGCCTGCATCGCCGTCAGATCGGCCGCGAGCGCCGGGGTGATCTGCGTCCCCGCCGCCCGCAGCGCCGCCTCCGCGAACGCCACGGCCTGCCGGTACTCCCCCATGAACAGCGACTGGTTGACCAGGAGCGCGATCACGTACGCCCCCAGCCCCCGGTCCCCGCTCGCCTTGGCCAGCCGCAGCGCCTGGTGGAAGTAGCGCTGGGCGAGGCCGTGCGCGTCCGCGTCGTAGGCGCAGATCCCCGCCACGGCGACGAGCCCGCCGGTGGCCCGGTGCAGCCGCCTTCCCAGCGCGTCGCTGTACGTGCCCCGGAGCAGCGGCGCGGTCTCGGTGTTCAGGAAGCCGACGATCCGGGCGCGGGTCGCGATGCCCCCGGCCCTCCGGTACATCTGCTCGTAGTGCGACCGGGCCGCGCTCAGGACGGCGATGTCGGCCGCCGAGACCGTCGTCCGGCCCGTACGGGAGACGTCCACGTCCTCCGGCGGGTTCTCCCACTCCCACACCGGCATCACCGCCGGGGTGCCGGTCACGGCCGGGGCGGCGACCGTGTGCGGCCGCTGCTGCTCGTCGGAGCGCCACAGCGCGGCCGCCCGTTCCACGAAACCGGACAGCGGCGATCCGGCCGCCGGCGGGCCGCCCGGCACGCCCAGGCCGATGTCGTCCAGGGTCACCTGCCGGCGCAGCCGGGCGGCGAGCACCTCGCAGATCAGGTCCGGCACCTGGCCCCGCGGCCGCTGCCCCTTCAACCAGCGGGCCACGGCGGTGTGTTCGTACCGCAGGGTGAGGCCCCTGGTCCGGCCCGCCCGGTTCACCCGGGCGGCCAGGCCGGCGTTCGAGACGCCTGCTTCGTCGAGCAGGGCGTCGAGCAAGGTATTGGGCTGCATGACCGCTCCGGTGGCTCGCGTGCCGCTCCGCACGCTCGGTGAACTCAGCGTAGCGGCGGCCGATTTCGCACGGGGTGTGAACGAAGTACCCGTTCTCCCGGTCCGCGCACTCTGCCACGCTCGTCCCGGCCCCGGTTGACTGTGCTTCTCGCCGCAAGGCGACGACCGGGCCGCCGGCTCCCCCTCGTACAGTGCGGCCGCCCGGTCCGCGTCGCCCGCTCCGCTGATCTGCCCGACACTCCGTGGCGGGGCGGGCGACGCCGGTCCCGGCCCCCTCCGCTCAGCAGTGGGAGGAGGGGGCGGGCCGGGGGCGGCGCAGCCCGGGTTCGGCGGGCTGCGCCGGCACCCGGACACGGTCGTTGCGTACGACCAGCAGCGCGATGTCGTCGGCGAGCCGGCCGCCCGTGTGGTGCAGCAGCGCCGTGTGGACCCGGCGGACCAGGGCGGCGGGTGCCTCGCCGGGCACCTCGGACAGGGCCTCGTCGAGCGCGAAGAACCTGCCCCGGTGGTCACGGGCCTCCTCCGCGCCGTCGGTGTGCAGGACCAGCGTCTCGCCGGGCAGCAGCCGGGCCCCCGCGTACGGCACGATCCCGGTGGGCAGCGGCAGCACCCCGAGCGGGGGCAGCGGGTCCCCGACCGGGAGGCGCTCCGCCGTCGCCCCCAGGCGGTACGGCCCGGGGTGACCGCAGTTGAGGACGGCCAGGCGGCCGTCGGAGCGGACCTCCACGAGCAGCAGCGTGACGAACTCCTCCGCCACCGGGTGCTCGGGCCGCGCGCCGGCCCGCGCCGGGTGCTCGTCCCGCGCGCGCTCCCGCAGATGCCGCTCCAGGGCCCTCTCCAGCCTCCGCAGCACACCGGCGAGTTCGGGCTCGTCGTGGGCGGCCTCGCGGAAGCTGCCGAGCAGCGCGACCACCGCGCCGAGCGCGGCGAGCCCGTGGCCCCGCACGTCCCCGATGACGATCCGCACCCCGTGGGGGGTCGCCACCGCCTCGTACAGGTCCCCGCCGACGGACGCGCCCCGGGAGGCGGACAGCTGCCCCGCGGCCAGCGTGAGGCCGTCGAGCCGGGCCGGCGGCGGGCGAAGCAGGACCCGCTGCGTGGCCGCCGCGACGGCCCGGACCTGCTCCAGTTCCCGTACGAGCCCGTGCCGGAGGCCCAGCACCAGGCCGATGCCGACCGTGAGGAAGACGACACTGGTGGCGATCCGCATGGGCAGTCCCGGCTGTCGGGCCAGTGGACAGCCGAACCTCCACGCCACGGCCACGGCGCCCCACGCGGCGGGAAGAGCGAGCGGGGCCAGCCGGCGGAGCCGGGAGCCATCGGCGAGCAACGACCTGGTACGGATCATGCACGGCCCTTCCCGAGCCCCGACAGCGCCCGAAGGCCCTGCGGCCCACAGGTCCGCCCCTGTGGCCGCGTCGATTCTGCCGACCGCGAGGTCCGCCCCGGAACACCCCTCGGCAATCTCACCCGAAGGAGTGAGCACCCCTGGCGCGCCGCCCTCCGCCAGGGCTTCGCCACGCGCACGGGCACCCGGATCCCGTACGGGCGTACGTGCCCCCGTCCGGTGGAGGTGGGGTCGGCCCCGCACACGGCGGAGGGCCGCCCCGGGAATCCCCGGGGCGGCCCTCCTGGTCCTGCCGGACGTGCTGCTCGGTGCCGGTCAGGCGCCGCGCAGGACGGCGCCCGTGCGCTCGGCGGCCAGGGCCACCGCGGCGTCACGGGCCGCGCTGGCCTCGTCGACCGTCAGCGTCCGGTCCTCGGCGCGGAACTTCAGCGCGTACGCGAGGGACTTGCTGTCCTCGCCGACCTGGTCGCCGGTGTAGACGTCGAACAGCCGGATGGACTCCAGGAGTGCGCCCGCGCCCTCGGTGAGGGCGGCCTCGACGTCGGCGGCCGGGACTCCGGCGGCGACGACCAGGGCGACGTCCTGGGTGGCGACCGGGAAGGAGGAGATCCGGGGGGCCTTCAGGGGACCCTCGTTCGCCTTCTCCAGGAGGTCCAGGTCGATCTCCATCGCGCAGGCGCGGGCCGGCAAGCCGAACGCCTTCACCACGCGCGGGTGGAGCTCGCCGGCGTGGCCGACGAGGACCTTCTCGCCGTCCACCTCGACGTGGAACGCGGCGCAGCGGCCGGGGTGCCAGGGCGCGTGCTGGTCGGCGCTGATGATCAGCTCGACCCCGGCCTCGGCGGCCACGGTCCGGCCGGCCTCGATCGCGTCCGCCCAGTCGGACGGGCGGCCCTTGCCCCACCAGCCGGCCTGCTCGCGCGCACCGGCGAGGACGACGGCGGCGCGGCGCGGCTGCGCGGGCAGCGCGGCGTTGACGCGGGCGATCTCCTCGTCGGTGGGACGGCGGTCGACGCCCAGGCGGACGGCGACGCCCGGCTGGTCGCCCGGCCGGAAGACCAGGCCGGTCTCGAAGAGCGCCAGGTCGTGGCTGCCGCGGCTGTCGTTGCGGCGGAGCGCGCCGAGCAGACCGGGGAGCAGCGTCGTACGGAGCGCGGGCTCCTCGTCGGAGAGCGGGTTGACCAGCTTCACGAGGCGGCGACGGGCGTCGTCCGCGTCGAGACCGAGCTGGTCGAGGGCCTGCTCGCCGATGAACGGGTAGTTCAGGGCCTCGACGTAGCCGGCGCCGGCCAGGGCGCGGCCCACCCGGCGGTGGACGCGCTGGCGCTCGGTGAGCCCGCGGCCGGCCGGGGGCTTCGGCAGCGTGGAGGGCAGGTTCTCGTAGCCCTCCAGCCGGATGACCTCTTCGGCGAGGTCGTTCGGCACGTTGAGGTCGGGGCGCCACGAGGGCACGGTGACGACGAGCTCGTCCTGGCCGTAGACGTCGCAGCCGACCTCCTGGAGGCGGCGGACGACGGTCTCGCGGCCGTAGTCGACTCCCGCGACCTTGTCCGGGTGGTTCGCCGGCATGGCGATCGTCCGGGGCGCGGACGGGGCCGCGACCTCGGTGACCCCGGCCTCGGCGGTGCCGCCCGCGAGGAGCACCAGCAGGTCGACGCAGCGCTGCGCGGCAGCGGCGGCGGCCTGCGGGTCGACCCCGCGCTCGAAGCGCTTGGACGCCTCGGAGGACAGCTTGTGGCGGCGGGCCGTGCGGGCGATCGAGATCGCGTCGAAGTGCGCGGCCTCGATGACGACCTCGGAGCTGCCGGTGACGATCCCGGTCTCCGGGTCGGTCACCGGGTCGGCGATCTCCGTGTTGGCCCCGCCCATGACGCCCGCGATGCCGATCGGGCCGCGGTTGTCGGTGATGACCAGGTCCGCGGCGTCCAGGACGCGCACGGTGCCGTCGAGCGTGGTGATCTTCTCACCGGCCTCGGCACGGCGGACCCCGATGGGGCCGTCGAGCCGGGTGCGGTCGTAGGCGTGGATCGGCTGGCCGAGCTCCAGCATCACGTAGTTGGTGATGTCGACGGCCAGCGAGATCGAGCGCATGCCGGCCTTCTGGAGGCGGCGCTGCAGCCAGATCGGGGAGCGGGCCTCGGGCGCCAGGCCGACGACGGTGCGCGCGGTGAAGCGGTCGCAGCCGAGCGGGTCGGTGATCTGGACCGGGTAGCCGTACGAGTTCGGCGCGGGCACGTCGAGGAGCGCCGGGTCGCGCAGCGGCAGGCCGTAGGCGGTGGCCGTCTCACGGGCGACGCCGCGCATCGAGAGGCAGTAGCCGCGGTCCGGGGTGACGGCGATGTCGAGGACCTCGTCGAACAGCTCCAGGAGGACCGTGGCGTCGGTGCCGATCTCGTGCTCCGGCGGGAGCACGATGATGCCGTGCGTGCCGTCGTCGCCCATGCCGAGCTCGTCGCCGGAGCAGATCATGCCCCGGGAGACGCGGCCGTACGTCTTGCGCTCGGCGATCCGGAAGTCTCCGGGGAGCACGGCGCCGGGCAGGGCCACGACGACCTTGTCGCCCTCGGCGAAGTTCCGGGCGCCGCAGATGATCTCCTGGGGCTCACCGGTGCCGTTGGCCTGGCCGACGTCGACGGTGCAGAAGCGGATCGGCTTCTTGAAGTCCGTCAGCTCCTCGATGGTGAGGACCTTGCCGACCACCAGCGGGCCGGTCAGGCCGGCGCCGAGCCGCTCGACGGTCTCGACCTCGAGGCCTGCCGAAATGAGCTTGGCCTGGACGTCGCGGCCGGTCTCCGTCGCCGGCAGGTCGACGTACTCCCGCAGCCAAGAAAGCGGGACCCGCATCAGATCTCCATCCCGAAAGGCCGGGTGAAACGGACGTCACCCTCGACCATGTCTCGCATGTCGTCGACGTTGTGGCGGAACATCAGCATCCGCTCGATGCCGAACCCGAAGGCGAATCCGCTGTACTTCTCGGGGTCCACGCCGCAGGCGGTCAGCACCTTCGGGTTGACCATGCCGCAGCCGCCGAGCTCGATCCAGCCCTCGCTGCCGCAGGTGCGGCAGGGACGGTCCGGGTTGCCGACGGACTCGCCGCGGCAGACGTAGCAGAGCATGTCCATCTCGGCGGACGGCTCGGTGAAGGGGAAGAAGTTCGGCCGCAGCCGGGTCTTCATGTCCGGGCCGAAGAGCGCCTGGACCATGTGGTCCAGGGTGCCCTTGAGGTCGGCCATGGTCAGGCCCTCGTCGACGGCGAGCAGCTCGATCTGGTGGAAGACCGGGGTGTGCGTGGCGTCGAGCTCGTCCGTGCGGTAGACGCGGCCGGGGCACACGACGTAGACCGGCGGCTCCCGGTCGATGAGCGTGCGGGCCTGGACCGGCGAGGTGTGCGTACGGAGCACGACGCCGGACTCGTCGCCGGTGGTGCCCTCGGGGCCCTGGACGAAGAACGTGTCCTGCATCTGCCGGGCCGGGTGGTCCGGGACGAAGTTCAGGGCGTCGAAGTTGAACCACTCCGCCTCGACCTCGGGGCCCTCGGCGACCTCGTACCCCATGGAGACGAACACGTCGGAGACGCGCTCCATGAGCGTGGTCAGCGGGTGGCGGGCACCGGCCGGGACGCGGTCGTACGGCAGGGTGACGTCGACGGCCTCCTCCACGAGGACGCGCGCGTCGCGCTCGGCCTCCAGCTCGGTCTGCCGGGCGGCGAGCGCCTTGGAGACGACGCCGCGGGCCTGGCCCACGAGCTTTCCGGCGGCGGCCTTGGCCTGCGGAGGCAGGGCGCCGATCTCCCGGTTGGCGAGCGCCAGCGGCGAGGTGCCACCGGTGTGCGCCGTCTTCGCGTGCGCGAGCGCGTCGAGGTCGCCCGCGGCGGCGAAGGCGGCGAGCGCCTCGTCCCGCATGCGCTCGATCTCTTCCGGTTTCAGTGCCTCGACCTCAACCGGGTCGTACGACTTATTGGGTGCGGACATCTCTTCCCGTGCTTCCGTTGGCTGGCTGGGCGGCCCCGCTCGACGTCAAGGGCGCAAACGTGCCAAAGGACGAGTCTAACGGGGCGCGGGGACGCGAATGAGCCCGTGGGCAGGCCGGGCGGCTCCTGATCTCGTACGGTCTCGACTGCTGAGACGTCAGAGGAGGTGGGCCGGGGTGCCGACGGGCAGGATAAATCGGAACTCGGCCCCGCCACGGGGGCCCCGTCCGACGGTGATGGTGCCGCCGTGGGCCTCGACGACGCCCTTGACGATGTAGAGGCCGAGGCCGGTGCCGCCGCGTTTGCTGCCCCGCCAGAAGCGGGTGAAGACGCGGCTCATCGACGCTTCGGGGATGCCGGGTCCCTCGTCTCTCACGGTGACCTCCGTCCCCTCTTCTCCGTCGTCGCCCAGCGTGGTGGGTGCCACCTCGATGGTGACGGTTCCGTCGCCGTGGCGCACCGCATTTTCGAGCAGGTTCCCGAGGATCTGGTCGATCTTGTCGGGGTCGGCCCACAGCGCGGGCAGCCCCGGCCTGATCCGTACGAAGAAACGGTCCGGGGACTGACCGCCGGTGGTGTGCACCTGGATGTGGCGGCCGACGGCGGCGGCGATGTCCACGGGCTGGCGGCGCACCTCGAGGCGGCCGGAGTCGATCCGGGAGATGTCGAGCAGTTCGGCGATGAGCCGTTTGATCCGGCCCGCGTCCGCGTCGACCGTCTCCAGCATGAGCCGCTTCTGCTCGTCGTTGAACCGCTCCCACTTGTCGAGGAGGGTGGCGGTGAAGCCCTTCACGGAGGTGAGCGGGGAGCGCAGTTCGTGGGCGACGGTGGCGATGAGCTCGGCGTGGCTGCGCTCGGTGCGGCGGCGCGCCTCGGTGCCGCGCAGCGAGACCACGACGCGCCGGACGGGCCCGTTGGGGTGCTCGCGGACGTACCGGGCGGAGACGAGGACCTCGCGGCCGCCGGGGAGCAGCAGGTTCCGCTCGGGCTGTCCGCGCCGGGTGGAGAGCCCGCCGTACGGATCGGTCAGCGGCCACCAGCGGCATCCCTTGAGGTCCTCCAGGGGCAGCGCCCGGTCGAGGGGGAGGCCGAGGGCCCGGTCGGCGGGTACGGCGGTGATGCGGGCGGCGGCGGCGTTGAAGCAGACGACGCGGCCGGTCTCGTCGGCGATGACGAGACCGTCGGGCAGGTCGTCGGGGTCGACGCCGGCGAATCCGGCGAGCGGCCGCGGGCCGGGTCCCGGGGATTCCGGGGCGTGCGGCGCGGCGCTCCGTGCCTGTGCGGGACTGTCCGTGCCGACCGTCATCCCGTTCCCCACCCCTCCGTGCCGTGCAGTGGGCCCCCGAGTGGGTCACTCTACTGGGCGAGGGCGGCGGAATGGACCCCTCAGGCGGTGGTTCGGGGACGCTGGGCGCGCGCGGAGGCGTACAGGCAGACCGCGGCGGCGGTGGCGAGGTTGAGGCTCTCGGCCTTGCCGTGGATCGGGACGCGGACGACGGCGTCGGCGAGCGCCCGGGTCTCCTCGGGCAGCCCCCAGGCCTCGTTGCCGAAGATCCAGGCGGTGGGCCCGCCCATGGTGCCGGCGTCGAGCTCGTCGTCGAGGTCGTCCTGGCCCGCCCCGTCGGCGGCGAGGATGCGTACGCCCGCGCCCTTGAGTCCGGCGACGGCCTGCTCGACGGGGACGCCGACGGCCACCGGGAGGTGGAAGAGGGAGCCGACGGAGGCGCGGACGGACTTGGGGTTGTAGAGGTCGACGGAGGCGTCGGTGAGGACGACGGCGTCGGCGCCGGCCGCGTCGGCGCAGCGCAGGACGGTGCCGGCGTTCCCGGGGTCGCGGACGTGCGCGAGGACGGCGACCAGCTTGGGCTTCGCGGCGATGATCTCCTCGAACGGCGAGTCGAGGAACCGGCAGACGCCGACGAGTCCCTGCGGGGTGACGGTCTGGGAGACCTCGGCGAGGACGGCGTCGGAGGCGAAGTGGACGCGGGCGCCGGCGGCGTGGGCGGCGTCGATGATCGCGGCGTAGCGCTCGGCGGCCTCGACGGTGGTGAAGAGCTCGACGAGGGTGGGCTCGCCGCCGGGGCCGCGGTGCTCGACGGCCTCGCGGACGGCCTGCGGGCCCTCGGCGATGAAGAGGCGGTCCTTGCCCCGGAAGTTGCGCTTGGCGAGCCGCCGGGCGGCGACGACGCGCGGGGAACGCGGGGAGATCAGCTCGGGGGTGGACATGTGCCTGCGGCTCTCTGACTCGTCGGGTACGGCGGCTGGGGCCCGATCCGACGGGACGGCCGGGCGGGCCCTGGGGCGGTCAACGCGCCGGACCCGCAGGCGCGATGCCTGCGGGTCCGGGCAGAAGTACTGCGGCCTGGAAGATCAGGCGGCGGCCTTCGGGGCGTTGACGTCGGCCGGGAGGGCCTTCTGCGCGACCTCGACCAGCGCGGCGAACGCGTTGATGTCGTTGACGGCCAGCTCGGCGAGGATCTTGCGGTCCACCTCGATGTTGGCGGCCTTCAGACCCTGGATGAGGCGGTTGTACGTCATGCCGTTCTGGCGGGCAGCGGCGTTGATGCGCTGGATCCACAGCTGACGGAAGTCGCCCTTGCGCTTCTTGCGGTCGTTGTAGTTGTAGACCAGCGAGTGGGTGACCTGCTCCTTGGCCTTGCGGTACAGGCGCGAACGCTGACCGCGGTAGCCGGAGGCCGCCTCGAGGATCGCCCGGCGCTTCTTGTGGGCGTTGACTGCCCGCTTGACGCGTGCCACTTGTTAACTCCTTGTAGCGGGGTCGTGGTTGGACTCACACGACCCGAAAAACGAATGGGTCCCGGACCTGGCCGGAAGCCCCCGTCACCGAGGGCGGGTGATCAGATCAGATGCCCAGCATCTTCTTGATCTTGGCCGCGTCGCCCGGGGCCATCTCGGCGTTGCCGGTGAGGCGACGCGTCAGCTTGGACGACTTGTGCTCGAGCAGGTGGCGCTTGCCGGCGCGCTCGCGCAGGATCTTGCCGGAGCCGGTGACCTTGAAGCGCTTCTTGGCACCGGAGTGCGTCTTGTTCTTCGGCATCGCGCCGTATCTCCTCGTCAGTGGCGCTCCCCCCGGTGCGGGCACCGGACATCCGGGAGCGTCAATTCTTCGTTTGGTGGTTCCGGGCGGGGCCCGGGGCTGCCTGGGTGGCAGCCCCGCGGGTCACGCCTCGGGGGTCTCGGCCGGAGCGTCGACCGGGGCCTCGGCGACCGGGGCCTCGGCGACCGGAGCCTCGGAGGTCTCCTCGGAGGAGACGCCCTGGCGCTCGGCCTTGCGTGCGGCCTGGGCCTCACGCGCCTCGGCCATGGCCTCGGTCTTCTTCTTGTGCGGACCGAGAACCATGATCATGTTCCGGCCGTCCTGCTTCGGGTTGGACTCGATGAAGCCAAGCTCCTCGACGTCCGACGCCAGCCGCTGCAGCAGTCGGAAACCAAGCTCGGGGCGGGACTGCTCACGACCACGGAACATGATCGTGATCTTGACCTTGTCACCCTGCTTGAGGAACCGGACGACGTGACCCTTCTTGGTGTCGTAGTCGTGCGGGTCGATCTTCGGCCGGAGCTTCATCTCCTTGATGACCGTGTGCGCCTGGTTCTTGCGCGCCTCACGGGCCTTCATGGCCGACTCGTACTTGAACTTCCCGTAGTCCATGAGCTTGCACACGGGCGGACGGGCGTTCGCCGCGACCTCGACCAGGTCGAGGTCGTACTCCTGTGCGAGCTCCAGGGCCTTGGCAAGCGGAACAATCCCGACCTGCTCGCCGCTGGGTCCGACAAGTCGCACCTCGGGAACGCGAATCCTGTCGTTGATGCGGGGCTCGGCGCTGATGGATCCTCCTCGGTAGCACCACGCGACCGCCTGGCGGACGGACGCGCATGTCTGTTTTTGAGACCAACCGAGCCGGCACATGAAAAACGCCCCGGTACAGTACACAGGCGGGGCTCCATGGAAAACCGGAGCACCACCACGGTGAACCGCGGGGCGCACATCGGGCGGCTCCATCGTCCGTACGGAACGATGGGCGCCACCTGACCGGTGACCCGCCACCCGTGAGGGTGGTCAGGTGGGAGAACGGAGCCTCCACTTGTGGGCCGGACACAGAGATGTCCGGCCGGTCGTTACACAAGGTTAGCAGGACCCGGCGGTCGGCGCGAACCGTCCGTCCGCTTATCGTGTGGGCATGAGCGAGACGCCCCAGAACGAGTCCACGGACTCCCCCGACTTCGAAAGCATGACCCGCGACATCGCGGAGGTCCCGGCCGTCGAGGTGATCGTGACCGTCGCCGTGAACCTGATGAGCGCCGCCGCCGTGAAGCTCGGGCTCACCGAGGAGGGCGAGAAGCACAAGGACCTCGACGAGGCGCGGAAGCTGATCCACGCGCTCGCGGGCCTCCTGGACGCCGGCGCGACGGAGGTGTCCTCCTTCCACGCGGCGCCCCTGCGCGACGGCCTGAAGTCCCTCCAGCTCGCCTTCCGCGAGGCCTCCCTGATCCCGGACGAGCCGGGCCAGGGACCGGGCGAGAAGTACACGGGGCCCGTGTACGGCTAGGAACTACCTCACGTAGAAGGGCTCGCCCGGAGGCGTGGCCGAGGCCGGCAGGAGTGCCAGGTCGAGGCCCCGCACCAGGCGGGCCCTCAGTGTTTCGTCGGCGGCCAGCGCGCGGGCCACGCGCTGGGCGGCCTCCGCGGCGGAGGCCTCCGCGTCGAGCACCAGGGCGACGGTGCCGTCGGCGGTGCCCGGTCCCAGGTGGGCGCGGAGGACCGCGGGCTCGGCGGCCACGACGGCGCGCACGGCCTCCCGCACGGCCGGGTCGTCGAGCGGATCGGCACTGGAGCGGCCCTCGGCGAGGGCGAGCAGCGCGGAGCCGGTCACCTGGTACGGCACGGGTCCGGCCATGTCCAGGACCAGGGTGTCGGCCTTCTCGTGGACGAGCGCGGCCAGCGCCTGCCGGGTGGGGACGGCGACGGGACGCGCCGCCGGGTCCCAGAGCGCGAGCGCGGCGGTCGAGGTGAAGGCCGGCAGGGCCCGCCGGTCGCCCGCCGTGAGGGTGGGGACGGCCATGTCGCTCGTCTTCTCCTGCTTCAGGCCCGTCACGGGGTCGGTCTCGACCTCGCCGAGGACGGCGACCACGGGGACCAGCAGCCGGGCCTCCTTCAGCGCTTCGAGGACGGGACCGTGGGCGGTTCTGTCCTCCGCCCAGGCCGCGAGGGCCGCGGCGAGCCGCGGGTCGGCGGTGCCGTCGTCTTCGGAGAAACCGGGGTCCGGGATGTTCTTGAGGGCCACGGGACGAGCCTAACCGCCGGGTCCTGACCCCTGACTAGGAGGTCCGGTGGGCGCGCCGGAGTACCACGGCGGTGAGGAGGAGCAGCGCGCCGAGTCCGCCGGCCACGGGGGCGAGCAGGCCCAGGGGACGGCTCTCCTCCACGGCGGGGACGGGTCCGGGTCCGAAGTGGCCGGCCCGGTAGCCGGTGACGGTGTCCTTGGGGTCGCCGCCCTTGATCCGGCGGCCGGCGGCGATCGCGGCGGCCGGGTCGACCGTGCCGTACCCCTTGGCGTCGCTGCGTCCGCCCTTCGGCCGGTTCCGTGCCGTGTCGATGAGGAGCCGCTTGATCTGGGCGGGGGTGAGGTCCGGGTGCGCCGAGCGGACGAGGGCGACGGCCCCGGAGACGAAGGCGGCGGCGGCGCTGGTGCCCCAGCCCTCGTAGTAGCGGCGGTCGGGGTCGGCGATCACGATGTCGTCGCCGGGGGCGCTGACGGTGGCGTACCAGCGGCGGGTGGAGAAGGCGGCGTGGGTGCCGTAGCGGTCGACGGCGGTGACCGCGATGACGCCGGGGTAGGCGGCCGGGTACGAGATGTGGTCGCCCTTCTCGCCGCCGTTGCCCGCCGAGGCGACGACGGAGACTCCCTTGCCGAGGGCGTACTGGACGGCGGCGTCCTCGCCCGCGTCGGGATGGGCGGACTTGGAGTCGTCGCCGAGGGAGAGGTTGATGACGTCGGCGCCGTGGTCGGCGGCCCAGCGGATGCCTTCGGCGAGGGCGGTGCCCCGGCTCTTGCGGGCCTTGTCGCGGGCCTTGTCGGTGGACTCCAGGATGACCCGGACGGGGAGGATGCGGACGTCGGGGGCGACGCCGAGGACGCCGTCCTGGTCGCCGGGGCCGTGGCCGTGCCCGGCGATGATCCCGGCCATGGCGGTGCCGTGCCGGGCCCAGGCGCGGTCGCCCCGCGCGGCGCCGAAGCCGATGAGGTCGCGTCCGGCCAGCACCGAGCCGGCGAGGTCCGGATGGTCGGCGTCGACGCCCGTGTCGAGGACGGCGACGGTGATGCCCTTGCCCCGGGTGGTGCGCCAGGCCTCGGTGGTGTGGAGGGCTTCGAGGCCCCACTGGCGGGCCCGGATGGTGTCGGCGTGCGCGGGGGCGGTGGTGGCGGGCAGGACGGAGAAGGCGGCGGCGAGCAGGGCGACCGCGCCGCCGCGGGCCCGGCGGCGGTGGAGGGGTCGGGTCACCGGGCGGTCTCCTTGGCGGCCGTGGTGGCGGCCGTGCGCAGCAGCCGTACGAGGCGTTCCGTGATGCCCTTGGCCTCGTGGCCGAGGCCGGACTGGGCGACGGCTTCGGGGCGCCCCGCGGCGATGGCCGCTTCGGCGGGCACGGGGCCGCCGTCGATCGTCCGGCCGTCGGCGAAGCCGGAGACGGCGGTGACGACGACGGGGAGGTCGGCGGGGGCGTTCAGCCACCAGGCGGCGCGCTGCGGGGCGCCGAAGCGTTCGGCGACGGTGCCGGGTCCGGCGAGGGCCGGGGGGACGTCCGTGCCGAGGCGGGTGGTGAGGTCCTTGCCGAGGGTGCGCTGGGTGGTGGCCTCGGCACGGGTGAAGACGAGCCCGACGGTGATCACGCTGCTGGCGGTGGCGTCGGTGTAGGTGGCGCGCAGGACGCGCTCGCAGCCGAGGGGCTCGGCGGTGGCGAGGAGGCCCTTGGCGAGCACGGCGGTGGTGCAGGGGGCGTCCGGGGCGACGACGATCCGGGTCCAGGTGCGGTCGGCGCCGCCGGGGCCGGCGCCGGGGCCGGCGAGGGTGCGCGGGAAGAGGGTGTCGACGGGGGCGTTGTGCCAGAGGTCCTTCGCCTCGGTGTAGCCGACGGGTTCGGCGGGCTCGCCGGGTTCGGCGGCGGCCAGCCACACACCGGCGAGGGCGCCCCCGACGAGCCCGAACCCGAGCACGGCGCAGGCGGCGACCGCGAGGGTCCGCCCGGGACGGCGCTCCCGCACGGGGCGCAGCCGCGTCGTGGTCTCGACGGGCACCTCGGGCGGCAGGGCACCGGGGCCGGCGGAGCGGGCGTACGGGGGGAGGGGCTGCGGGCGCGGGGAGTCGGTGGCGGCGGCCGCCCCGGCGTACGGGACGGGACGCCCGGCGCCGACGGGCCCGCCGGCGGGGGCGGTCGTGGGCCGGGGCGGGGCGGGCAGGGGGCCGGCGGGTCCGGCCGTCGGCCGGGGCGGGGCGGCCGCGGGACGGGCGGGTGCGGCAGCGGGCCGGGCGGCCGGCGGTGCGGGGGGCGCAGGGGCCGGGGGCGCGAGGACGGGCGGCGCAGGGGCGGGGGGCGCGAGGACCGGCGGCGCGGGGGTGGGCCGTGGGGCCGGGGGCGGGTCCTGCGGCGTGATCGGGCGGAGGCGGGTCGTCGTCTCCACCGCGGGGAGGTCCGTCGTCTCCGGGGCCGGGAGCAGGGCGTCCGTGATGCGGGAGGTCGTGGCGCGGTGCTCGCCGGTCATCCCCGTCCCCCCGCTCGTGTCGACAATGCCCGTCACTCTACGGGCTGTTCCCCCACGCGCGGGAACTCAGGGGTACCCACCCGCAAACCGGTCTGGCAAGCTCGGGCCATGACTCCCCGTGCCGCCGACCGGGCCCGTTACGACCGGGCCACCGCTCATCTGGACGCGCCCGTGGCGATCGTCGACCTGGAGGCCTTCGACGACAACGCGACGGACCTCGTGCGCCGGGCCGGGGGCAAGCCGATCCGGGTGGCGAGCAAGTCCGTGCGGTGCCGGGCGCTGCTCGAACGGGTCCTGGCGCGGGACGGCTTCGCCGGGATCATGTCGTTCACGCTCGACGAGTCGCTGTGGCTGGCGCGGGCCGGGTTCGAGGACGTCCTCCTCGCGTACCCCTCGGCCGACCGTTCCGGGTTCGGGGAGCTCGCGCGGGACCCGAAGCTCGCCGCCGCCGTGACGGTGATGGTGGACGACGTGGCGCAGCTCGACCTGATCGACGCGGCCCGCGCGGGCGGGGCGGAGGAGGTGCGGGTCTGTCTGGAGATGGACACCGCGCTCCGGCTGCTCGGCGGGCGGGTGCGGGTCGGGGCGCTGCGCTCGCCGTTGCGGACCCCGGCCGAGCTGGCCGAGCTGGCCCGTTCCGTGGTGCGGCGCCCCGGTTTCCGGCTGGTCGGGATCATGGCGTACGAGGGCCATGTCGCCGGGGTCGGGGACGCGGTGGCGGGCCGGCCGCTGCGGTCGCGGGCGATCCGGCTGATGCAGTCCGCCGCCCGCGGGGAGCTGGCGGAGCGCAGGGCGGCCGTGGTGCGGGCCGTCCGGGCGGTGGCGCCGGACCTGGAGTTCGTGAACGGCGGCGGGACCGGCAGCGTGCAGCACACGGCCGCCGAGGACGCGGTGACGGAGATCGCCGCCGGGTCGGGCCTCTTCGTGCCGCGCCTCTTCGACAACTACACGTCCTTCAGCGGGCGCCCGGCCGCGCTCTTCGCGCAGCCGGTGGTCCGTCGTCCGGGGCTGGGCGTGGTGACGGTCCTCGGCGGCGGCTATCCGGCGTCGGGTGCCGCGGGCCGGGACCGGCTGCCCGTCCCGTATCTGCCGGAGGGGCTCCGGTACGACCCCCAGGAGGGTCCCGGCGAGGTGCAGACCCCGCTGCTCGGCTCCCCCGCCGACGATCTGCGGATCGGCGACAAGGTCTGGTTCCGGCACGCGAAGGCCGGGGAGCTGTGCGAGCGGTTCGAGAGCCTGCACCTGGTCGAGGGCGATCGCGTGACGGCGACCGTGCCCACGTACCGGGGCGAGGGGATGACCTTCCTCTAGAACACCGTGTCCAGCTGGTCCGGGACGATGCTGCCGTCGGCGCGCCGGACCGGCTGCGCCGTGCCGTCGCCGGCCGTGTAGCCGGTGGTGGAGCAGGGGTAGGCGCTCGTCTTCTGCTTCTTCGGCTCGATGAACATGGGGTTGACGAGCCAGCGCCCGTCGCCGTTCTCGTACGCCCGGCACATGAGTTCGTTCTTGTTGCGGTTGAGGACCAGGCGCAGTCCCGTGGCGTCCCGCAGGAAGGAGATGTCGGTGTCGGAGTCTCCGGCGGCGAAGACCTGACGGCGGGCCGCGGACTGGACGCGCTCGGCGGCGGGACCCCGGACGCCGAAGATCTCCTGGTTGATCCAGCAGCGCTTGCCGTCGATGTAGGTGATCATCGCGTCCTCGCCGTCCCGGACGGTGCCGCAGCCCTTGAGGTGGCTGGTGAGGCGGCCGTGGTCGGTGGTGTTGCGGATGCCGAGGGCGTGGGAGGGGTCGACGCCGACGCCCTTCGCCCAGACGTCGACGACGGGTTCGGGCGAGGCGGAGACGATCCAGACGTCGAAGCCGCCGTCCTTGAGGGTGCGGATCAGGTCGCGCTGCTGGTCGTAGTAGCGGACCCAGCCGGTGACCCGGGCCGTGCCGACCTGCTGGGTGGCGCCCTGCGGGGCGGCGAGGTTCTCGGCGCGGGCCGCGGCGGCGAAGGAGCTGACCTGGCGGGTGGTCCAGCCGTGCAGGAGCTGGGCGAGCCAGGCGTACTGGGGCTCGATGCGGCGGTGGTCGTAGCCGGCGAAGGCGGTCTTCCCGCCGGTGGTGGTGCCCGAGCCGTAGACGGAGAGGAGCTCGTCGGCGCAGCGGGTGTCGGTGGACGTGGGGAGGGTGCGGACGCCGGTGGGGCAGGCCGCGCCGAGGGCGGTCGCGGCCTCGGGGGTGAGGTACCGGCTGGTGGTGGACCAGTCGCCGCCCTTCGGGGGCCGGACGCGGTCGTTGCGCAGCAGCCAGTAGAAGGTGGCGTCGCCGACGTCGTTCTTGATGACGGTGTTGTCCCAGTCGAAGACCGCGACGGGCTTCCTGCCGCCCTTGTCGCGGTCCCCGCAGTGCTCGGCGACCAGGGCGTCGATGCGGGCCTTGTTGTCCCCGTGCCAGCCCTCGGAGACCTTCAGGGTGGGGCATCCGGCGGGCCCGGCCGGGGGGCGTGCCTCGGCGGCGGCCGCGGGGAGGAGGCCGGTGGCGGCGAGGGCGAGGGCGGCCGCCGCGGCGGAGGTGCGGAGCTTGTCGTTCATGATCACTCTCCTGGGTGTACGCAGGACAGCCGGGCGCCTAGCGACGCCCGGCTGTCGGGTGGGGGGATTCGAGGTGAACGGTTAGAGCGGGGTCACGTACGCGCCGGCGATGCCCCCGTCGACGACGAAGTCGCTGGCGTTGACGAAGGAGGAGTCGTCGCTGGCGAGGAAGGCGACGGCGGCGGCGATCTCCTCGGCCTCCGCGAAGCGGCCGACGGGGATGTGGACCAGGCGGCGCGCGGCCCGCTCGGGGTCCTTGGCGAACAGCTCCTGGAGGAGCGGGGTGTTGACGGGCCCGGGGCAGAGGGCGTTGACGCGGATGCCCTCGCGGGCGAACTGGACGCCCAGTTCGCGGGACATCGCGAGGACGCCGCCCTTGGACGCGGTGTACGAGATCTGGCTGGTGGCCGCGCCCATGAGGGCGACGAAGGAGGCGGTGTTGATGATGGAGCCCCTGCCCTGGCGGCGCATGTAGGGCAGCGCGGCCTTGCAGCAGAGGTAGACGGACGTGAGGTTGACGTCCTGGACGCGCTTCCAGGCCTCCAGGCCGGTCTCCAGGATCGAGTCGTCGTCGGGGGGCGAGATGCCGGCGTTGTTGAAGGCGATGTCGACGGAACCGTAGGTGTCGAACGCCGTCTTGAACAGCGCCTCGACCTCCTCCGGGTCGGTGACGTCGACCTTGACGAACGTGCCGCCGACCTCCTCGGCGGCGGCCTTGCCGGCCCGCTCGTCGATGTCGGCGCAGACGACGTTGGCGCCCTCGGAGGCGAGGCGGCGGGCGGTGGCGAGGCCGATGCCGCTGCCGGCTCCGGTGATGACGGCGGTGCGGCCGACGAGGCGGCGGCAGACGATCTCTTCGGTGCTCATGCGGTTCAGGCCTCCGTGCTGAGGAAGACGTTCTTGGTTTCGGTGAAGGCGGTCAGGGCGTCGGGGCCGAGTTCGCGGCCGAGGCCGGACTGCTGGTAGCCGCCGAACGGGGTCCAGTAGCGGACGCTGGAGTGCGAGTTGACGGAGAGGTTGCCGGCCCGGACGGCGCGGGAGGCGCGCAGGGCGCGGCCGACGTCACGGGTCCAGATCGAGCCGGACAGGCCGTACTCGGTGGCGTTGGCGAGGCGGATCGCGTCGGCCTCGTCCTCGAAGGGGAGGACGACGGCGACGGGTCCGAAGATCTCCTCGACGGCGCAGGGCGCGTCCTCGGCGACGCCGGTGAGGACGGTCGGCGGGAACCAGAAGCCGGGCCCCTCGGGTGCCTTGCCCCGGATGCCCGCTGCGTGCTCGGCGGCATCCGTGACGTACGAGCGGACGCGGTCGAGCTGGGCGCGGGAGATGAGGGGGCCCATCTGGGTGCGCTCGTCGGCGGGGTCGCCGACGACGATCTCCTCGATGGCGGGGGTGAGGAGCTCCAGGAAGCGGTCGTACGCGCTCCGCTGGACGAGGATCCGGGTGCGGGCGCAGCAGTCCTGGCCGCTGTTGTCGAGGAAGGACATCGGCGCCGCCGCCGCCGCGGCCTCCAGGTCCGCGTCGGCGAAGACGATGTTGGGGCTCTTGCCGCCGAGTTCGAGGGTGACCCGCTTCACCTGGTCGGCGCACTTCGCCATGATCGACTTTCCGACCCGGGTGGAGCCGGTGAAGACGATCTTGGCGATGCCGGGGTGCTCGACGAGGGCGTTCCCGGCGACCGGGCCGGTGCCGGGGAGGACCTGGAAGAGGCCTTCGGGGAGGCCGGCCTCCAGGGCGAGCTCGGCGAGGCGCAGCGCGGTGAGCGGGGTGGTCTCGGCCGGCTTGAGGAGGACGGCGTTGCCGGCGGCGAGGGCGGGCGCGGTGGCCCAGGCGGCGATCGGCATGGGGAAGTTCCAGGGGGCGATGACGCCGACGACCCCGAGCGGTTCGAGGATCGTGATGTCGAGGCCTCCGGCGACCGGGATCTGGCGGCCGTTGAGCCGCTCCACTCCCCCGGCGGCGAAGTCGAGCAGGTCGCGGACGTTGCCGGCCTCCCAGCGGGCGTTGCCGAGGGTGTGGCCCGCCTCGGTGACCTCCAGGCGGGCGAGCTCCTCGACGTGGTCGTCGACGACGGCGGCGAAGCGGCGGAGCAGCCGGGCCCGGTCGGCGGGCGCGGCGGCGGCCCAGCCGCGCTGGGCGGCCGTGGCGCGGGCGACGGCGGCGTCGACGTCGGCCGGGGTGGCGGCGGGGACGGTGGCGACGAGTTCCTCGGTCGCCGGGTTCAGTACCTGGAGCAACTCTTCCTCTTCTTTCGTCTTCGTCACAGGCGTTCGAAGGAGCGGCGCAGCTCCCAGTCGGTCACCGCCGCGTCGAAGGCGTCGAGTTCGACGCGGGCCATGTTGCGGTAGTGGGCGACGACCTCGGCCCCGAAGGCGGCCTTGGCGATCTCGCTGGTCTCCCAGAGTTCGGCGGCCTCGCGCAGGGTGGTGGGGACGTGCGCGTACTCGGCGGTGTAGGCGTTCCCGGTGCAGGGCGGGGGCAGTTCGAGGCGCTGCTCGATGCCGTGGAGGCCCGCGGCGACCAGGCCGGCGACGGCGAGGTACGGGTTGACGTCGCCGCCGGGGAGGCGGTTCTCGAAGCGGGTGGAGCGGCCGTGGCCGACGACCCGGAGGGAGCAGGTGCGGTTGTCGTGGCCCCAGGCGACGGCGGTGGGCGCGAAGGAGCCGGGCTGGAACCGCTTGTAGGAGTTGATGTTCGGGGCGTAGAGGAGGGAGAAGTCGCGGAGGGCGGCGAGCTGTCCCGCGAGGAAGTGCCGCATGGTCTCGGACATCCCGTGGGGGTCGTCGCCGGCCATCACGTTGTGCCCGTCGGCGTCCTGGAGCGAGAGGTGGATGTGACAGGAGTTGCCCTCGCGCTCGTTGTACTTCGCCATGAAGGTGAGCGAGCAGCCCTCCTGGGCGGCGATCTCCTTGGCGCCCGTCTTGTAGACGGCGTGCCCGTCGCAGGTGGCGAGGGCCTCGTCGTACTTGAAGGCGATCTCGTGCTGGCCGGGGTTGCACTCGCCCTTGGCGGACTCGACGGTGAGTCCGGCGCCGGTCATCTCGTTGCGGATGCGGCGCAGGAGGGGTTCGATGCGTCCGGTACCGAGGACGGAGTAGTCGATGTTGTACTGGTTGGCGGGGGTGAGGCCGCGGTAGTTCGCGTCCCACGCCTCCTCGTAGCTGTCCCTGAAGACGATGAACTCGAGCTCGGTGCCGACGTGGGCCGTGAGGCCGAGCTCCGCGAGGCGCTCCAGCTGGCGCCGGAGGATCTGGCGGGGCGCGGCGACGACCGGGGTGCCGTCGGCCCAGGCGAGGTCGGCGGTCACCATGGCGGTGGCGTCGTTCCAGGGAAGGCGGCGGAGGGTGGTGAGGTCGGGGTGCATCGCGAAGTCGCCGTAGCCGCGGTCCCACGAGGACATCTCGTAGCCGTCGACGGTGTTCATCTCGGTGTCGACGGCGAGGAGGTAGTTGCAGCCCTCGGTGCCGTGGCCGAGGACCTCGTCCAGGAAGAACGGTGCGGCGAACCGCTTGCCCTGGAGGCGTCCCTGCATGTCGGGGAAGGCCAGGACGACGGTGTCGATCTCGCCGCTCGCGACGAGGGCGCGGAGCTCCTCGACGGTGAGCGGGGGTGTGCGGTCTGCCACGGGATTGCTCCTCCTTCGGCCTGCCGGGAGCCATAAGGTATTGCGGAAGACCATTGCTTGGGAAGTGCTGGAGGAAGGGAAACGAGAACGTGGCCAGTACGAGTGAATCGGCGGACCGGCTGACGCCCGTGCTGCGGCCGGTGCGGGCGGGCAACGGGTTCGAGGAGGCCCTGGAGCAGATCCTCCAGGTGGTGCGGCTCGGCCTGGTGCCCGGCGGGGAGCGGCTGCCCGCCGAGCGGGAGCTCGCCGAGCGGATGGGGATCAGCAGGGTGACCCTGCGCGAGGTCCTCAAGGTCCTCCAGGAGCAGGGGCTCGTGGAGAGCCGGCGCGGCCGGTACGGCGGGACGTTCGTGCTGCCCCGGCCGCAGACGGCCGACGAGGACGAGCTGCGGCGCCGGATCGCCACCGTCGACATGGAGGACACGCTGCGCTTCCGTGAGGTCCTGGAGGTGGGGGCCGCCGGGCTGTGCGCGGCCCACGGCCTGGACGCGGCGGGTGCCGAGCGGCTGCGGACGGCCGTCGCGGCGACCCACGACGCCCCGCTGGCCGATTACCGCCGTCAGGACACCCTGCTCCACCTCACGCTCGCGGAGCTCTCCGGCTCGCCGACGCTGACGGCCCAGTACGCCGCCGTCCGCGCGACGGTGAACGACCTGCTGGACTGCATCCCCCTGCTCGTACGCAACCTGGAGCACTCCCAGCACCAGCACACCGCCCTAGTGGAGGCCGTCCTCGACGGGGACGCGGACGCGGCGCGCGAGGTGATGCGGGAGCACTGCGCGGGCACGGCGGCGCTGCTGCGGGGCTTCCTGACCTGAGCCGCGCGCCGCCCGGCGTAACCCGAAAGTAACGCACGGGGGTTGCGCTCCCCCGTCGGCCACCGCAAAGGTATGGCTCCAATCCATTGGGCCCGTTGCGGGGAGCTGACGCTGCCATGACGCTCGAAGACACCACGCCGACGAAGGACGACTATCTGGAGCGCCGGGCACTGCGCCGCGGCAGCGCCGGGTGGCTGCTGCTGACCGGTCTCGGCGTGGCGTACGTCGTGTCCGGAGATTTCTCCGGCTGGAACATCGGCCTGTCGAAGGGCGGCTTCGGCGGCCTCGCCGTCGCCACCGTCCTGATGGGCGCGATGTACGCCTGCCTGGTCTTCGCGCTGGCCGAGCTCTCCGCCATCCTGCCCACCGCGGGCGGCGGCTACGGCTTCGCCCGCCGGGCGCTGGGCACCTGGGGCGGCTTCCTCACCGGCACCGCGATCCTCATCGAGTACATCCTCGCCCCCGCCGCGATCTCCATCTTCATCGGCGACTACGTGGAGTCCCTCGGGCTCTTCGGCCTGGAGTCCGGCTGGCCCGTCTACCTCGTCTGCTTCGCCCTCTTCATCGGCATCCACCTGTGGGGCGTGGGCGAGGCGCTGCGCTTCAGCCTGATCGTCACGGCGATCGCCGTCGCGGCCCTGGTCGTCTTCGCGCTCGGCGCGTTCACCGACTTCCACGTGGACGGCCTGAACGACATCCCCGTCGACGGCGAGGCCTTCGGCTCGAACTCCTGGCTGCCCTTCGGGCTCCTCGGGATCTGGGCCGCCTTCCCCTTCGGCATGTGGTTCTTCCTCGGCGTCGAGGGCGTGCCGCTCGCCGCCGAGGAGGCGAAGGACCCGGTGCGGTCGATGCCGAGGGCGCTCGCGATCGCCATGGGGATCCTGGTGCTCCTCGCCGTCATGACCTTCTTCGCCGCCACCGGGGCCCGCGGTTCGGCCGCCGTCCAGGAGGCCGGCAACCCGCTGGTCGTGGCGCTCCAGGGCGACGGGGACCCGACGGCGCTCAGCCGCTTCGTGAACTACGCCGGCCTCGCCGGCCTGGTCGCGTCCTTCTTCTCCCTCATCTACGCCGGCTCGCGACAGCTGTTCGCCCTCTCCCGGGCGGGCTACCTGCCCCGGTTCCTCTCCCTGACCAGCCGCCGCAAGTCGCCCTACCTGGGCCTCCTCATCCCGGGCGCCATCGGCTTCGCGCTCGCCGCCGGGACCGGGAACGGGGCCCGGATGCTGAACATCGCGGTCTTCGGCGCCACCATCTCGTACGCGCTGATGGCGCTCTCCCACATCGTGCTGCGCCGCCGCGAGCCGGGACTGCACCGGCCGTACCGCACG
Source organism: Streptomyces sp. NPDC059695 (assembly GCF_042733785.1). Lineage (NCBI taxonomy): Bacteria > Bacillati > Actinomycetota > Actinomycetes > Kitasatosporales > Streptomycetaceae > Streptomyces > Streptomyces sp. NPDC059695. The sequence continues at coordinate 161,099 of NZ_JBHWFF010000014.1, read as the reverse complement.
CCCGGCGGGATCGTGACCTCCTCGGTGGCCTTCGTCCTGGCCCTCTCGGCGCTGGTCGCGACCTTCCTGGTGGACCGGACGGCGGCGTTCATGGCGCTCGGGGTGTACGTGATCGCCCTCGCCTACTTCGCGTTCTACAGTCGGCACCATCTGGTGGCCAGGGCGCCCGAGGAGGAGTTCGCGGCGCTCGCCGCGGCCGAGGCCGAACTCGAACGCGACTGATGTCCCTTCCCTTCCTGGAGGAAGTTCCGTGACCAAGCCGCTCATCGGCGTGACCACCTACCTGGACCAGGCGCGCTGGGGGGTGTGGGACATGACCGCCGCGCTGCTCCCCGCCCCGTACCCGCGTCTGGTACGGGAGAGCGGAGGCCTCGCGGTGATGCTGCCGCCCGGCGGGCCCGAGGACGCGGCGGCGGTCGTGGCCCGGCTCGACGGCCTGGTGGTCGCGGGCGGGGCGGACGTCGAGCCCGTACGGTACGGGGCCGAGCCCGACCCCCGCACCGGCCCGCCGGCCCGCGCCCGGGACGGCTGGGAGCTGGCCCTGATCGACGCGGCCCTCGCCTCCGGCACCCCGCTGCTCGGCATCTGCCGGGGCATGCAGCTGCTGAACGTGGCGCTCGGCGGCACGCTGATCCAGCACCTGGACGGACACGTGGAGGCGGTCGGGGTGATCGGACGGCACGCGGTGAAGCCGGTGCCGGGGACGCGGTACGCCTCCCTGGTGCCCGAGCTCACCGAGGTGCCGACCTACCACCACCAGGCCGTGGACCGTCTGGGCACGGGCCTCGCGGCCTCGGCCCACGCGGAGGACGGCACGGTGGAGGCGGTGGAGCTGGCCGCGCCGGCCTGGGCGCTCGGGGTGCAGTGGCACCCGGAGATGGGCGAGGACCTGCGCGTGATGCGGGGCCTCGTGGAGGCGGCGGCGGGCTAGCGTCCCGCGGATGGAGGAGCGGGGCGACCGGGGTGGGCTCCGGTCGCCCCGCGGCATGAGGGGGGCCGGGAGGTGGTCACTCCGGCCCGCGGCTCGGGGCGGTGAACCCCGGTCCGCGACTCGGGGCGGCGACCTCCGGCCGGCGATTCGGGGCGGTGACCCCCGGTCCGCGGCTCCGGAGGTGGTGGCCTCCGCCGCGTGGCTCAGCTCGTCGCCGCCACCGCGCGGCGGCCGAGGAGCGCGTACAGCCCCGAGGCGACGGCCATGCCGACCGGCAGGGAGAGGTCGGCGCCGCCGAGCGCCGAGGCGACCGGGCCCGTGTAGAGGGTGTTGACGCACAGGGCAGCCGTGGCCACGCCCACGACGAGCGCGAGGGCACCCGCCCGGTTCACGCCGCCGGTGAACCAGAAGGCGCTGCCGGGGGTCTCGTCCGAGAGCGCCCGGCCGTCGTAGCGGTTGCGGCGCAGGAGGATGTCCGTGGCGTAGACGGCCATCAGGGGGCCGCTCAGGACGACGATCACCTGGAGGGCGTTGCTGACGGTGTCCAGGAAGTTGGAGACGAGCAGGCCGTAGAGGGTGAGCGCGACCGCGACGGTGCCGTCGAAGAGGACGCTGACGGTGCGCCGGACGCGCAGGCCGACGGCCTGGAGGGCGAGTCCGGCGCTGTAGGCGGTCAGGGCGTTGATGGAGATCGTGCCGAGGACCAGGGCCAGCAGGAAGACGGGCACGAACCAGCCCGGCAGGATCCCCTGGAGCGCGTCCTGGGGGTCCGTCATGTCGACGGCGGTGGCGGCGAAGGCGCCGAGCGAACAGACCACGACGCTGGGGACGAAGGCGCCGAGCGCGGTCCAGCCGATGATCGCCTTCTTCGAGGCCGTACGGGGCAGGTAGCGGGAGAAGTCGGCGCTCGTCGTGTACGAGAGCGGGCCCGAGGCGATCATCGTGGTGCCCGCGAGGAGCAGGGTCCAGAGCGCGACGCCGCGGGCCGGCTCGGCGGGGGTGTACGAGAAGTCGGCGTGCTTGAAGACCGCCAGCGCGACGACGGTGAAGGCACCCGCCAAAGCCAGGGTGATCGGCAGGTACAGCTTGATGATCAGGGCGTGGCCGTAGACGCTGATCGCGAGGGTGAGCGCGGCGATGACGACGATGACCGTCACCTCGATGGGGACGTTCACGGTGATCCCGGCCTTCTCGACGAGCGCGAAGGCGGCGGTCGCGGCGGCGGCGAGGTTGAGCGCGAAGTAGCACACGGAGACCAGCCAGCCGCCGATCGCGTTGTTCACCCGGTTGCCGATCACGCCGTAGAGGGCGCGGGTGATCACCTCGCTGGGCGCTCCCGCGGCCGGTCCCGAGGTGGCGAGGAGCCCGGTCAGCACCCAGAACAGGTTGCCCACGACGATCACGCCGACGGCCTGCCAGAGGCTCAGGCCCATCAGGACGAGGGCTCCGCCGATGACGAGGCTGAGGTAGTTGACGTTCGCCGCGGCCCACACGGAGAAGAGCTCGCGCGGATGACCGTGGCGCTCGCTGTCGGGGATGTGATCGATGCCGTGGGCCTCGATGCGGCCGGGGCGGTCGGCCGGCGGGGTGACCTCGGCGCGAACGGCGCCGTCGTCGGGGATCGTGGAAGCCATGCGGCCCTCCGGATGCGTGTGGTGCCCACCTGGTTGCTTATTGGTCGCACACTCAATAGCATCGCCGGTATGCCGTCAAGCGTCCAGCGCAAGAGAATTCGGAAAACTCCCGAAGCCCGTAGGGCGGAGATCGTGGAGACCGCGGCCCGGGTCGCCCTGACCGAGGGCCTGGAGTGCGTCACGCTCCGGCGGATCGCCGACGAGCTCGCCGTACGCCCCGGTCTGATCAGCCACTACTTCCCGTCGGCGGAGGACCTGGTCGCCGAGGCGTTCAGCGTCGCCGCCACCGGCGAGCTCGACGCCCTGCTGCCCGCCGACCGCCCCGACGGCACCCCCACGCAGTACCTCGCGCGCTACTTCGCCCTCTCGGCCGGAGAGGCGTACGACGACATCAGCCGCCTGTGGATCAACGCCCGGCACCTCAGCCGCTACCGGCCCGTGCTGCGCGACCGGGTCTCCACGCAGGAGCTCGCCTCCGACGACCGCATCGAGGGACTCATCCGCGAGGGCGTCGAGCGGGGCGAGTTCCGGACGGACGACCCGCGCGCGGCGGCAATCCACATCCTGGTGGTCCTCGACGGCCTCGGCTCCCACGCCAACACGGACCGGAGCAACGTGCCGGAGGCGGTGGCGCGCATGGCGGTGACGACGGCGGAGAGGGAACTCGGCCTGCCGTACGGCGCCTTGACCGAGGTGACGCTGCCGGCCGGGTGGGCGGGGGTCGAGGGGTCCGAGGGGTCCGAGGGGTCTTTGGAGTCCAAGGAGTCCAACGGGTCCTTGGAGGCCAAGGGGTCCGAAGAGTCCGAAGAGTCCGAGGAGCCCGAGGAGTCCGCGCCGCAGTGACGGCGGGGCGCGACCACGACCGCCGACCGATCCACACGCCACCCCCACCCCTTCACCCCCTCACCCACCCCACCCCACCCCACCCCATCTCCCCCCATCCGCGATCTTCTGGAGCCATCGTGCGCACCCGACTCGTCCTGCTCTCCGCCCGTCTGCTCGACCCCGGCACGGGGGCGTTCCTGCCGGAGACCGCGCTCGCCGTCTCCGACGACGGCCGGATCTCCGCCCTGGGCGACGACCACGAGATCCGGGAGCTGGCCGGTCCGGCGACGACCGTCGTCGACCTCAAGGGGTCGGTCGTCACGCCCGGCCTCGTCGACGGCCACCTGCACCCGGTGTCGGGCGCCGAACTGAGCCACGGCCTCGACCTGTCGTACTGCGCGGACGTCGACGACGTACAGGAGGCACTGGCGCGCGAGGTGCGGAACCTCGACCGGGGCCAGTGGCTGTTCGGCTGGGGTCTGGACCCGAACGTCTTCGGCGACCTGCCCGTCGGCACCGCGCCGTTCGACACCGTGCTCGACGGTGTGCCGGCGTTCCTGCTGCTCTTCGACGCCCACTCGGCCCTCGCCAGCCGCAGGGCCCTGGAACTCGCCGGGGTCGACGGCCCCCGCACCTTCGACCAGGCCTCCGCCGAGGTCGTCTGCGACGCCGACGGACGCCCGACCGGGCTCCTCCAGGAGGACGCCGCCTGCGAGCTGGTCGAGCGGGTCGCTCCCAAGCCGACGCGCGAGGAGAGCCGGCAGCGGCTCGCGGCGGCGCTGCGGTCGATGGCGGCGGCGGGCCTCACCGGCGGTCACGCGATGGACGCCAACGGCGACAGCCTCGCCCTGTACGGGGAGCTCGACGCGGCCGGTGAGCTGCCGCTGCGGCTCCGGGTCGCCCCCTGGTGCCAGCCGGGCACCGACGAGCAGGGCGTACGGGAGCTGATCGCCCTCCAGGGCACCGGCGGCGAGCTCTGGCGGGTCGCCGGCGTGAAGCTCTTCATGGACGGGACGATCGACAACGGCACGGCGTGGCTGGAACGCCCCGACTGCCACGGCGAGTCCACGCACGCGTTCTGGCCGGACCCCGAGGCGTACACCCGGATCATCGGGGAGCTGCACCGGGCGGGCGTGGCCACCGCGACGCACGCCATCGGCGACGCGGCCGTACGGCACGTCCTCGACGCGGTCGAGAAGGCGCGGACCGGCGGGAGCGGGGTACGGCACCGGGTCGAGCACATCGAGACGGTGCCGGACGACACCCTGCGGCGGTTCGCGGAGCTGGGCGTCCTGGCGTCGATGCAGCCCACGCACTGCTGCGACTTCACCCGGGCCGACCACACCGACAACTGGTCGCGGCGCCTCGGCGAGGAGCGGGCCTCGCGCGCGTGGCGCTGCCGGGACCTGGCGGACTCGGGCGCCACGGTGGTCCTGGGCTCGGACTGGCCGATCGCGCCCTTCCCGCCGCTCGGCGTCATGGCCGGGGCGCGGCACCGGCGCCCGAGCCGTGACCTCGAGCAGGCGCCGCACGGACCGGAGCAGGCGCTCACGGCCCTGGAGGCGCTGCGGGGCATGACGACGGCGGCGGCGTACGCGGCGGGCGAGGAGCACGAGGCGGGGCGCCTGGCGGTCGGCTACCGCGCGGACCTGACGGCGCTGGGGGCGGACCCGCTGACCACTCCGGCGACGGAACTCCCGGACGTCCCGGTCCGCCTGACGACGGTGTCGGGCCGCGTGACGTTCCGCTCGACGGAGGTCTGACGCGGGGCGGTCCGTCGTGGGCGACGCCCGCTCCCGTTGTGGGCCCACGCCCCGCCGTTGTGGGCCCGCACCCCGCCCGTTGTGGGCAATCGTTCCGCTGGGGCGGAAGGGGTGGGCACAACGGACGGCGCCCCGTGCCGCGCCCAGGCTCCCGCGCCCTGACCCGCACCACCTGGTGCGGCACGCACGTGGTGCGGGTCCAGGCCCGGAACGCGGAGGCGCCGCTCAGCGCGCCGTCCCGTGTGCCCACCCGTCCCGCCCCAGCGGGACGATTGCCCACACGGGCAGCGGCCCGAGGCGCCACACGGGCGCGGGGCACCCCCGCCAGGCGCGGGCCCACACGGGGCGGCGGGGCACCGCCCCGCCAGGCGCGGGCCCGCACGGGCGTGGGCGTCAGCCGCGGGTCAGGGACAGCAGGTCACGGGCCGGGCCCGTCGGCCGGTGGCCCGTCGGCCAGACCGCGCGGAGGTCACGGCGGAGCAGTACCCCGGCCACCGGAATCGCGACGAGGCGGCGCGACGCCAGCTCCTCCGTGATCGCGAGCTCGCTGAGCACCGCGGGCCCGGCCCCGCTCACCGCCGCCGCCTTCACCGCCGTCGTGGAGGCGAGTTCCAGCAGCGGCTGCGCGAGCCCGCCGTGCGCGGAGAGCGCGGCGTCGAGGACCTGCCGGGTGCCCGAGCCGCGTTCCCTCAGGATCAGAGGGGTGGCGGCGAGCTCCGCCGGGTCGAGCGGGGCACGGCGCCGGGCCCAGGGGTGCGAGGGCGCGGCGACGACCGCGAGCCGGTCGTGCGCGACGACGGTCCCGTCGAGGCCGTCCGGGACGGCGAGGCCCTCGACGAAGCCGAGGTCGGCCTCGCCGGAGAAGAGGCGTTCGGCGACGGCCGCGGAGTTGCCGGCCTGGAGCGAGACCGCGGTGTCGGGCCGCTCGGCGCGCAGCGCGATCAGCCAGCCCGGCAGCAGGTACTCGGCGATCGTCATCGACGCGGCCACCCGCAGCCGGGAGTCCCGCCGCCCGCGCAGCGCCTGGGCGCCCGCGTCGAAGGCTTCGGCGGCCTCCACGATCCGCCGGGCCCAGTCGGTGACGAGGGCGCCCGCGTCGGTGAGCCGGGAGCCGCGTGGCGAGCGGTCGAGCAGGGCCACCCCGAGCTGGCGTTCCATGGAGCGGATGCGGCTGCTGGCGGCGGGCTGCGTGATGCCGACCTCGCGGGCGGCCGCGCCGAGGCTGCCGTGCCGGGCGACGGCGAGGAGCAGTTCGAGGGCGCCGAGGTCGGGGACCCGGTGGGAGAGGACCCGGTGGGACCCGGCGTCACGGGACCCGGCGTCACGGGACCCCGCCTCGCGGGACCCGGGCTCCCCGGAGAGGGGGGTCGGTGTCGTGCCCTGCTCACTGCTCATAAAGGCAGCTTATGGCCTCATAGCCACAACGTCCCTGGTCGGGGCCGTTCCGGCGCGAAACGATCGAGGCATGGCAAGCCTCGCACCTCCTCTCCCCGCTCTCCGCGCCACCACCCCCGGCGCCCGGGCGACCCGTTCCGTCCGTCACCTCGGACCCAACTGGTACGCCTCCGTGATGGGCACGGCCATCGTCGCCAACGCGGGCGCCGCACTCCCGGTGGACGTCCCCGGCCTCCGTACGGCCTGCGCCGCGGTCTGGGTCCTGTCGCTCGCGATGCTGCTCGGGCTGCTCACCGCGCGCGCCGCCCACTGGGTCCGGCACCGGGACCAGGCCCGCGCCCATCTCATGGACCCGGCGATGGCGCCGTTCTACGGCTGTCTGTCGATGGCGCTGCTGGCGGTCGGCGGTGGCGCGCTGATCGTGGGCCGGGACTGGATCGGGCTCCCGGCGGCCGTCGCCCTCGACACGGTCCTGTTCACCGCCGGAACGGTGATCGGCCTGGTGGCCGCGGTGGCCGTCCCGTACCTCATGGTGGTGCATCACCGGATCGAGAGCGCCTCGCCGGTGTGGCTGCTGCCGGTCGTCGCCCCCATGGTCTCCGCCGCGCTCGGACCCCTGCTCGTGCCCCATCTGCCCGCCGGGCAGGCTCAGCAGACCCTGCTGATCGGCTGCTACGCGCTGTTCGGCGTCAGCCTGCTCGCCACCCTGGTCATGCTGCCCCTGGTCTTCGGCCGGCTCGTCACCGGTGGCCCGCTGCCGCTCGCGCTGACCCCCACGCTCTTCCTGGTCCTCGGGCCTCTGGGCCAGTCGACGACCGCCGCGAACAAGTTCGCCGACACGGCCGTGGGCGTGCTGCCCGCCCCGTACGCGCACGGCTTCGCCGCCTTCGCCGTCCTCTACGGCGTGCCCGTGATGGGCTTCGCGCTGCTGTGGCTGGCGCTGGCCGGGGCGATGGTGCTGCGGGCCCGGCGGCAGGGCATGGGGTTCGCGATGACGTTCTGGGCGTTCACGTTCCCGGTAGGGACCTGTGTGACGGGCGCCGAGGGGCTGGCCCAGCACACCGGTCTGGCCGTGTTCCGGTGGCTCGCGATCGGTCTGTACGTGTTCCTCGTGGCGGCCTGGCTGGTGGCCGGTTTCCACACCCTGCGCGGGCTGTTCAGCGGTGCGCTGCTCGCAGGGCCCGGGACAGCGCCCGCGGGGCCTCGGCCAGCGACGGCCCGTACCAGGTGAGCATGCGCCCGTCGACGAGGGCGGCGGCGGTCCCGGGGAACGCCTCGGGGCCGTCGTCCCGCGTGAAGCGGTAGGGCTCGTCGGGCAGCACGACCAGGTCGGGCGCGGCGGCGCGCAGCTCGTCCAGGGGGATCCTCGGATAGCGCGCGTCGTGGTCCGCGTACAGGTTCCGGACGCCGAGGCGGGCGAGCAGGTCACCGGCGAAGGTGTCGCGGCCGAGGACCATCCACGGCCGCCGCCAGATCGGCACGACGGCGGTGCGCGGCGCCGGCGTGGTCACGGACTCCCAGGCGGCCTCGGCGTCCACCAGCCAGCGCGGCCGCCGGGTGGCGCCGCAGGCGGCGAGGACCCGCTCCAGCTCCCGCAGCCCCTCGTCGAGGGTGCGGATCTCCGTGACGAGGACGTCGAGTCCCGCTGCCCGGAGGGCGGCGAGGTCGGGGGCGCGGTTCTCCTCCTCGTTGGCGAGGACGAGGTCGGGCCGGAGCGCGGCGATCGCCGTCACGTCGGGGTTCTTGGTGCCGCCGACGCGGACGACGTCGAGGCCGGCGGGGTGGCTGCACCAGTCGGTCGCGCCGACGAGGGCGCCGGGGACGGTCACGGCGACGGCCTCGGTGAGGGACGGCACCAGGGAGACGACCCTCATCGGCACGGGGCCCTCACTCCTCCTCGGCCTCGACGTGTTCGGCGACGGCGACGACGAGGAGCCGGGTGCCGGGCTCGGTGGCGCGCCAGCGGTGCCGTACGCCGCCGGACAGGTAGAGCGTGTCGCCGCGGCCGAGCCGGTGGGCGCGGCCCTCGGCCTCGACCTCGGCGGCGCCGTCGGCCACGTACAGCAGCTCGTCGTTCCGGTGCTGGAACTCGCGCCCCGCGTCCTGCTCGCCGGTGAACTCCAGGGCGTGCAGCTGGTGGCGGCCCCGGACCAGGGTCCGGACGCCCGGCGGCATGCCCGGCGTCGGTTCCCCGGCCCGTACGACGTCGACGGTGCGGGAGGCCTCGGCGGCGGCGAGGAGTTCGCCGGCCGTGGTCTCCAGGGCCTCGGCGACGAGTTCGAGGGAGCGGCGGCTGGGGCGGGCGCGCTCGTTCTCGACCTGGCTGAGGAACGGCACGGAGAGGCCGCTGCGGGAGGCGACGACGGCCAGGGTCAGCTGGAGCGCTCTGCGGCGCCTCTTGACGGCCGCGCCCACGCGGGGGGCTTCCTTCTCGTCCATGTCGGCTCCCTCCCTCTGCTCGTACCGGTCGGTTACCTGAACCTTACGCAGCTTTGGGGCGGGGTTTCGCGTCGTGACGAAAAGGGGGGGGGGGGGGGGGCGGGAGGCGGGCACCCCCCCGAAGACCCGATAGCACACACCCGCCCGCGCAGCCACGGCCCCGGCAGGGGGGCGGGCGGTGGGCGCGCCGGGG
>NZ_JBHWFF010000014.1:127467-151909 GCF_042733785.1 Streptomyces sp. NPDC059695 | reverse complement strand
TGAGACACACCCCGGGGGGGGGGGGGGGGTGGGGGCGCGTCCCTCTGGGGGGGGGCCCCCCCCCCGGTGGCCCACCCACCCCTTTTCGGCCAGTGAGCCTCACCGGCTCGGGTACCCCCGTGGGGGCTACTGCGGCGTGAGCTTCTCCGCGAGGCCGGGGTTCCGGTCCAGCCAGGTGCGGACGGCCTCCTGCTCCTTGCCCTTGCCGGTCTCCTGGATGACGGCCTCCAGGTCCGTGAGCTGCTTCTCGGACAGCTTGAAGTGCTTCAGCCAGGCGCCGACCTCGGGGTTCTCGGCGGCGAAGCCCTTGCGGGCGAGGGTGTGGACGCCGTCGCCCTTGCCCCAGGAGCCCTTGGGGTCGTCGAGCTTCTTCAGGTCGAGGGCGGAGTAGGCCCAGTGCGGGGACCAGAGGGTGACGACGACGGGCTCCTTGCGGTCGTAGGCGCGCTTCAGCTCGGCGAGCATGCCGGGCGTGGAGCCGTCGACGACCTTGTACTCGCCCTCCAGGCCGTACTCCTTGAGCACCTTGTCCTTGAGGATGCCCATCATGCCGGCGCTGGGCTCGATGCCGACGATGCGGCCCTTGAACTGTCCGGCCTTGCCCTTGAGGTCGGCGAGCGAGTCGACGCCCTTCACGTACGAGGGGACGGAGAGCTCCAGGGAGGTGGGGCCGTACCAGGAGCCGAGGTCCTCCAGCTTGTTCTTGTACTTCTCCCAGTACTGGGCGTGGGTGACGGGGAGCCAGGAGTCGGTCTGGAAGTCCAGCTGACCGCCGGCCAGGCCGGTGTAGAGCGCACCGGCCTCCAGCTGCTTGCTCTCGACCTCGTAGCCGCGGCGCTCCAGGAGCTCCTTCCACAGGTACGTGGAGGCGATGCCCTCGTCCCAGGGGATGTAGCCGATGCTGACCTTCTTGCCCTGGCCGCCGGCGGCGGAGGCGGTGTCGCCCTTGCCGCCGAGGAAGCCCATGCCGCCGGCGACGAGCGCGAGGACGACGACGCCGACGAGCGCGGCGACGGGCTGCGGGCGGTGGGCCCAGAGCTTGGCCCCGGGCCGCTTCGCGCTCAGCGCGGCGCGCGCCTTGGCGGCGGCGCGGCGGCCCAGCGGGGAGACCTGGCGGCCGAGGGCGCCGGTCATCCGGTCCAGGTACATGGCGAGGACGACGATGGAGACGCCGGCCTCGAAGCCGAGGCCGATGTCGACGTTGCCGATGGCGCGGTAGACGGCGCCGCCGAGTCCGCCGCCGCCGACCATGCCGGCGATGACGACCATGGAGAGGCCGAGCATGATGACCTGGTTGACGCCGGCCATGATCGTCGGCAGGGCGAGCGGCAGCTGCACGCGCACCAGGGTGTTGCGCGGGGTGGTGCCGAACGCCTCCGCGGCCTCGACGAGTTCGCCGTCGACCTGACGGATGCCGAGCTCGGTCATGCGCACGCCCGGGGGCAGCGCGAAGACGATGGTGGCGATGATGCCGGGGACGACGCCGACGCCGAAGAAGATGATGCCGGGGATGAGGTAGACCATCGCCGGCATGGTCTGCATGAAGTCGAGCACGGGCCGCAGGACGGCGCTGACGGTCTTCGAGCGGGCCGCCCAGATGCCGAGCGGTACGGCGATCACCAGGGTGACGAGGGTGGCGACGAGGACGAGCGAGAGCGTCGCCATCGCCTCGTCCCACAGCTGGACCGAGTCGACGAGCGCGAAGCCCGCGAAGGCGAGGACGCCGGCGGCGAGGCCGCGCAGCCACCAGGCGCCGATGGCGAGGATGCCGGCGAAGAGCAGCGGGTGGGGCGCGGACAGGACGGCGTCGATGCCGTCGTAGAGACCGGTGACCCCGGTGCTGACGGCGTCGAAGAGCCAGGAGAACTGGGCCTGGAGCCAGTCGACGGAGCTGTCGACCCACTGGCCGAGGGGGAGCCTAGGCACCGGCGGTCACCTCCTGGGCCTCGGTGAGCGGGGCCGTCGTCGCGGCGAGACCGCCCATGACGGCGAGGAGGCGTTCGGTCGGTACGACTCCGAGGACGGAGCCGTCGGCGTCCTCGACGGTCACGGGGTGCGGGGCCAGGGCGGCGACGGCGCACAGGTCCGCGACGAGCGTGTCGGGCCCGACGGCCCGGCAGGAGCAGTCGTCGGGGCAGTCGGCCGGCGTGGCGGACGCCGTCATGACGGCGGAGGCGGTGAGCACCCGGGAACGGTCGACGTCCTGGATGAACGAGGCGACGTAGTCGTCGGCGGGACGGACGAGGATGTCCTCGGCGGTGCCGAGCTGGACGATCCTGCCGTCGCGCATGACGGCGATCCGGTCGCCGAGGCGCATGGCCTCGTTGAGGTCGTGGGTGATGAAGACGATGGTCTTCTTCAGGCGCTTCTGGAGCACGAGGAGCTGGTCCTGCATGTCGCGGCGGATCAGCGGGTCGAGCGCGCTGAAGGACTCGTCCATCAGGAGCAGGTCGGCGTCGGTGGCGAGCGCGCGGGCCAGGCCGACGCGCTGCTGCATGCCGCCGGAGAGCTCGTCCGGCCAGGACTTCTCCCAGCCGGCGAGGCCGCACAGTTCGAGGGCCTCCGCGGCGCGGGTCTCGCGCTCGGCGCGCGGCACGCCCTGGACCTCCAGGCCGTAGGCGGCGTTCTCCAGGACGTTCCGGTGCGGGAAGAGCGCGAAGTGCTGGAAGACCATGCTGATCTTGGTGGAGCGGACCGCGCGCAGCTCGCGGGGGGAGAGCGCGGTGAGGTCGTTGCCGTCGTAGAGGACCCGGCCGGCGGTGGGTTCGAGCAGGCCGTTGAGCATGCGCAGGAGGGTGGACTTCCCGGAGCCGGACAGGCCCATCACGACGAAGATCTGGCCGGGGTCGACGGTGAAACCGGCGTCGACGACGGCGGCGGTCGTCCCCTCGGCGCGCAGCTCCTCGCGGTCGGCGCCGTCGACGAGCCTGCGGACGGCTTCGTCGGGTCGTCTGCCGAACACCTTGAACAGGTGGTCGGCCTGGAGCCTGGACACATACACCTCACGGGTTGGAACGAAGAACGGCCCCACCACCCCCGCGTGGCCGGCCGTGGAGCGGGCGGGATCGGCCCGCGGGCCCGTCGCGCACCGAGATCCTTTTCGTTGAATCCGGTACCGGGTTCCGCTCCGGGCTCGCGCCTGCCCGGCCCCCTCGGGCGCAAACGCAAAGGTGACGGGGGTCACGCGGCCGCCCGAGGGGGCACGGCGGGGCGGCGGCCTGTCGCTCGGAGGGGGCTGTCGGTGGGGTGCGGCATGATCGGGGTGTGACGCGACGCCTGATGCTCCTCGACACCGCCAGCCTCTACTTCCGCGCGTACTTCGGCGTGCCGGACTCCGTCCGGGCGCCGGACGGCACCCCGGTGAACGCCGTGCGCGGGCTGCTCGACTTCATCACCCGGCTCGTCCAGGACCACCACCCGGACGATCTGGTGGCCTGCTGGGACGAGGACTGGCGGCCGCAGTGGCGGGTGGACCTGATCCCCTCGTACAAGGCGCACCGGGTGGCCGTGGAGACGGAGACCGGCCCGGACGAGGAGGAGATCCCGGACACGCTGTCCCCGCAGGTGCCGGTCATCGAGGAGGTCCTCGCGGCGCTCGGCATCGCGCGGGTCGGATCCGCGGGGTACGAGGCGGACGACGTGATCGGGACGCTGACCGGCCGCGCCGAGGGACCCGTGGACATCGTCACGGGCGACCGCGACCTGTTCCAGCTGGTCGACGACGCCCGGGGCGTCCGCGTGCTGTACCCGCGCAAGGGCGTCGGCGACTGCGACCTGGTGGACGGGGAGATGATCCGGACGAAGTACGGGGTGCGGCCCGACCAGTACGCGGACTTCGCGGCACTGCGCGGGGACGCGAGCGACGGGCTGCCCGGGGTGAAGGGCATCGGCGAGAAGACGGCGGCGCAGCTGATCACGGAGTACGGGGACCTGGCCGGCGTCCGGGCCGCGGCGGAGGACCGCACGTCGAAGCTGACTCCGGCGAAGCGGCGCGGGATCGTCGAGGCGGCCGGGTACCTGGACGTGGCGCCGACGGTGGTGCGGGTCGCCTCCGACGCTCCGCTGCCGGAGTTCACGGCGGCCCTGCCGAGCGCCCCGCGCGACCCGGCCGCCCTGGAGGCGCTGGTGAAGCGCTGGGGCCTGGGCGGGGCGGTGGGGCGCCTGCTGCCGGTCCTGGAGCGCTGACGGGAGGCCCCGGGGCTGCTGCCGTCCCGGACTCGGCCGCCCGGTCCGGCCTCCGGTCACGGGGGCCGGACGGGCCACGCCGAGCCCCTCTTGCCACGGGATGCTAGCTTAGGCATACCTAAGTACGCAGAGTCAGGAGAGCCCCTCGTGGCAGAGCAGCAGGCCCGCAAGGCACCGAAGGCCACCGAAGCACGCGTGGTGCACACCGAGCGGATCACTCCGCACATGGTGCGGGTCGTGCTGGGAGGCCCCGGGCTGGACGGCTTCGCGGCGGACGTCTACACCGACCACTACGTGAAGCTGCTCTTCGCCCCGGAGGGCGTCGCCTACCCGGAGCCGTTCGACATGGAGCGGATCCGGGCGGAGTTCCCCCGGGACCAGTGGCCGACGACGCGGACGTACACCGTGCGGGCCTGGGACCCGGTCCACCACGAGCTGACCATCGACTTCGTGGTCCACGGCGACGAGGGCCTCGCGGGCCCCTGGGCGGCGCGCGCCCAGGCGGGCGAGACGGTGCACTTCCTCGGCCCGGGCGGCGGGTACGCGCCGGACCCGGAGGCGGACTGGCACCTGCTCGTGGGCGACGAGAGCGCGCTCCCGGCGATCGCGGTGGCCCTGGAGGCGCTGCCCGAGGGGGCGAGGGCGCAGGCGCTCATCGAGGTCTCGGACGCGGCCGAGGAGCAGAAGCTCGCGACGTCGAAGGACATCCACGTGACCTGGCTGCACCGGGGCGACCGCCCGGCGGGCGCGGCGCTGGTGGAGGCGGTCACGGCCCTGGAGTTCCCGGCGGGCGACGTGCACGCCTTCGTCCACGGCGAGGCGGGCTTCGTGAAGGAGCTCCGCCGCCACCTCCGGCTCGACCGGGGCGTGGCGCGCGAACGCCTGTCGATCTCGGGCTACTGGCGCCTGGGCAAGTCGGACGAGGCGTGGCGCGCGATCAAGCGCGAGTGGAACGACCAGGTGGAGCGCGAACAGGAGAACTGAGCCCACGCGAACCCCGAGGGGCGGCGACCGGACACGGCGCCGCCCCTCGGCGTTCACGGCGCGCACGACGGGCCCTGCCCGCGGGCCGGGCGGGCCCCGCGCGGGGGGCCGCGCACTGCGGCCGGCGCCGATCTCGTCCGCGCGGCGGGTACGGCGCATTCACCCGTACGGCTGGAGCGGTGCTCCGTCCACACTGTCACCCCTCGGCCCACGGGCAGGCCACAGGCCGGCGGGCGCGGTGCGCGCACGCGTACGACCGGGGGCGCGGGGTCCTCCCCCGCGCCGCAGCCGGGGCGGTCCCCGCCGCCCGACCACCAACCCCCTGGTCGACGCCGCCCCGGTTGGGCGCGCGGGGGCACGAGGCTCCCGAGGCGGCCCCGACGGGTCAGGTCGTGCGGCCGAAGGCGCGGTCCGAGGCGTCCGCGTGGGCGATCCGGCGCAGCGCGGAGAAGATCGCGTCGCCGAGGACCGTCCCGACGACCACGCTCTCCACGACCTCCTCGCGCGCCACGTGATGCGCCACGTACTCCAGGTCGACCTGCGCCACCCGCGCCGCCGCGTCCGCGTACGCGCCGAGGACCTCGACGAACGCACCGTGACCGGAGTCCTCCAGCGTCGCGAGCGCCGTCGCGAGGGCCTCCGCGGCGGGCCCGCGCTCGTGCGCGCGCCAGCCGCGCTCGGCGATCAGGTCGGCGACCCGCTTCCGTGCCTCCTCCATGCCGGCACCCGGCTCGTGGTCGTAGCGCGGCACCAGCCGGCTGGCCGCCGCGCCCAGCACCTTGTGCACCGGCCGCTCGGAGTCGTCGACCGCGACGATCACCTCACGGACCGCGGCCACCGACAGACCGCCCACGTCCAGGAGCGCCCGGATCAGGCGGAGCCGCCGCACGTGCGCCTCCCCGTACGAGGCCTGGTTCGGACTCGTGAGCTCTCCGGCGGGCAGCAGGCCTTCCCGTACGTAGAACTTGATCGTCGCCACCGACACCCCGGTCGTACGACTCAATTCTCCGATGCGCACCGCGTGTTCACCTTCCAGGTTCTCCCCCGGCCCTTGCCGACCGACACCCCATCATAGATAGTGTCGCTATCAGATAGTGGCGAGTGCCACTATCCATAGCTTCCCACGGGGGGATCCGTATGTCTTCTTCACCGAGCCCGCAGACCTCAGCTGCGGCACCGCCCCGACTGCACCGCCCGCTGGTGTGGTTCGCCGCGTCGATGGGTGTCCTCGCCGTCGTCTCGGCCGTCGGCATCCTCGTCGACGACCGGATGCTCGTCGGCGTCCCGATCTGGACCAAGCCGTTCAAGTTCTCCGTCTCGTTCGTCGCCTACGCGCTGTCGCTGGCCTGGATGATCACCCTGCTCCCCCGCGCCCGGCGGGCCGGCTGGTGGGCGGGGACGGTGATCACCGTCGCGAGCGTCGTGGAGATGGCGCTCATCACCCTTCAGGTGATCCGCGGCACCCAGAGCCACTTCAACCAGGCGACCCCCTTCGACAACGCCGTCTTCCAGACCATGGGCGCCACCGTCGTCGTGCTGTGGCTGGGCGCCCTGGTCATCGCGGTGCTCCTGCTGCGGGCCAGGATCCTGGACCGGGCGATGGCCTGGGCCGTCCGCCTGTCCTCCCTGATAGCCCTCGCGGGCGCGGGCGTCGGCTTCCTGATGGTCCGTCCGACGCCCGAGCAGCTGGCCGTCGAGAACCCGCCGATCACCGGAGCGCACAGCGTCGGCGTCCCGGACGGCGGCCCGTCGATGCCGCTCACCGGCTGGGCGAGCACCGGCGGCGACCTGCGCATAGCCCACTTCTTCGGCATGCACGCACTGCAGCTGGTCCCGCTGCTGCTGATCGTCCTGACCGCACTCGCCGCGCGGTCCGCCCGCTTCCCCGCCTTCGCCCGCCTGGCCGACGCGGGTGTCCGGCTGCGCCTCACGCTCACGGGCTCGGCGGTGTACGGGGCCGCCTTCGTCCTGCTGACCTGGCAGGCCCTGCGCGGCCAGGCGCTGTTCGCTCCGGACGGGGCGACGCTCGCGGCCGCGACGGCGATCGTGGTGCTGGGCGGTGCGGCGGCGGCCCTGTCGCTCCGTACTACCGGCCGCGCCGCCTCCCCCGCCCTCGCCGAGGAGGTCGCGGCATGACCGGCTTCCTCTTCGAGCTGACGTTCCTCCTCGCGGCGCCGGTCTGGCTGCTCATGATCTTCGCGCCGGGCCTGCGGGCCACCGAGCGGCTCGCGGCCTCCCCGCTGACCGTCCTTCCGATCCTGGCCGTCTGGGCCGTCCTGGCCGCCCCCGTCCTGCCGGAGCTGTGGGCGGCGGTCACCAGCCCCGACCTCGACACGTTCCGCGCCCTCACCGCGCACCCGAACGGCGCCGGCGCCCTCTGGGCCCAGGTCATCGCCTGGGACCTCCTCCTGGGCCAGTGGATGTACCGCGAGGCCCGCCGTCTCTCGGTCTCCCCCCTTCTGATGGGCCCACTGCTGGTCCTGACGATCCTCCTCTCCCCCGTCGGCCTGCCCCTGTTCCTGATCGTCCGCGCGGTCAGGACGCCCCGCGGGGATCACCGGCCTGCCGCGGACGCCCTGGCCTGACCTCATGCCGGACATCGACAGGGCCGTGGGCGCCGTACTGGGTTCCGCCGTGGGCGACGCGCTGGGCGCACCCTTCGAGTTCGGCCTGCCGGGGGTGTTCCGGGAACGGTTCCCGGACGGCGCCGGGGAGTTGTGCGGGGGCGGCGGCTGGGATCCGGGCGAGGCGACCGACGACACGCAGATGGCCGTCCTGCTCGGGGAGTCGCTCCTGGAGCGGGGCGGCCTGGACCTCCCGGACGTCTTCGCACGCTTCCGGCGCTGGGCCGCGGCCGACCCCAAGGACATCGGCCTCCAGACCGAACAGGTCCTGCTGGCCGGCGACCCCTGGGACGTCGCCGCCGCGCTGCACTTCCAGATCAACCCCGCCCTCGTGTGGGCAGGCGTCCCGCAGGGCGGGTCGGGTGGGCACACGGGACGGCGCCCTTCGCGACGCCTCCGCGTCCCGCGCCCTGACCCGCACCACCAGGTGCTGCACCTGTCGGTGCGGGTCCAGGCTCAGCAGCCTCGCGCGCCGGCAAGGGCGCCGTCCGTTGTGCCCACCCGTTCCGCCCGGGCGGAACGCATGCCCACAACGGGCTTCACCCTCGCGGGCGCGGTGTACGGCCCCGACGCCATCCCGCCCGCTGGACGGCCCCTCTCCACGTCCCCCTCCCCGGCTCCGCCGACCGCGTCCTGAACGCCCCGGACCTAAGGGCCCTCGCCAGGTCCCTCGCCGGGCAGCACTGAACCCGCCACGGTCACCGGGTCGTCAAAGGGCACGACGCTGACCGGCCGTCCTCCCCACGCCGCGCCCCCTCATTTCCGTGCCCGGACCGTGGCCCGTACGTCGCGGTCCGGCTGGAGGGTGAGGCTGGGGACCGGGAGGATCTCCTCCGTCGTGACGTCCAGGTGGTAGCGGCGGGCCAGGACGGCGAGGACCAGGACGGCCTCCACCAGGGCGAAGCGGGTGCCCAGGCAGACGCGGGGGCCGCCGCCGAAGGGGAACCACGCGTACTCCGGTATCTGCTCGGCCGGTTCGCCGTCCTCCCCGGTGAGCCAGCGCTCCGGCCGGAAGGCCTCCGCGTCCCCGTACCAGCGGGGGTCGCGGTGCGTGGACCACTGGCTCGACCAGACCCGCGTCCCGGCGGGGACGGGGGTGCCGCCCAGGGTCGCGCCCTCCTTGGCGATGCCGGTGAGGAGCCAGATCGTCGGGTAGAGGCGCAGGGTCTCCTTGACGACCGCCTGGGTGTACGTGAGCGACGCGTAGTCGTCGTACCCGGGCTCGTGGTCCGCGAGGACCCGGTCGAGCTCCTCGGCGAGCGCGTCGCGGACCCGGGGGTTGCGGGAGAGCAGGTACCAGGCCCAGACGAGGGTCGAGCTGGTGGTCTCGTGGCCGCCGATGTACAGCGTGACCGTCTCGTCCCGGATCTCCTGGTCCGAGAGCGGCGCACCCGTCTCGTCCCGCGCGGCGAGCAGCCGGCTGAGCAGGTCGGGGCGCTCCGTGTCGCCGTCACGGTGGCGGGAGACGACGCGGGAGACCTCCGCGTCGATGACGGCCGTCGCGCGCTTGATGCGGGCGCGTCCCGGCGTGGGGACCCAGTCCGGCAGCACCGCCCCGATCCCGCTGAACTCGGCGCCGATCTCCCGCTGCGCGACGTCCATCGCCTGCCCGATGGCCTCGGCGTCGGCGGCGGTGTCCACGCCGAAGATGGTGCGGACGGCGATGAGCTGGGTGAGGGCGGCCATCTCCTTCTTGATGTCGATCCGCTGCCCGTCGCTCCAGCGGTCGGCGAGGTCGACGGCGCACGCGGCCATCGTCGACGCGTAGGACCGCACCTGCTTGGGACGGACGGAGGGCTGGACCAGGGAGCGCTTGCGCCGCCAGTCGGCTCCCTT
The DNA here is from genome assembly GCF_042733785.1 of Streptomyces sp. NPDC059695. NCBI lineage: Bacteria > Bacillati > Actinomycetota > Actinomycetes > Kitasatosporales > Streptomycetaceae > Streptomyces > Streptomyces sp. NPDC059695. The sequence continues at coordinate 142,280 of NZ_JBHWFF010000014.1, read as the reverse complement.
GGAGACGATGACACCGTTGCCGAGGAGGGTCCGGAAGGCGATGCCGAGGTCCGGCTGGTCGAAGCTGCGCTCGATCTCGGTGAGGAGCTCGCCGATGTTCTCCGGGTGGGCGATGAAGAGGGCGGGGCCGCGGCCGAAGCGCCAGCGGACGAAGTCCCCGCGCTCCCGGAGCTGTTCGAAGAAGGCGAGGGGGTCCTTGCCGAAGGCGGGGAGGTTCCCGAGGAGGGGCACTCCTCGCGGCCCGTCGGCGAAGACCGGAGCGGCCTCCCTCAGCGCCTGCCCCCCGACCGGCGTCGCCTGCACCGCCGGCTCTCCCCCCGGCGCCTCCCCCGCCGGCCCACCGCCCGGCACCTCCGGCCGCTGCCCCTCGTCTTCCGTCCCGGCGTCCGGACCGGCCTGCGTGGTCATGTGCGTCCCCTCCCCAACTGGCTTCCCCTGCTTGCGAGTCCATGCAAGCGGAAGCCCGGCCCCCCGCGCCACCCCTGTGGACGACGACCTGTGGACAACCCCTGTCGGGGACATGCGGAAGGGGCCCGGGGGGGGCCCCCCCGCCCCGCGCCGCCCCGCGGGGCGCGCGCCCCCCCGCGCTGTGGGGCAGAGAACCCCCCCCCCCGCCCCCCCCCCCCCCCCCCCCCCCGCCCCCCGCGGGACAACCCCGTGGGGGGATCTGCGGCCGGGGCGCGGGGCGCGCCCCCGGGCCCCTTCGCGAACGGTCGGTCCGTCAGCCCACGGAGCTGTAGGCGACGACACCGCGCAGCAGCGACTCCACCGCCTTGCGGGCGTTCTTGGCGACCGTGCTGTTCTCCTTGGGCGCCGCGGCGGCGATCTGTCCGAGGACGTCGATCACCTGCTTGCACCAGCGGACGAAGTCGCCGGCGGGCATCTCCGCCTCCCGGAGCACCTCGTCCAGGCTCTTGTCGGAGGCCCACTGGTAGGCGGCCCAGGCGAAGCCGAGGTCGGGCTCGCGCTGGCCGACGCCCTCCGCCTGGTTGATCTTGAACTCCTCTTCGAGCGCGTCGAGACGGCCCCAGATGCGGACCATCTCGCCGAGCGCCGCCTTGGCGTTGCCCGTGGGCAGCTTGGGCGCGACGGCGTCGTCGGCCTGACGCGCCTCGAACACCAACGCCGAGACGCAGGCCGCGAGTTCGGCCGGGGTGAGACCCTCCCAGACACGGTCGCGGAGACACTCGCTGGCCAGCAGGTCGAGTTCGCCGTAGAGCCGGGCGAGCCGCTTGCCGTTGTCCGTGACGTCGTCGCCGCGCAGGTAGTCGAGCTCGGTGAGGAGCGCGACGATCCGGTCGAAGGTGCGCGCGATGGTGTTGGTGCGGCCCTCGATGCGCCGCTCCAGCTGCTGGGTGTCGCGCTGGAGGCGGTGGTAGCGCTCGGCCCAGCGGGCGTGGTCCTCGCGCTCGTCGCAGCCGTGGCAGGGATGCGCGCGGATCTCGGTGCGCAGCCGGGCGATCTCGCGGTCGTCGGCGGCGGCGGCGCGCTGCCGCTGATGGCGCTCGGGGTTGATGTGCCCGGCCTTGCTCCGCAGGGCGGAGGCGAGGTCGCGGCGGGACTGCGGGGAGCGCGGGTTGAAGGACTTGGGGATCCTCATGCGCTCCAGCGCCTCGACCGGGACCGGGAAGTCGATCGAGGCGAGCCTCTTGACCTGCCGTTCGGCGGTGAGGACGAGGGGGCGAGGCCCGTCGTGGTGCTCGAAGCCGCGGTGGCCGTTGGTACGGCCGGCCGGGATGCCGGGGTCGAGGACGAGGGCGAGGCCCGCGAACTTGCCGGTGGGCACGTGGATGACGTCGCCGGGCTTCAGCTTCTCCAGGGAGCTCGCGGCCTGGGCGCGGCGCTGGGCGGCGCCCTGCCGTGCCAGTTCCGTCTCGCGGTCCTTGAGGTCGCGGCGCAGCCGCGCGTACTCCTCGAAGTCACCGAGGTGGCAGGTCATGCCCTCGCGGTACCCGTCGAGCCCTTCCTCGTTCTTCTGGACCTGGCGCGAGATGCCCACGACGGAGCGGTCGGCCTGGAACTGGGCGAAGGAGGTCTCCAGGAGCTCGCGGGAGCGGTGCCGGCCGAACTGGTCGACGAGGTTGACCGCCATGTTGTACGAGGGCCTGAAGCTGGAGCGCAGCGGGTACGTGCGCGTGCCGGCGAGTCCGGCGAGGTGGCCGGGGTCGAGTCCGCGCTGCCAGAGCACGACGGCGTGGCCCTCGACGTCGATGCCGCGGCGTCCCGCGCGGCCGGTGAGCTGGGTGTACTCGCCGGGGGTGATGTCCGCGTGCTGCTCGCCGTTCCACTTGACGAGCTTCTCGAGGATGACGGTGCGCGCGGGCATGTTGATGCCGAGGGCGAGGGTCTCGGTGGCGAAGACCGCCTTGACGAGGCCGCGGACGAAGAGTTCCTCGACGACCTCCTTGAAGGTGGGGAGCATGCCGGCGTGGTGGGCGGCGATGCCCCGCTCCAGCGCTTCGAGCCACTCGTAGTAGCCGAGGACGTGGAGGTCCTCGCTGGGAATGGCGGCGGTGCGCTCCTCGACGATCTCGCGGACGCGCAGGCGCGCCTCGTCGTCGTTGAGCCGGAGTCCGGCGTAGAGGCACTGCTGGACGGCGGCCTCGCAGCCGGCGCGGCTGAAGATGAAGGTGATGGCGGGCAGGAGGCCCTCGGCGTCGAGGCGCTCGATGACCTCGGGGCGGCCGGGGGTCCAGATCCGGGAGCGCTGGCGGCGCTCGCGCTCGCGGTCGGCCTCGCGGACCATCTTGCCGCGCCGCCGGTCGCGCGGGTTGTACGTGCGCGTGTTCTCGGTGCGGGCGAGGCGGAGGAGGTCGGGGTTGACCTCGCGGCGGGACGCGCCGCGGCCGCCGTGGTCGGTCTCCTCCTCGAAGAGGTCGTACATCCGGCGCCCGGCGAGGACGTGCTGCCAGAGGGGCACGGGGCGGCTCTCCGAGACGATGACCTCGGTGTCGCCGCGGACGGTGTCGAGCCAGTCGCCGAACTCCTCGGCGTTGGACACGGTCGCCGAGAGTGACACCAGGGTGACGGACTCGGGGAGGTGGATGATCACTTCCTCCCAGACGGCGCCGCGGAAGCGGTCGGAGAGGTAGTGGACCTCGTCCATCACGACGTATCCCAGGCCGGAGAGGGCCTGGGAGCCCGCGTACAGCATGTTGCGCAGGACTTCGGTCGTCATGACGACGATCGGGGCGTCGCCGTTCACGCTGTTGTCACCGGTGAGCAGACCGACCTTGTCGGCGCCGTACCGCTTGACGAGGTCGGCGTACTTCTGGTTCGACAGCGCCTTGATGGGGGTCGTGTAGAAGCACTTGCGGCCCTGGGTGAGGGCGAGGTGGACGGCGAACTCGCCGACGATGGTCTTGCCGGAGCCCGTGGGCGCGGCGACGAGCACGCCCTTGCCCGCTTCGAGTGCCCGGCAGGCCTCGATCTGGAACGGGTCCAGACCGAACTCGTACATCTCGCGGAAGGGCGCAAGGGCGGTGGCCTGCTCGGCGTTGCGCGCGAGGGCTGCCGCGTACGCCTGGGCTGGTGTGAGGTCCTCTGTCATCTTGTCGTCGAGCCTACCCGCCACCTCTGACAGTGACGCGATCTTTATCGAGGGGATGTGGAGGGGTTGATTCCGCGAGAGCGCGGGAGGGCGCTGCGCGGCCCGGGCCCTCCGCGGAAGACCCCCGGACCGAGTCCCCGGGCCCTACGACGAAGGCCCCCCGGACCGAGTCCGGGGGGCCTTCCGTCGATGCGCGTGCCTGCCGGGATCAGGTGATCGCGCCTGACGGGATCAGGTGATGTCGTCGTATCCGTTGAGCCGCTTCACGCCCGTCCCGCCGTGCTCCCCGGTGGACTGCTCGGGCAGGGCCCGGGCGGCACCGACGGGCTCGACGGAGCCGACGGCCTCGGGGGTGAGGTCGAGCGAGGAGGCCTCGTCGTCGTCGAGCTCGGCGTCGGGGTTGCCGCGCCGGCGCCGGCGGTCGTTGAGCAGGGAGAACCCGACGGCACCGAAGTACAGGATCGTGATCGGCCCGGCGAGGGCGAGCATGCCGACGGGGTCGGTGGTCGGGGTGATCACGGCGCCGAAGACGAAGACGCCCATGATCACGCCGCGCCACCAGCCGGCCATGCGGCGGCCGCTCAGGACACCGGTGAGGTTGAGCATCACCAGGACGAGCGGGAGCTCGAAGGCGAGGCCGAACACGAGCACCATGCGCAGGGTGAAGTCGAGGACGTCGTTCAGCGCCAGGAGGTTCGCGGAGCCGGCGGGCGTGAGGCTGATGAGGACCTTGACGCTGACGGGGAGGATGAGGTACGCGAGGTAGGCGCCCGCGGCGAAGAGCGGCACGGCCGCGCCCACGAAGGCGTACGTGTACTTCTTCTCGTTCCTGTGCAGTCCGGGCGCGATGAAGGCCCACAGCTGGTAGAGCCAGACGGGGCTCGCGACGACGAGACCGGCCGTCAGGGACACCTGGATCGTCGTGCTGAACGGGGCCATCAGCGTGTTGAAGGTGACGACCGCGCAGTTGCCGCCGTCACTGGTGACGCCCGGGGGACATTTGGGCACCGACTTCGACAGGAACTGCAGCAGCTCCTCGCTGTACACGAGGGCCGCGATCGTCACCACCGTGATGGCGAGGAGACCCTTCGCCATTCGGTTGCGGAGTTCACGCAGGTGCTCCACGAGGGGCATCCGGCCCTCGGGATCCTTCTCCTGCTTGCGGGCAGACTTGGGCAACCCACGTCCTCATCTCGTGCGGCAGCCGCCGCCCGGTGCGGCGGCCGCGGCGGACCGGGTCAGCGCTTGGTGGTGTCCGAGGGCTCGGTCACGGGACGCGCGCTGGTCACGTCGCCGGGAGCGGCCTGGATGGTGCGCGGGGCGGGCTCCTGCGTGCCGGGCTGCGGCGGGTCGGCCGGGGCGGGGGCCGCCTGCTGGTCGTCCGACTTCATCGCCTTGGCCTCGCTCTTGAGGATGCGGGCCGACTTGCCCAGCGAGCGGGCCATGTCGGGAAGCTTCTTGGCGCCGAACAGGAGGATGACGACGACGAGAATGAGAATGATCTCGGTGGGGCCGAGCCTACCCATAGCTGTTTACCTTCTTCACCGAGGCGACATGGAGTGCGTGCCCGGCGGGTCGGACATGTGTCCGGCCACCGCGCTGCCTGCGATCGTAACCCGCAGGAGTAAACGTGGGGCAATGCCCGTGCATACTCCCGATTGCGTCCCGCGGGCCCCGGACAGGGCCCTTCGTGCAGCGTACGGCACTGCCTCAGCGGAGCGACTCACCGGTCCGGGCCAGGTCGGCGGCGGCGGTTTCGAGCTCGTCGGCGGCCTGCTGGATCCGCTCCGTGGTGCGGGCCACCTGGCGGCCGAGGCGCTGGACCTCCAGGAAGACCCTGACGGCGAGGACGCCGAGGACGGCGAGGCCGAGGAAGCCGAGGGCGATGGCGAGCATGGGCCAGAACATGTGCTGAGCCTAGACGCTGGGCGCGTACGGATCGTTCAGACGGTGGTGTGGAGGCGCAGGGTCCGCACGCCGCCGCCGGTCAGGAGCTCGACGATGCGCTCGCCCGCGGGCTTGCGGACGGAGCTGCCGCACTCGGGGCAGGTGAACGAGTAGAAGGTGGTGCGGCGGCTCGCCCCGATGGCCAGGCGCAGGGCACTCGCGGAGAGCTCGAAGCGCGAGCGGCAGTCGGGGCAGGCGGCCTTGAAGAGGACCGGGGCCATGGACGCCGCAAAACCGTGCATCGCGGACATCTCCCTCATCTCTCTCGACTCTGGCATCACGTCAGTAACAGCGTCCCGGGAGCGGGGAACGTCACACGCCCTCGTACGCGGCGAGCGCGGCGGCCGCCGCCGTCCGCGCGCTGTCGGCCAGCTCCGCCGGCGCGACGATCCGCCCGTCGCTGCCCAGCCGCAGCGCCAGCCTGCGCAGCGAGGCCGGGTCCGGCGTCCGCAGCGTGATCCGCAGACCGCCGTCCGGCAGCTCCTCGGCCCGGTCGTGCGGGTAGTACTCGGCGACCCAGCGGCCACCGGGACCCACCTCGACCACGACCTCCGGGTCGTCGGCCGACGGCTGGACCAGGCCCTCGGAGAGGTCGCGCAGCTCCAGCTCCGGCGGCGCCGCGTGCTCGTCGAGGATCCGGATCTCGACGACCCGGTCGAGCCGGAAGGTGCGGCGCGCCTCGGAGAGCCGGCACCACGCCTCCATGTAGGTGTGACCGACGGCGAAGAGGCGGATCGGGTCGACCTCGCGCTCGGTGAGCTCGTCGCGCGCGGGCGAGTAGTACCGCACCCACAGGCGCCTGCGCTCCGAGATGGCCCGGTCGACCTCGGCGAAGACCCCGCCCTCGGACTCGAAGGTCACCGAGAGCCGGGCGCTGGCCCCGGCGGCCTCGCCGGCCGCCGCCTCCAGCTTCGCGGTGGCCCGGAGCAGGGCGTCCCGGTCGCTCTCCCGGAGCCCCGGCAGGGTGGCGACGGCCCGGGCGGCGACGAGCAGCGCGGTGGCCTCGTCGGCGGCCAGCCGCAGCGGCTCGGCGACGTCGTCCGGGTTGTGCCACCAGATCCGGTCGCCGTCGGTGTCGATGTCGAGCAGGTCGCCGCCCCGGAAGCTGGTGCCGCACATGGGCAGCACGTCCAGGTCGGAGATCAGCTCGTCCTCGGTGATCCCGAAGGCACGCGCCACGTCGGCGACGTGCGCGCCGGGGCGCTCACGGAGATAGGTGACGAGGGAGAGCATCCGCCTCGTCTGGTCGATCGCGTTGGCAGCCATGCGGTACGTCTCCCCCTCAGCCCTTGGCCACGGCGCGCAGCCGCTCCACCACGTCGGCCCGCAGATCGGCCGGTTCCAGTACGACGACATCGGGGCCGAACTCGACGAGCCAGGCGTCCAGCCCGTGCCCGTACGGGATCTCCAGCTCGTCCCAGCCGTCGCCGCCCTCGGTCACGGCCCGGGCGCGGGCCCGCAGCGGGTAGCCGCAGCCGGCGCGCAGCCGGATCCGCGCGGAGCGGGTGGCGGTCTCGCCGGCCCAGCTCTCGACGGTCTCCCGGACGGTCGAGACGTCGGGGACGGGCGCGGTGAACGCGCCGGCCCGCGAGCGGACCCTGCCGGTGATGCGGGAGAGCCGGAAGACGCGCTCGGCACCCCGGTCCCGGTCCCAGCCGGCCAGGTACCAGTGGCCGCGCCAGCATTCGAGGGTCCAGGGCTCGACCTGGCGGGTCTCCGGCCGTGCGGCGTTGGCCTTGCGGTAGTCGAAGACGACGGGCCTGCGGTCACGGCAGGCCAGCATGAGCGGCTCGAAGGCGGCCTCGTGGACCGGGATGCGCGGTTCGAGGGCGCTCGGCTGGGTGTCGTACGAGTCCTCCGCCTCGGGCATGCCGGCGGCGCGGAGCTTCTGCAGGGCACCGCTCGCGGCGCCGGCGAGCCGGGCCTGCTGCCACACCTTGGCGGCGAGGCCGAGCGCGGCGGCCTCCTCGGCGTCGAGGGTGATCGGCGGCAGCCGGTTGGAGTCGCGGCGGGCGAGGTACCCGGTCTCGCCCTCCAGGTTCTCGACGGTCTCGATGACCAGGCCGAGCTCACGGAGGTCGTCCTTGTCCCGCTCGAACATGCGGTTGAAGGCGTCGTCACCGCTCGCTTCGAGGTACGCCTCGATGGAGCCGCGGAGCTCCCGCTTGCTCAGCGGGCGGCGCGTCCCGAGCAGGCACAGCGCGAGATTCATCAGCCGCTCGGACTTGGCAATCGCCATCGACGCCCTGCACCCTTCCGCCGGTTCCACTTCTCGGACGTCCGACCGTACCGCCCCGGGGTGTCGGGACAAAAGCCGAGGGCCCCCGCCGCGGACGGCGGGGGCCCTCGGAACGACCTGGACGTCAGCCCTTCACGGCCACGAGGTCGCAGACGAAGATCAGCGTCTCGCCCGGGGCGATCGCGCTGCCGGCGCCACGGTCGCCGTAGGCGAGGTGCGCGGGGATGATCAGCTGGCGGCGGCCGCCGACCTTCATGCCCTGGACGCCCTGGTCCCAGCCCGCGATGACCTGGCCGACGCCGAGCTTGAACTCGAGCGCGCTGCCGCGGTTCCAGGAGGCGTCGAACTCCTCGCCGGTGGAGAAGGCCACGCCCACGTAGTGGACCTGCACGAACTGGCCCGCCGTGGCGACCTCGCCGTCGCCTTCCCAGAGGTCCTTGATCTCCAGGTCCTTCGGCGGCTCGCCACCCGGGAAGTCGATCTCGGGCTTCTCGATGCTCACTGAACTGCTCCTCATACGGATGAACCGCGCGACGGTGGGACGCGCGAACGGGACAGTCTTACATCTTCGTCAGGATGTCCACGGCGAAGACCAGCGTGGAGTTCTTCGGAATGCCCTGCTGCTCCTTGTCGCCGAACGCCTCCGACGGCGGGGCGACGATCAGGACGCGGCTGCCGACCTTCTTGCCGACGAGACCGTCCTTCAGGCCCTTCAGCGTCAGCTGCGAGAGCGGGAAGTTCGCGGGCTTGCCCTGGGTGTACGTCGAGTCGAACACCTTGCCGTCCTTCCACAGGGCGGCGACGTAGTTCACGACGACCGTGTCGGTCGCCTTGACGACCTCGCCCTTGGACTCCAGGACGTAGTTCGACACGAGCTTGGTCGGCGGGTCCACCTTCGGGACCGTCAGCGAGGGGGCCTTGCCGTCGGTGTTCGTCCCGACGATCGGCAGGTCCTTGTCGTCCTGGGCGACCGGGGTGCCCGTGGCGGACTTCGGGATCGTCACGGCCTTCAGGATGTCGACGACGAAGACGAGGGTCGCGTTCGGCTTGATGCTCGGCGGCGAGCCGGCCTCGCCGTAGCCGAGCTCCGGCGGAATGCCGATCTCGACGCGGCTGCCGACCTTCTGGCCCTCCAGGCCCTGGTCCCAGCCCTTGATGACCTGACCGGCGCCCAGCGTCACGTCGAAGGGCTGACCGCGGTCGAAGCTGTTGTCGAAGGGGGTGGTGGAGTCCCAGGCCTGGCCCAGGTAGTTCACCTGGAGCGCGTCGCCCTTCTTCGTCACCGGGCCCGTGCCCTCGCTGATGACGTTGACCTTGAGTTCCTTGGGCGGGTCGCCCTCGCCCTTGGCGAGGGTCGGCTTCTCCCCGAACTTCTGCCCCGCGGTGATGGCGGGCAGTCCGTTCGTCATCGAGGCGGAATCGGAGCCCTTGTCGTCGCTGCCGCACGCCGCTGTCGAGAGCAGCAGCAGCGGGACGACGAGAAGGCCGGCAAGTCGGCGCACGTGTTCCTCAGATCTCAGACGGCACAGTAGTTGTGCCGACACTCTAGGCGCTCCTCCCGTCACGTCGAGGGCCCCGCACGCCGAACGTGCGGGGCCCTGCCGACCGATACGACCTGCCTACATTCCGGCGATCAGCTTTTCCACCCGGTCGTCGACGGAACGGAACGGGTCCTTGCACAACACCGTCCGCTGCGCCTGGTCGTTGAGCTTGAGGTGGACCCAGTCGACGGTGAAGTCCCGCCGCTGCTCCTGGGCGCGGCGGATGAAGTCGCCGCGCAGCCGGGCCCGAGTGGTCTGCGGGGGCACCGACTTGCCCTCGAAGATCTTCAGGTCGTTGCAGATGCGGGCCGCCTGCCCGTTCTTCTGGAGCAGGTAGTACAGCCCGCGACGACGGTGGATGTCGTGGTAGGCGAGGTCTATCTGCGCGACCCTCGGGTTCGACATGGTCATGTTGTGCTTGGCCCGGTAGCGCTCGATGAGCCGGTGCTTCATGACCCAGTCGATCTCGGTCTCGATCCGGTCGAGCCGCTCGCTCTCGATCGCGTCGAGCGTACGGCCCCACAGCTCCAGGACCTGGGCGACCGTGCCGGAGCGGATGCCGCGCCGGTCGACGAAGTCCACGGCCTTCTCGTAGTACTCGCGCTGGACCTCCAGGGCGGAGGCCTCCCGACCGCTGGCGAGGCGGACCTTGCGCTGACCCGTGATGTCGTGGCTGACCTCGCGGATCGCCCGGATGGGGTTCTCCAGCGTCAGGTCGCGCATGACCGTGCCCGCCTCGATCATGCGCAGCACGAGGTCGGTGGCGCCGACCTTGAGCAGCATGGTCGTCTCGGACATGTTCGAGTCGCCCACGATGACGTGCAGCCGGCGGTAGCGCTCGGCGTCCGCGTGCGGCTCGTCCCGGGTGTTGATGATGGGCCGCGAGCGCGTGGTGGCCGAGCTGACGCCCTCCCAGATGTGCTCGGCACGCTGGGAGACGCAGAAGACCGCGCCGCGCGGGGTCTGGAGGACCTTTCCCGCGCCGCAGATCAGCTGCCGCGTCACGAGGAAGGGAATGAGGATGTCCGCGAGCCGGGAGAACTCTCCGTGGCGGGCGACGAGATAGTTCTCGTGGCAGCCGTAGGAGTTTCCGGCCGAGTCGGTGTTGTTCTTGAAGAGGTAGACGTCGCCCGCGATTCCCTCCTCGTGCAGGCGGCGTTCGGCGTCGACGAGCAGGCCCTCGAGAATGCGCTCGCCGGCCTTGTCGTGGGTGACCAGTTCGGTCACGTTGTCGCATTCCGGTGTGGCGTATTCCGGATGCGAACCCACGTCGAGGTACAGGCGGGCGCCGTTCCGCAGGAAGACATTGCTGCTGCGGCCCCATGACACGACACGGCGGAAGAGGTAGCGCGCCACTTCGTCAGGAGACAGTCGGCGCTGTCCCCTGAACGTGCACGTGACGCCGTACTCGTTCTCCAGCCCGAAAATGCGGCGGTCCATGTCTGAACATTACGCCTGACGGCGTGCGCTGAAACCGGGTTGGACGTTCCCGTTTCGATCATTTTCCGATCAGTGCGTGTTCTTTTCGGTGTGTACGGCGGTGGGGACCGCTTCTCCGACGGCGTGTCGCGCCACGTCCCCGGCCGCGGCGGGGGCGGCGAGGACACGCCCGGTGGCCAGCAGGACCAGGAGGGCGACGAGCCCGCCCGCCCCGGCCACCGCGAACCCGGCGACCGTTCCCGCCAGTTCGACCGCGGGCCCCGCGACGGCGGAGCCCAGGGCCGCGCCGACTCCGAAGGTGGTGACGAGCCAGGAGAAGGCCTCCGTGACCGTGCCCCGCGGGGCGTGCCGGTCGACCACGATGAACGCGCAGGCGAGGACGGGGGCGAGGAAGACCCCGGACAGCACCGAGAGACCCGTCATGGCGACGGGACCGGGGGTGAGCATGAGAGGCAGGTAGCAGACCGCGAGGAGGGCCACGAGGACCCGCAGCCGCCGCTCGGGCGCCCCGGCCCACTGCCGGGCGCCGTAGACGACGCCGCCCACCAGCGCGCCGAGGCCGAGCGCGGCCATCAGCCAGCCGTACACGGACGGGGTGCCCCGGTCGTCGGCGTACGCGACGGCGGCCACGGTGATGGAGCCGAGGGCGAGGCCCACGAAGAAGAACGACCCGAGGAGGGCGAGGAGGCCGGGCGAGCGCAGGGCCCCCAGCCAGTGGGCCTCGCGCGCGGCGGAGCGCCAGGTGCGGGACGGCTCGGAGAGGACGACCGCGAGGGCGCCCAGGACCCCCAGGACGTTGATGACGACGAGGGCGGCGGCGGGCGAGCGCAGGGCGACCAGGAGCGTCACCAGGAGCGGGCCCACGGTGAACATGACCTCCTGGGCGACGGCGTCCAGCGCGTACGCCCGGTGGACCCGGTCCTCACGGCCCAGGACGCTCGGCCACAGGGCGCGCAGGCCGCCCTCCAGCGGCGGGGTGAAGAGCCCGGCGACCACGACGGCGGCGTAGGCCAGGGCGAGGTGCCCGATGCCGGTGAGGGCGAACAGGGTCATGCCGAGCGCGGAGAGGACGGCGGCGGGCAGCTGGACGCGGGGCTGGCCCCTGAGGTCGACGGCGCGGCCGAGGAGCGGCTGCCCGATCGCGTTGGAGACGCCGTAGGCCGCGATGAGGCCGCCGGCCAGGGTGTAGCTGCCGCCCTGGTCCCGGACGAAGAGCGTCATCGCGATGGGGCCGGTGCCGTTGGGCAGGCGCCCGACCAGGGTGCCGGCGAGCAGCCTGGCGGCGTGCGGCGCCCTCAGCAGGTCGAGATAGCCCCCGCGTGCCGTGGCCTCGGTGGCCATGTCGGTCTCCCCTCCGCCCCGGAAGAACCGAGGTTTTACGTATAACGTCCGACGTCATACGTACCATGTCGGCAGCGCGCGGGTCCACCCCGCGCCCCGGAACCGTCCCACGCGGAGGCACGAGTGCAGACCCCGGAACCGATCGGCGGCACCCGCCCCACCAGCCGGGACGTGGCCCGCGCCGCGGGGGTCTCCCAGGCCACCGTCTCGCTGGTCCTCGGCGACAAGTGGCGCGGCCGGGTCTCCGAGCGCACCGCGGGGACGGTCCGCGAGGCCGCGTCCGCACTCGGCTACCGGCCCAACCTCGCCGCCCGCAACCTCCGCCTCGGGCGCACCCGCACCGCCCTGCTCGTCGTCCCGGCCCTCACCAACGAGTTCTTCGCCCACGTCTACACCGGCGCCGCCGCCGCGGCCGCGGAACACGGGTTCGGCGTCGTCCTCTACCCCTCCCCCGACGGCCTCGGACCCGCCCGCGACCCCTTCGCCTCGGCCCAGGCCGCACTCGACGGCGTCATCGCCTCCTCCATGGCGACCGACGCCCTCCAGGCCTTCCGGGGCGGCGACCTCCCGCTCGTCATGCTCGACAGCGACCCGGCCGGGTCCGGCGCCGCCGCCCACGTCAACCTCGACGTCGCCGACGGCATGCGCCGCGTCACCGGCCACCTGCTCGACCTCGGCCACCGCCGCTTCCTGCACCTGGCCTCCGCGGCCCCGTCCTGGACCTTCGACGTACGGGCCGAGGCGCTCGCCCACGCCCTGCGCGACGCCGACGTACGCACCGTGCGCTCACCCCTGAACGTCGCGGACGCCTGGGAGGCCGCGCGCACGGCCCTCGCCGCTCCCGGCCCCCGGCCCACCGCCGTCGTCTGCGACGACGACATCCTCGCGGTCGGCGTCTGCAAGGCCGCGCGCCGGCTCGGCCTGCGGGTCCCCGAGGACCTCTCGGTCACCGGCTTCGACGACATGGCCCTGGCCACCGTCGTCGAACCCGAACTGACCACCGTCCGGCTCCCCGCCGAGGAGTTCGGCCGGCGGGGCATGGAGGCGCTCCTCGCCGTCCTCGCGGGCGAACGGCCCGAACCGGCCGCCCTGCCCGTCTCCCTCGTCCCCCGCGGCTCCTCGGGCCCGGCACCGGCCGTCTGAGCGCCGGTACGCCGGAGGGGCCCCGGTCCACCTGGACCGGGGCCCCTCCGGGCACAGCCGCGACTACTCCTCCGGAGCCTCGTCCGAGGGCTCGTCCGTCTTAGCCGCCGCCGCGTTGTCGGCCTCCAGGAGGCGCGACAGCTGACGGCCGAGGATCCGCTTGAACTTGCGCTGCTGGGGACGCGTGCGGTCCAGGACCGCCACCTCCAGGCGCTCCGCGGGGATCTCCCGCTCGGTGCCGTTGGTGTCCCGCGACAGCGCCTGCACGGCCAGCTTCAGGGCCTCGGCCAGGGACATGCCGTCCCGGTGCCGCTGGTCCAGGAAGGAGCTGATCTGCTCCGCGTTCCCGCCGACCGCGACCGAGCCGTGCTCGTCCACGATCGAGCCGTCGTGCGGCAGCCGGTAGATCTGGTCGCCCTCCGGCTCGGAACCGACCTCGGCGACGACCAGCTCCACCTCGTACGGCTTCTCCCCCGCGCTGGAGAAGATCGTGCCCAGCGTCTGGGCGTAGACGTTGGCCAGACCGCGCGCGGTGACGTCGTCCCGGTCGTAGGTGTAACCCCGCAGGTCGGCGTAGCGCACACCGCCGATGCGGAGGTTCTCGTACTCGTTGTACTTGCCGGCGGCCGCGAAGCCGATCCGGTCGTAGATCTCGCTGAACTTGTGCAGCGCACGGGACGGGTTCTCACCGACGAAGACGATGCCGTCGGTGTACTGGAGGACGACCAGGCTGCGGCCGCGGGCGATGCCCTTGCGGGCGTACTCGGCCCGGTCCGCCATGGCCTGCTGAGGTGAGACATAGAACGGCGTGGACACCGGCTACCGTCCCTTTCTTCCGGTCTGAAGGGCTGCTACGGGCGACGAACGGTCAGAGGAGGGCGGCACGCGGCCCGTCGGGCTGCTCCAGACGCCGCTCCGTGATCGAACGGGCCAGCTCGGAGGACTCCGCCTCGCTGAGCCTGCGGAAGCCCTCCTCGGTGATGACGGTGACGATCGGGAAGATGCGGCGGGCCATGTCGGGACCGCCGGTCGCCGAGTCGTCGTCCGCCGCGTCGTACAGCGCCTGCACCACCAGTGTGGTGGCCTGCTCCTCGGTGAGGTCGGCGCGGTACAGCTTCTTCATCGAGCCGCGCGCGAAGATCGAGCCGGAGCCGGTGGCGGCGAAGCCGTGCTCCTCGGAGCGGCCGCCGGTCACGTCGTACGAGAAGATCCGGCCCTTCTCCTTGCCCTCGTCCCAGCCCGCGAAGAGCGGCACGACGGCGAGCCCCTGCATGGCCATGCCCAGGTTGCCCCGGATCATGGTGGAGAGGCGGTTCGCCTTGCCCTCCAGGGAGAGCGTCGCGCCCTCCACCTTCTCGAAGTGCTCCAGCTCCAGCTGGAACAGCTTGACCATCTCCACGGCGAGGCCGGCGGTGCCGGCGATGCCGACCGCGGAGTACTCGTCGGCCGGGAACACCTTCTCGATGTCCCGCTGCGCGATCATGTTCCCCATGGTCGCTCGCCGGTCACCGGCGAGCACCACGCCCCCCGGGGACCTGGCGGCCCCCATGGTGGTGGCGTGCGGCGCCGCGACGATACCCACCCGCAGCATACCGTTCCCCCGGAGCAGGTC
>NZ_JBHWFF010000014.1:0-127457 GCF_042733785.1 Streptomyces sp. NPDC059695 | reverse complement strand
GGGGGGGGTGGGGGGCCTCGCACACCGAGTATAACTGGGCGGCGGGTAACAACTTGTCGTTGACCGGCGGCCTGTACTTTAACCCCTGTGCGGCCCCCCGCCCCCCCCCCCCCACCACGCCGCCGGGGAACGTGGCGGCCACGATGGTGGTGCCGTGCGGCGCCTCGACGATCCCCTCCGGCAGCTTCCGGTTCCCCGGGAGCAGGTCGGGCGAGTGATCGGCCAGGAAGTCCATGAAGGAGGACGAGCCCGGCGTCAGGAAGGCCGCCGGCAGACGCCCGGTGCTACGAGGGTTGGCTTCCACGCGATTCCTTCCGGGTGGGAACTCGGACCGCCGTGGGAAGCGCGGGCCGATCTTGGTTGCTGTGCACGGACCTTACCCGTGCCACCGCTTGTCATCCGTCCCCGGACCCGCGGCTTTCTCCGGGGCTCCGGGGACGGAGGACGACAGGCGCGGTGCGGCTACTCGCCGCCCTTTTGCACGAAGGACCGCACGAAGTCCTCGGCGTTCTCCTCGAGCACGTCGTCGATCTCGTCCAGGACGGAGTCCACGTCGTCGCTCAGCTTCTCCTGGCGCTCCTGGAGGTCGGAGCTCGCCTCCGTGGTGGTCTCCTCGACCTCCTCCGTGGATCGCGTCGCCTTCTGCTGTCCGCCGCCGGTGTCCTTGGTCGCCATATCCCTCACCCCGCTCGAATCGGCCCGCTCGGTTGAGTCCGTACAAGATCAGACCCTATAGGTCGGGTCTGACTTCGGCCCCGCAGTTTCCACAACGCCCGGGCACTGATTCCATGATTCCCAGTGCCGGGGCATTTCAGGCCCTCACCGGGCCCCCTGTTCAGCCGCCGGAAAGCACGCGGACCAGTTCCTCGGCGGTCCGGCAGCGGTCCAGCAGCGATTTCACATGGGCCTTGGTGCCGCGCAGCGGCTCCAGGGTCGGAACCCGCTGGAGGGAGTCCCGGCCCGGCAGGTCGAAGATCACCGAGTCCCAGGAGGCCGCGGCGACGTCGTCGGCGTACTGCTCCAGGCAGCGGCCCCGGAAGTAGGCCCTGGTGTCCTCCGGAGGCGCCGTCTCGGCCCGCTCCACCTCTGTCTCGTCCAGCAGCCGCTTCATGCGCCCGCGGGCCACCAGACGGTTGTAGAGCCCCTTCTCGGGGCGCACGTCCGCGTACTGGAGGTCCACCAGGTGCAGCCGGGCCGCGTCCCAGTCCAGGCCGTCGCGGCGCCGGTAGCCCTCCATGAGCTCCCGCTTGGCGACCCAGTCCAGCTCACCGGCGAGGCTCATCGGATCGGTCTCCAGGCGTCCCAGGGTGTCCTCCCAGCGCGCGAGGACGTCCATGGTCTGCTCGTCCGCGTCCGAGCCGTACCGCTCCTCCACGTACTTCCTGGCCAGCTCGAAGTACTCCATCTGGAGCTGGACCGCGGTGAGCGTCCGGCCGCTGCGCAGCGTGATCAGGTACTGCAGCGTCGGGTCGTGCGAGACCTGGTGCAGGGTGCGCACCGGCTGGTCGACGGCCAGGTCGACGGTGATGAAGCCGTCCTCGATCATGGAGAGGACGAGGGCGGTGGTGCCGAGCTTGAGGTAGGTGGAGATCTCCGAGAGGTTCGCGTCGCCGATGATCACGTGCAGGCGGCGGTACTTCTCGGCGTCGGCGTGCGGCTCGTCCCGGGTGTTGATGATGGGCCGCTTGAGCGTGGTCTCCAGGCCGACCTCGACCTCGAAGTAGTCGGCGCGCTGGCTGATCTGGAAGCCGTCCTCGCGGCCGTCCTGTCCGATGCCGACCCGTCCCGCGCCGGTGACGACCTGGCGGGAGACGAAGAAGGGGGTGAGGTGGCGCACGATGTCCGAGAAGGGGGTCTCCCGCTTCATCAGGTAGTTCTCGTGCGTGCCGTAGGAGGCGCCCTTGTTGTCGGTGTTGTTCTTGTAGAGGTGGATGGGCTGGGCTCCGGGGAGCTGGGCGGCGCGCTCGGCCGCCTCGGCCATGATCCGTTCGCCGGCCTTGTCCCAGAGGACGGCGTCCCGCGGGTTGGTGACCTCGGGGGCGCTGTACTCGGGGTGGGCGTGGTCCACGTAGAGGCGGGCCCCGTTGGTGAGGATCACGTTGGCCAGGCCGATGTCCTCGTCGGTGAGCTGGCTGGAGTCGGCGGCCTCGCGGGCGAGGTCGAAGCCGCGGGCGTCCCGCAGCGGGTTCTCCTCCTCGAAGTCCCAGCGGGCGCGGCGCGCCCGGTGCATCGCCGCCGCGTAGGCGTTGACGATCTGGGACGAGGTGAGCATGGCATTGGCGTTCGGGTGTCCCGGGACGGAGATCCCGTACTCCGTCTCGATGCCCATTACTCGCCGTACGGTCATGCGGCCCTCCTTGCCCGGCGGCGCTCACTGTGCGCGACTCGGCGGGTACCGATGAGCCTAGAGCGGCTCCGCGCTGGTGGGGAGATCAGTTGCAGTATTTCCCTGTTTCCCTGTGATGCCGGGGGAAATGCTGGATGGAATGCGCCGGCTGCGGATGCCCGGTTTCCGGACATCCGCAGCCGGTGGGGCGTTTTACAGGTACTGACCGGTATTGGCCACCGTGTCGATGGAGCGTCCGGTGTCCGCGCCCTGCTTTCCGGTGACGAGCGTGCGGATGAAGACGATCCGCTCGCCCTTCTTTCCGGAGATCCGGGCCCAGTCGTCGGGGTTGGTGGTGTTGGGCAGGTCCTCGTTCTCCTTGAACTCGTCCACGCACGCCTGGAGGAGGTGGGAGACCCGGATGCCCTTCTGGTTGTGGTCGAGGAAGGCCTTGATGGCCATCTTCTTGGCCCGGTCGACGATGTTCTGGATCATCGCGCCCGAGTTGAAGTCCTTGAAGTAGAGGACTTCCTTGTCGCCGTTCGCGTACGTGACTTCGAGGAAGCGGTTCTCCTCGGATTCGGCGTACATCTGCTCGACGACGGACTGGATCATTCCGTGGGCGGCGGCGGCCTTCGAGCCGCTGTGCTCGGAGATGTCGTCCGAGTGGAGCGGCAGGGTGGCCGTGAGGTACTTCGCGAAGATGTCCTTCGCCGCCTCCGCGTCCGGACGCTCGATCTTGATCTTGACGTCGAGCCGGCCGGGCCGCAGGATCGCGGGGTCGATCATGTCCTCGCGGTTGGAGGCGCCGATGACGATGACGTTCTCCAGGCCCTCCACACCGTCGATCTCGGCGAGCAGCTGCGGGACGATGGTGTTCTCCACGTCCGAGCTGACACCGGAGCCGCGGGTGCGGAAGAGGGATTCCATCTCGTCGAAGAAGACGATGACGGGGGTGCCCTCGCTCGCCTTCTCCCGGGCACGCTGGAAGACGAGGCGGATGTGCCGCTCGGTCTCGCCGACGTACTTGTTGAGGAGCTCGGGGCCCTTGATGTTGAGGAAGTAGGACTTCCCCGCGGGCTGGCCGGTCACCTCGGCGACCTTCTTGGCCAGGGAGTTGGCCACGGCCTTCGCGATCAGCGTCTTGCCGCAGCCGGGCGGGCCGTAGAGCAGGATGCCCTTGGGCGGCCGCAGTTCGTGCTCCTTGAAGAGGTCCGGGTAGAGGTACGGGAGCTCGACCGCGTCGCGGATCAGCTCGATCTGGTTGCCCAGACCGCCGATCTTGTCGTAGTCGACGTCCGGGACCTCTTCCAGAACGAGCTCTTCGACCTCGCTCTTGGGGACCACCTCGTAGACGTAGCCGGACCTGGAGTCGAGCAGCAGGGCGTCGCCGGCGCGGATGGTGACGTCCAGCAGAGGCTCGGCGAGCCTCACCACCCGCTCCTCGTCGGTGTGCCCCACCACCAGGGCGCGCTCGCCGTCCTCGAGGATCTCCTTGAGGGTGACGATGTCCCCGGCGCGCTCGAACTCCATGGCCTCGACCACGTTGAGCGCTTCGTTGAGCATGACTTCCTGGCCGCGCTTGAGCTCTTCGAGCTCGATGCTCGGGCTGACGTTCACCCGGAGCTTGCGGCCCCCGGTGAAGATGTCGCACGTGCCGTCCTCGTTGGCCTGCAGGAAGACACCGAAGCCGGCCGGCGGCTGTGCGAGCCGGTCGACCTCCTCCTTGAGGGCCACGATCTGGTCGCGGGCCTCACGGAGCGTGTTCGCCAGACGTTCGTTCTGCGCGGACACGCCGGCCAGGTTGGTCTGCAGCTCGACGATCCGCTCTTCGAGAATCCTCGTGTGGCGCGGAGAGTCGGCGAGCTTGCGGCGCAGGACGGCGATTTCCTGCTCGAGATAGGCAACCTGGCCGGCGGGGTCTTCAGACCCTCGCCCCGGCCGGATGCCGCGGTTGATGTCGTCGTCGTGGGCTGCCACGGTCCTCACCTCCTCCAAGGGGAGCTGGACGCTTCCTGACCCTACCTGCGTGGGTGGTGATTGAAACCCCTAGATCAAAAAGACTCCGGGGTGTGTCCGATCTTCACCCTTGCGCTTCCCCTCTCGCCAGGGGAATACCCACCCTTCACCGTCTGAAAGCGGGCGGTTGTATCGTCGTCTTTGGTCAACACCCGTCAGAGGTGGCCCGACTTATCGCGCGAAGCAGAAACGGCAGGAGATATGACCGTGCAGCACGAGGACCCGGCGACGGGTGCCGAGGAGGCGCTCGAGGTCTGGATCGACCAGGACCTGTGCACCGGGGACGGGATCTGCGCGCAGTACGCTCCCGAGGTCTTCGAGCTCGACATCGACGGACTCGCTTATGTGAAGAGCGACGACGACGAGCTCCTCCAGGACGCGGGGGCCACCACGCGGGTGCCGCTGCCGCTGCTCCAGGACGTGGTGGACTCCGCGAAGGAGTGCCCGGGCGACTGCATCCATGTGCGCCGGGTCGCGGACAAGGTCGAGGTGTACGGCCCCGACGCCGCCTGAGGGGTCAGACCCCGCGGGCGTCGGCCTGGCCGGCGCGGACGAAGGCGCCGCTCTGCCAGCGCCAGCTGACCTGCTCCTTCTCGTCGGGGCAGCAGCTGGGCACGTCCGGGGACGAGTAGCCGAGCAGGGTGGCGCGCACGGCCCCGTCGCGTACGGCGAGCTCCGTGACGCTGCGGTGCTCGTCCGGTGCGACGAGCGTCGCGACCACGCGCGCCGGGGTGCCCTTCTCCTTGCCGCGGGTGAGGACGTAGACGCCGCTCGGGGGTGTTCCGGAGCCGGCTTCGCAGTGCACGACCGCAACGGTCTCGGGGTTCCGGTCGCCGTCCAGGTCCCCGGTGGCCCGCTCGGCGACCGTACGGGGTCCTCCTCCGCAGTCCAGGGGGTAGTCGGCTCCGGCGGCCTCGGGGGCGGGTGCCGGGCGGGGGGCGGCGGCCGGTGCGGCCGAGGCTCCTGCGGGGCCGGGCTGGAGCAGTCCGGCGAGGGCGACGACCGCGGCGGTCGCGGTCGCGGTGGCCAGCCAGTGGGCCGACCGGGCGTGGGTGTGAGCGAGGTCCGCGAGGTCCGGGGCGGCGGAGGGCTGCACGCGCGACGTCTCCTGTGGGGTGGTGCGGCGGGGTTCCCGGCATCGTGCCACACGTCACAGGGCGACGGAACAGGCGGGTCGGCGGCGGTCGCCCCGACTCCCGCGGCGACCGCCCGGTCCCCCGCGGCGGTCGCCCCGTCTCCGGCAGTGGTCGCCCGCCCTGGAAGCCGGCGGCCCGTCTCCGGCAGTGGTCCGCCCAACCCCGGAAGCAGTCGGCCCGTCTCCCGCGACGACCGCCGCGTCCCCCGCGGCGACCGCCCAATCTCCGGCAGTGTCCACCCGCCCCCGGAAACAGTCGGCCCCTCTCCGGCGGCGGTCGCCCCACCCTCGGCAGCGTCACCCGGCCCCGATGACGGTCGTCTTCCGCCCAGCGGCGCCAGCCCCGCCCCTGGCGAGAGCCGCGCTCCGCCCAGCGGCGGCAGCCCCGCGCCCGGCTGCGCCACCGCCTCCCCAGCCGTGGTCACCCCGTCACCGGCGGGGTGCCCCCTCCCGGCGACGGCTGCAGCCTCATCCCGGCTTCAGCCACCCGGCCTTCGACGGCGGTCGTTTCTCCCAGCTGCGGCAGCCTCGCCCCCCTGTGGCGGGGTGTCCACGGCCGGGACGCGGCGTCGCCGCCGGCGGCCCTCCGCATCCGGCGACGGCGGCCCGTAACCCGCGCCCCGCACCCCGCACCCCCGGCGAACATGAGGACGCCGCCGTCGAGTTCTCCCGTGTGGCGGGGAACTCGACGGCGGCGTGCTGTGAATGTCGGGACGTCAGCCCTTGTTGGGGCCCTCGTAGTCCTCGCCGTACGCGCCCTTGGCGGGGCGGCGGCGGCGCATCGGGGGCTCGACCCCGTCCGCGAGGCGACGGGCGGTGACGAGGAAGCCGGTGTGGCCGATCATGCGGTGATCGGGGCGGACGGCGAGGCCCTCGACGTGCCAGTTGCGGATCATGGACTCCCACGGCTGCGGCTCGGCGTAGCAGCCGAACTCGCGGATGGACTCCACGGTGCGGGCGAGCTGGGTGGTGGTCGCCACGTAGCAGCAGAGGATGCCGCCGGGGACCAGGGCCTTGGAGACGGCCTCCAGGCACTCCCAGGGCGCGAGCATGTCCAGGATGACGCGGTCGACGTCGGTGTCGGACAGGTTGTCCTGCAGGTCGCCGACGGTCAGCTGCCACGCGGGGTGGGGTCCGCCGAAGTAGCGCTCGACGTTGCCCTTCGCGATCTCGGCGAAGTCCTCGCGGCGCTCGTAGGAGTGCAGCATGCCGCTGTCCCCGATGGCGCGCAGGAGGAAGCTGCTCAGGGATCCCGAGCCCACTCCGGCTTCCACGACGCGGGCGCCGGGGAAGATGTCGGCGAAGGCCAGGATCTGCCCCGCGTCCTTGGGGTAGACCACGGCTGCGCCGCGGGGCATGGACAGGACGTAGTCGGGGAGCAGGGGGCGCAGCGCGAGGTAGGCGACGTTTCCGGTGGTACGGACAACGCTGCCCTCGGGGGCGCCGATCAGTTCGTCGTGCGGGAAAGAACCCTTGTGGGTGTGGAAGTTCTTTCCCTCTTCGAGCGTGAACGTGTAGTGACGGCCCTTGGGGTCGGTCAGCTGAACCTGGTCCCCGACCTTGAAGGGCCCGCGTCGGCGGGCGGCACCGGTCGGTTCGGACATGTGACCAGAGTACCGGGGTTACGCGGACGGTCGTGCCATGGCCTGGACGAAGGCGCGCTCGACGTCGGTGGTGGCGAGGACGCCGTAGATCTCGCCGGTCTCCTCGACCACGAGGTACTCGGTGGCCGGGCTGGCGCGGAGGTGGTCGAGGAGGGGCTGGCCGGTGAGTTCGGCGGGGACGCGCATGCCGTCGGAGAGGTCCTGGGCGAGGGTGCTGACGGCGACCCAGGGCCGGCGGTGCTGGGGTACGGCGGCGATGGCGGTCTCGCGGACGATGCCGGTGGGTTCGCCGGTGGCGTCGACGACGACGAGGGCGCGGGCTCCGGCCTCGTTGGCGCGGCGGAGGGCCTCGGAGAGCGGTGTGGCGGGTTCGACGGGGATGGCGCGGCGGGTGAGGGCGCGGGCCCGGAGCTCGGGGAGGTGCTCGCGGAGACGGGCCATGCGGAGGCTGTTGCCGGCGCCGGTCCAGATGATCGCGGCGAGGATCGCGGCGAGGAGGGCGTCGGTGACGGTCTCGAAGCCGCCGATGTCGTCGGTGGAGTTCCCGAGGAGGCCGGTGCGGGTGAGCAGGGGCAGGCCGACGAGGACGAGGACGGCGAGGGCGCGGCCGACCCAGGCGGCGGCGACGGTGCCGCTCATGGCGTTGCCGGTGATCTTCCAGACGACGGCGCGGAGCATGCGGCCGCCGTCGAGGGGGAGGCCGGGGAGCAGGTTGAAGATCGCGACGATGAGGTTGGAGATCATCAGGCCGGCGAGGAGGACGCCGGGGACGGTGCCCGGTTCGACGGCGTAGAGGGAGAGGTAGAACACGCCGGCGAGGACCAGGGAGAGCAGGGGGCCGACGAAGGCGAGGACGAACTCGCGGCCGGGGGTCTCGGTCTCCTTCTCGATCTCGGAGACGCCGCCGAAGAACTGGAGCTGGATGCGGCGCACCGGGAGTTTGAAGCGGAGCGCGGCGATGGTGTGGGCCAGTTCGTGGACGAGCACGGAGGCGTAGAAGGCGATGGCGAAGAAGAGGGAGACGAGGTACCGGGCGGCGCCGAGCTCGGGCAGGACGCGGTCGATCTGGTCGCCGAAGACCCAGGTGATGAGGGCGGCGACGAGGAACCAGCTGGGGGCGACGTAGACGGGCACGCCGAAAGGCCGTCCCATGAGGATCCCGCCGCCGGGCTCCTCGGTCCGCTGCGGCTTGGGCTCGTCCTGGTTCACGGGTTCCTTTCGTCGCGTGGTGTGACCCCGCGTCGGTGCGTCACGGTTCGATCATGCAGTGCGACGGGGTCCCAGGTCGATGGTATGCCGCTGGTTGTCGGTGGCGGGTCGTAGGGTCTTCGTCATGAGTACGAGCGAGCAGGTGCCGTCGGAGCCGCGGGCGCCCATGTCGTTGTCGCCGTCGCGGGCGAGCGATTTCATGCAGTGTCCGCTGCTGTACCGGTTCCGGGTGATCGACCGGCTGCCGGAGCGGCCGAGCCCGGCGGCGACGCGGGGGACGCTGGTGCACGCCGTCCTGGAGCGGCTCTTCGACGATCCGGCGGCGGAGCGGACGGCGCCGCGGGCGCGCGCGATGGTTCCGGGCCAGTGGGACCGGCTGCTCGAGTCGAAGCCGGAGCTGGGCGAGCTGTTCGCGGAGGATCCGGAGGGCGAGCGTCTGGCGGGCTGGCTGGGTGAGGCGGAGGCGCTGGTCGAGCGCTGGTTCACGCTGGAGGACCCGACGCGTCTGGAGCCGGCCGAGCGCGAGCTGTTCGTGGAGACGGAGCTGGAGTCGGGGCTGCGGCTGCGCGGGGTGATCGACCGGGTGGACGTGGCGCCCTCGGGCGAGGTGCGGATCGTCGACTACAAGACGGGGAAGGCGCCGCGGCCCGAGTACCGGGACGGCGCGCTGTTCCAGATGACGTTCTACGCGCTGGTGGTGTGGCGGCTGAAGCAGGTGATCCCGCGGCGGCTGCAGCTGGTGTACCTGGGCAGCGGGGAGGTGCTGACGTACGACCCGGTGGAGGCGGACCTGCTGCGGGTGGAGCGGAAGCTGCACGCGCTGTGGGACGCGATCCGGCTGGCGACGGAGTCGGGTGACTGGCGGCCGCGGCCGACGAAGCTGTGCGGCTGGTGCGACCATCAGGCGGTCTGTCCGGAGTTCGGGGGGACTCCCCCGGTCTATCCGCTGAAGATCGTTTCCGCGCGCCCGCCGGAGTCGGGTGAATCCGGGCAGGGCAGAATGGACCCGGCCCAGCCGTCTTCCTGAGCACGGCCCGCACCCGGCGGGCCTCTCGCGTGAGCTCAGCACCGTGAAGGAGCCCCCTTGTGACGATCCGCGTCCTGTTGGTCGACGATCAGCCGCTGCTGCGGACCGGCTTCCGGATGATTCTGGAGGCGGAGCAGGACATCGCGGTGGTGGGTGAGGCCGGGGACGGTCTGCAGGCGCAGGAGCAGGTGCGCGCGCTGCAGCCGGACGTGGTCCTGATGGACATCCGGATGCCGCGGATGGACGGGGTGGAGGCGACCCGGCAGATCACGGGCCCGGGGCGGGACGGTCCGGCGAAGGTGCTGGTCCTGACGACGTTCGATCTGGACGAGTACGTGGTGGAGGCGCTGCGGGCGGGGGCGAGCGGCTTCCTCCTGAAGGACGCTCCGGCGAACGAGCTGGTGCAGGCGATCCGTGTGGTGGCGGCCGGTGAGGCGATGCTGGCGCCGTCGATCACGCGCCGGCTGCTCGACAAGTACTCGGCGCATCTGCCGACGGGCGAGGAGCAGGTCCCGGACACGCTGAACACCTTGACCGACCGTGAGGTGGAGGTGCTGAAGCTGGTGGCGCGGGGCCTGTCGAACGCGGAGATCGCGGCGGACCTGTTCGTCAGCGAGACGACGGTGAAGACGCATGTGGGCCATGTGCTGACGAAGCTGGGCCTGCGGGACCGGGTGCAGGCCGCGGTGTACGCGTACGAGAGCGGTCTGGTGCGGCCGGGGGCCGGCGGCCAGTAGCCGCGGGGACGACGACGAGGGCCCGGTGCGCGTGGTGCGTACCGGGCCCTCGTGCGTGGACGTCCTCGTGCGGGGACGGGGGTCAGCCCTTGCGGATCTCCCAGAAGCGGAAGACGGTCGAGGCGTCGAGGGTCCATTCGAGGCCGGTGACGTCGTCGCGGGCGACGGCGTACTGCTTGCCCTGCCAGAGCGGGAGGAGCGGCAGTTCGTCGGCGACGATGTCCTGGAGGCGGCCGTACTCGTCGGTGGTGGCGGCGCGGTCGGCTGCGGCGGCGGTCTTCGGGAGGAGGCTGCCGATGATGGTGCGGTTCTCGTAGTGGTTGCCGAGGACGTTGCCCCGGCCGAAGAAGGGGCCGGTGAAGTTGTCGGCGTCGGGGTAGTCGGGGACCCAGCCCTTGACGTAGACGCCGTACTTGCCGGCGGCGATGTCCTTCTCGTACTGGTCGTAGGCGACGGACTTGACGTCGGCGTCGAACAGGCCGCTCGCGTTGAGCTGCTCGGCGATGGCCTTGAGCTCCTGGTCGGTGGCCGGGCCGTAGCGGCTGGGCGTGGACCAGAGGGTGAGCTTGACCTTGTCGGTGATGCCGGCGTCGCGGAGGGCCTTCTTGGCCTTGGCCGCGTCGGGGACGCCGTAGGTGTCGTAGAAGGCGGTGTTGTGTCCGGCGATGCCGGCCGGGACGATCGAGTACAGCGGCGTGGCCGTCGACTTGTACACGTTCTCGACGAGGGCCTCGCGGTCGACGAGGTGGGCGATGGCCTTGCGGACGCCGAGCTTGCCGACGACGGGGTCCTTCATGTTGAAGACGAGGTGCTGGACCTCGGCGCTGCTGCCCTGGACGACCTCGATGCCCTTGTCGGCGGTGGTGGAGGAGTTCTCGAGGGCGGCGATGTCGTCGGCGGAGAGGCCTCGGTAGGCGACGTCGATGTCGCCGTCGGTGAGGGCCTTGGAGAGGGCGGAGCGGTCGCCGCGGTAGAGCTTGAGGGTGACCGCGCCGTTCTTCGGCTTGGCGTTGCCCTTGTAGCCGGCGTTGGCGGAGAAGGTGGCCTCGGTGTCGCTGAAGGAGTCCAGCTTGTACGGGCCGGAGCCGGTGGCCCTGCCGTCGGTGCGGAGCGCGTCGGCGGGGTAGTCCCGGTGGTCGACGATGGAGCCGGCGCCGGAGGCGATCTTGCTGGGGAAGGTGGCGTCCGGGACCTTCAGGCGGAAGACGACGGTCTTCTCGTCGGGGGTCTCGATGGTGTCGATGGTGGAGAGCAGCGGCGCCGGGCCGGAGGGGTCGGCGATCTTGAGGGCGCGCTCGAAGGAGAACTTGACGTCCTCGGAGGTGAGCTTGTTGCCGTTGGAGAAGGTGAGGCCGTCGCGCAGGGTGCAGGTGTAGACCTTGCTGCCCGTGGAGAACTCGCACTCTTCGGCGGCTTCGGGCTCGGGCTCGGAGCCGCCCTTGGGGAAGGCGAGGAGGGACTGGAAGACGTTGTTGAACAACAGCCAGGAGCCGGGGTCGTAGCCGGCGGCCGGGTCGGTGGCGAGGATCTCGTCGGACATGCCGACGCGTATGCCGCCCCCGGAGCCCCCGGAGCCGCCCTGCTCGGTGCCGCAGCCGCTGAGGAGGGCGGCGGACAGGCCCGCGGCGAGCGGGGCCGTGAGCCACTTGTTGTGTGCCTTCACAGAACTTGCCTCTTGATCTCTTGCAGGCCGGCCGCGCAGGGGCGCGCGGCCGGGACAACGAAGGGGTCAGGCGGTGCCGCGGCCCAGTTCCCACAGCAGCAGGTCGGAGGAGGTGTTGAGCGCGTACTCGACTCCGTTGAGGTCGTCGCGGGCGGCGACGTACTGCTTGCCCTGCCACAGCGGCAGGACGGGGACGTCCTCGGCGACGATCTTCTGGATCTGCGCGTAGACGGGGCTCGCGGCGTTGCGGTCGGCCTGGCGGCGCGAACGCGGGATGAGCTTCTCGCGGACGGTCTTGTTGACGTACGGGGTGTTCAGGAAGTTGTCGCTGTCCAGGAACGGCGCGATGTAGTTGTCCGGGTCCGGGTAGTCCGGGAACCAGCCGAGGCCGTAGACGGCGTAGTCGCCGCGCTTCTGGGCCGTGCGGAAGGTGGACCACTCGGCGCCCTTGACGGTGGCGTCGAAGAGCTCGCTGGCGACGAGCTGCTTCTTGAGCGCCTCGAACTCCTGGGCGGTCTCGGCGCCGTAGTGGTCGGTGGTGTAGTTCAGGGTCACCTTGACCGGGGTCTTGATGCCCGCGTCCTTGAGGATCTTGGCGGCGCGGTCGGTGTCGGGCTCGCCGTACTCGTCGAAGAAGGGGGTGGCGTGGCCGGTGATGCTGGAGGGGATCAGCGAGTAGAGCGGCTCGGCGGTGGGGCCGTAGACGAGGTTCACGAGGGCGCCGCGGTCGACGACGGCGGCCATGGCCTGGCGCACGGCCTTCTCCTCGACGGAGGGGGCCTTGGTGTTGAAGCCGAGGTAGCGGATCTCCAGGCCGGGGACCTCGCTGACGCGGATGCCGTCCTTGGGCGTCTCGGTGAGGTCCTTGATCTGCTTCTGTGACAGGGAGCGGGCCATCATGTCGATGTCGTCGCTCTCCAGGGCCTTGCCCATGGCCTCGGCGTCGGCGTAGGGGCGCAGCTCGACCTTGTCGTTGCGCAGGGTGATGTCGCCCTTGTAGGCCGGGTTCTTGGTGAAGACGAAGCGGGTGGCCTTGTCGCCCTCGCGCTCGACCTTCAGGGTGTACGGGCCGGAGCCGTCGACGTCGAAGCCGTCGCGGAGCCGGCCGGCGGCGTACTTGTCCTTGCTGAGGATGCCGGCGACGGGGGTGGAGAGCTTGTACGGGAAGGTGGCGTCGGGGGTCTTCAGGTGGAAGACGATCCCGTCGGTGCCCTGGGTCTCGACCGTGTCGATGTTGGAGAGGAGGGCGGCCGTGCCGTTGTCCGACTTGATCTTCAGGACGCGCTCGACGGAGTACTTGACGTCCTCGGCCGTGATGGGGGTGCCGTCCGCGAAGGTGAGGCCGGAGCGGAGCGTGCAGCGGTAGCTCTCGCTGGCCTTGTCGGAGAATCCGCAGCTCTGGGCGGCCTCGGGGACGGGCTCGCCGCCGCCGCGGGGCACGTGCAGCAGGGTCTGGACGGTCTGGCGCAGGATGTTCCAGGCGCCGGTGTCGTAGGCGTACGCCGGGTCCAGCGGGGCGGGTGCGTCCTGCGTGGCGATGAACTGGTCCGTGGTGCCGACGGCGATCGCTCTGGCGTCCTCGCCTCCGCCGCAGGCGGCGAGGAGAGGGGCGAGCAGTCCGGCCACGGCCGGCAG
This sequence comes from Streptomyces sp. NPDC059695, assembly GCF_042733785.1. Taxonomy (NCBI): domain Bacteria; kingdom Bacillati; phylum Actinomycetota; class Actinomycetes; order Kitasatosporales; family Streptomycetaceae; genus Streptomyces; species Streptomyces sp. NPDC059695. The sequence continues at coordinate 114,102 of NZ_JBHWFF010000014.1, read as the reverse complement.
CACCAGGGTCTTGCGGTTCATCAGGGACGATCTCCTCATCCGGCACTGGGGTACAGCGGTCAGGGGAACTCCGCCGCCGGCCGCCCGGTCGGGGCGGGAGCGATCGGGCCGGGTGTTGCGATCGGTCCTGTGTTCACGGCGACTTGGGTGTGCGCCGGTGCACGCGGTTATGCGGCGAAGTACTCGCGAAAGATTAGTGGGCGGCGCCGCTATTGCCGGACCACGGGCGGCCGTGGGGGTAATCGCACAGTGATCATGAATGCGGCGGACTCGATAGTCATGCGCCGGATGATGCGGACGGCACCGAGCGAATCGGGACACATGGGAGCACCGAAAGAGGCCTTTTTCGGTCACCGAACGAAGACAGGCCACCCCCCGTCGAGCACTCTGGGTGACCAAGGTCACGTGGAGGGCTTTTCGGTGAATGGCCTGTCAGCTTTCCCGGCGCGAAAGCGCATTCGGCCGGGAGGGAAGCTCAGATAAAGCTCAGATTCCGGTGATCAGCGTGCGCAGGAAGGGCACGTCGACCTCTTCGAGGGAGCGCACGACGACACGGCCCGGGGAGGGCGCGATCGGGGAGACGGAGGGCACCGCGACGACCCGGCAGCCGGCCGCCTCGGCGGCCGCGACACCGGTGGCGGTGTCCTCGATGACGGCGCAGAGCGCGGGGTCGGCCCCGACTCCCTGGGCGGCCGTCAGGTACGGCTCGGGGTGCGGCTTGGTGCGGACGACCTCGTCGCCGGCGACGGTGAGCGTGAAGCGGTCGCGGCCGAGCGAGGCGAGGATCCGGTCGATGATCCGCCGGTGCGAGGCGGAGACCAGGGCGGTGGGGATGGAGTGCTGTGCCAGCTCGGCGAGGAGCCGCTCGGCGCCCGGCATGAGGGGGACGCCCCGCGTGATGCGCTGCTCGAACTTCTCGTTGAGCAGGACGGTCAGCTCTTCGAGGGTGATGTCGGCGCCGGTGGACTCGATGAGGTAGCCCGCGCTGCGGGTCATCGGGCCGCCGACGACGATGTCGCGCCAGGCCTCGTCCAGCCGGTGCCCGAGGTCGGCGAAGACCTCCACCTCGGCGTCCCACCAGAACCCCTCCGTGTCGACGAGGGTCCCGTCCATGTCGAGGAAGACCGCCTGCAGGGCGGAGCTGCCGTTCGTACGGAACAGGGACGCGGGGACCGTACTGGTCATCCGGCACACCTCCATGGAGGGACGAGAAGGCCGGCCCCCCTCCCCGGTACGGGGAGGAAGACCGGCCTGCACTGGACCGACCAGTGTACGTCGCGATCACCGGGAACGCGCGGATTTATCTCACGCGTCCGGTCGGCGGTCAGCGTGCGTTGAAGTACTTGGCCTCGGGGTGGTGGATGACGATGGCGTCGGTGGACTGCTCGGGGTGGAGCTGGAACTCCTCGGAGAGGTGGACGCCGATCCGCTCCGGGCGCAGCAGGTCCGCGATCTTCGCGCGGTCCTCCAGGTCGGGGCAGGCGCCGTAGCCCAGCGAGAAGCGGGCGCCGCGGTACTTGAGCGCGAACATGTCCTCGACGTTCTCCGGGTCCTCGCCGCCGAAGCCGAGCTCGGCGCGGACGCGGGCGTGCCAGTACTCGGCGAGGGCCTCGGCGAGCTGGACGGAGAGCCCGTGGAGTTCCAGGTAGTCGCGGTAGGAGTCGGAGTCGAAGAGCTTGGCCGTGGCCTCGCCGATCTTCGAGCCGACGGTGACGACCTGGAGGCCGACGACGTCGGTCTCGCCGGACTCCTCCGGGCGGAAGAAGTCCGCGAGGCACAAGCGGCGGCCCCGGCGCTGGCGCGGGAAGGTGAAGCGGGTCCGCTCGTTGCCCTCCTCGTCCAGGATGATCAGGTCGTCGCCCTTGGACACGCAGGGGAAGTAGCCGTGGACGACGGCCGCCTCCAGGAGGTTCTCCGTGTGCAGGCGCTCCAGCCAGCCGCGCAGCCGGGGCCGTCCCTCGGTGTCCACGAGCTCCTCGTACGCCGGTCCGTCGCCGGCCCGGTTCTGCTTGAGGCCCCACTGGCCCTTGAAGAGGGCGTCCTCGTCGAGCCAGGACGCGTACTCCTTCAGCGGGATGCCCTTGACCACCCGCGTGCCCCAGAACGGCGGGGTCGGCACCGGGTTGTCGGTGGACACGTCCGACCGGCCGCCGGGCTCCGGCTCGTCGACCTGGAGCGCGGCGGTGGTCTTCGCGACCCGCCGCTGCTTGAGCTCGGGCAGCACGGCCCCGGGGACGCCGCGCTTGACCCCGATCAGGGCGTCCATGAGCCGCAGGCCCTCGAAGGCGTCGCGGGCGTAGCGGACCTCGCCCTGGTAGATCTCGTGCAGGTCCTGCTCGACGTACGCCCGGGTGAGGGCTGCGCCGCCGAGGATCACGGGGTACTTGGCGGCCAGCTCGCGCTGGTTGAGCTCCTCCAGGTTCTCCTTCATGATCACGGTGGACTTCACCAGGAGGCCGGACATGCCGATGACGTCGGCCCTGTGCTCCTCGGCCGCCTCCAGGATCGCGGAGACCGGCTGCTTGATGCCGATGTTGACGACGTTGTAGCCGTTGTTGGACAGGATGATGTCCACCAGGTTCTTGCCGATGTCGTGGACGTCGCCGCGCACCGTGGCGAGGACGATGGTGCCCTTGCCCTCCGCGTCCGACTTCTCCATGTGCGGCTCCAGGTGGGCCACGGCCGTCTTCATGACCTCGGCCGACTGGAGCACGAACGGCAGCTGCATCTGACCCGAGCCGAACAGCTCACCGACGGTCTTCATCCCGTCGAGGAGCGTGTCGTTGACGATGTCCAGCGCCGGACGGGTCTGCAGCGCCTCGTCGAGGTCCGCCTCCAGGCCGTTCTTCTCGCCGTCGACGATCCGCCGCTTGAGGCGCTCGTCCAGGGGCAGCGCGAGGAGCTCCTCGGTCTTGCCGGCCTTCATCGACTTGGTGGTGGCGCCCTCGAACAGCGCCATCAGCTTCTGCAGCGGGTCGTAGCCCTCGGCCCGCCGGTCGTAGATCAGGTCCAGCGCCGTGGTGACCTGCTCCTCGTCGAAGCGGGCGATCGGCAGGATCTTCGACGCGTGCACGATCGCCGAGTCGAGACCCGCCTTCACGCACTCGTCGAGGAAGACCGAGTTCAGCAGGATCCGGGCGGCCGGGTTGAGGCCGAAGGAGATGTTCGACAGGCCGAGCGTGGTCTGGACGTCGGGGCGGCGGCGCTTCAGCTCGCGGATCGCCTCGATCGTGGCGATGCCGTCCTTCCGCGACTCCTCCTGACCCGTGCAGATCGTGAAGGTCAGCGTGTCGATCAGGATGTCCGACTCGTGGATGCCCCAGTTGCCGGTCAGGTCCTCGATGAGGCGTTCGGCCACGGCCACCTTGTGCTCGGGCGTCCGGGCCTGGCCCTCCTCGTCGATGGTCAGGGCGATCAGAGCCGCGCCGTGCTCCTGGGCCAGACGGGTGACCTTGGCGAACCGGGACTCCGGGCCGTCGCCGTCCTCGTAGTTCACCGAGTTGATGACGGCGCGGCCGCCCAGCTTCTCCAGACCGGCCTGCAGGACGTCCACCTCGGTGGAGTCCAGCACGATCGGCAGGGTCGACGCGGTCGCGAAACGGCCGGCGAGCTCCGCCATGTCGGCGACGCCGTCCCGGCCCACGTAGTCCACGCACAGGTCGAGCATGTGCGCGCCCTCGCGGATCTGGTCCCGCGCCATCTCCACGCAGTCGTCCCAGCGCGCCTCCAGCATGGCCTCGCGGAACTTCTTCGAGCCGTTGGCGTTGGTCCGCTCACCGATCGCCATGTAGGCGGTGTCCTGCCGGAACGGCACGGTCTGGTAGAGCGAGGCGGCGCCGGGCTCGGGGCGCGGGGAGCGCTCGGGGGGCGTGAGGCCCCGCACCCGCTCGACGACGTGGCGCAGGTGCTCGGGCGTCGAGCCGCAGCAGCCGCCGACCAGGGAGAGGCCGTAGTCGCGGACGAAGTTCTCCTGCGCGTCGGCCATCTCCGGAGCGGTGAGCGGGAAGTACGCGCCGTCCTTGGTGAGCACGGGCAGGCCGGCGTTCGGCATGCACATGAGCGGTGTACGGGAGTGGCGGGCGAGGTAGCGCAGGTGCTCGCTCATCTCGGCCGGGCCGGTGGAGCAGTTCAGGCCGATCAGGTCGATGCCGAGGGGCTCCAGGGCGGTGAGCGCCGCGCCGATCTCGGAGCCGAGCAGCATGACGCCTGTGGTCTCGAAGGCGAGCGAACAGATCAGCGGCACGTCCACGCCGAGGGCGTCCATCGCGCGGCGCGCGCCGACGATGCTCGACTTGGTCTGCAGGAGGTCCTGGGTGGTCTCGACGATCAGGGCGTCGGCGCCGCCGGCGAGGAGGCCCTCGGCGTTCTGCTGGTAGCCGTCGCGCAGCACGTCGTACGCGATGTGGCCGAGCGAGGGGAGCTTGGTGCCGGGGCCGATCGAGCCGAGCACCCAGCGCTGGCGGCCGTCCTTGGCGCCGAACTCGTCGGCGACCTCGCGGGCGATCCGGGCACCCGCCTCGGAGAGCTCGAAGATCCGGTCGGCGATCTCGTACTCACCCGCGGCCGAGTGGTTGGAGCCGAACGTGTTGGTCTCGACGCAGTCGACGCCGACCTCGAAGTACGCCTCGTGGACCGAACGGACGATGTCGGGCCGCGTGACGTTGAGGATCTCGTTGCATCCTTCGAGGTCCTGGAAGTCCTCGAGGGTGGGGTCCTGGGCCTGGAGCATGGTGCCCATGGCTCCGTCGGCGACGACGACTCGGCTGGCGAGTGCCTCGCGGAGGGCGGCGGCGCGGGTCCGGCTGTCAGCGGAAGGGGTCGGCGACGAGGCCATGGATGAGCTCCCTGGGATGCGACGGCTGTCGGCTTTGCGCCCTCGGTGGAGGGTGCACGGGGCCAGCGTAACCGCGTGCGGGCCGGGGTGGACACGGCGTCCCACGGGCCGGACGGCATCCTGTGTGCGGGGACTCCCGGTTCTGCCCCTCCTTGGCCGACACTGTGTGGTGTGACGCAAGGTCGGCATCGACCGATAGTGTTCAGCATTGTCGAACAGTGTGAGAAGGGTGAGGGGCCGGGCGATGGCGAAGAACATCCAGTCGCTTGAAAGGGCGGCGGCCATGCTGCGACTGCTCGCGGGCGGCGAGCGCCGGCTCGGCCTGTCCGACATCTCGTCCTCGCTCGGGCTCGCCAAGGGGACGGCCCACGGCATCCTGCGCACCCTCCAGGCGGAGGGCTTCGTGGAGCAGGACGCGGCCTCGGGCCGCTACCAGCTGGGCGCGGAGCTGCTGCGGCTCGGCAACAGCTACCTGGACGTCCACGAGCTGCGGGCGCGCGCCCTGGTCTGGACGGACGACCTGGCGCGGTCCAGCGGCGAGAGCGTGCACCTGGGGGTGCTGCACCAGAAGGGCGTGCTGATCGTGCACCACGTCTTCCGGCCGGACGACAGCCGTCAGGTCCTGGAGGTGGGGGCGATGCAGCCGCTGCACTCCACGGCGCTCGGCAAGGTCCTGTCGGCGTACGACCCGGTGGCGCACAGCGAGGTCCTGGAGGTCGAGCGGGAGGCGTTCACGCCCCGGACGACCACGGAGCTCGTCGACTTCGAGTCGCTGCTCGACATGACGCGGGCCCGGGGCTGGGCGGCGGACGTGGAGGAGACCTGGGAGGGCGTGGCGTCGGTGGCGGCGCCGATCCACGACCGGCGGCGGATGCCGGTGGGCGCGGTGGCGGTCACGGGCGCCGTGGAACGGGTGTGCCCGGCCGGGGAGCTGCGTCCGGAGCTGGTGGCCGCGGTGCGGGACTGCGCCCGCGCCGTCTCCCGGGACCTGGGGGCCGGCCGCTTCTGACCAGCCCCAGGAGCGGCGGCCCGCCCCTCCCCGTACAGAACCGAACCCGCCGGTAACGATCGCGTTATCGGCGGGTTTTTCACTTCCCAGACCCTTGACGTGCTGTTAACCCGGGGGCAAAACTTCCGTTCATCGGTCGGCATTGTCGAACAGCTAACGGCAATACACGCTATGGTGTGGCAGTGCCAAGGGCCGGCAACGCCCTCACACGAGGGCGCGGACCACCGGAGGGACCCGGGGTTCGCCTTCCCCTGGACGAAGGACAAAGGAGTCGCGGGTGTCCAGCTCCGACATCTTCCTCGGCGAGACCATCGGTACCGCCGTTCTCATTCTGCTCGGCGGCGGTGTGTGCGCCGCCGTCACGCTCAAGAGCTCCAAGGCCCGCAACGCGGGCTGGCTCGCGATCACCTTCGGGTGGGGCTTCGCCGTCATGACGGCGGTCTACATGACCGCTTCCCTCTCGGGAGCCCATCTGAACCCCGCCGTCACGGTCGGAATCGCGATCAAGGACGGGGAGTGGGACAACGTCCCCGTCTACATCGCCGGCCAGATGCTCGGCGCGATGATCGGTGCGGCGCTGGTCTGGGTGGCCTACTACGGCCAGTTCCGGGCCCACCTCACGGACCCGGAGACCGTCGGCGAGAAGCCGATCGAGGGCCCCGGCCCGGTGCTCGGCATCTTCTCCACGGGCCCCGAGATCCGTAACACCTGGCAGAACCTGGCCACCGAGATCATCGGCACGGTCGTGCTGGTCCTCGCCGTGCTCACCCAGGGCCTCAACGACAGCGGCAAGGGTCTCGGCGTCATCGGCGCCCTGATCACCGCCTTCGTCGTGGTCTCCATCGGCCTCTCGCTCGGCGGCCCGACCGGTTACGCCATCAACCCGGCCCGTGACCTCGGCCCGCGCATCGTGCACGCCCTGCTCCCGCTGCCGAACAAGGGCGGCTCCGACTGGAGCTACGCCTGGATCCCGGTCGCCGGTCCGCTGATCGGTGGCGCCGTCGCCGCGGGTATCTACAACATCGCGTTCGCCTGAGCCGTCCTTCTTCCAGACCTCCCTTGGAGCACACCGTGACCGACGCACACACCTCCGGCCCGTTCATCGCGGCCATCGACCAGGGCACCACGTCCTCGCGCTGCATCGTCTTCGACAAGGACGGCCGGATCGTCTCGGTCGACCAGAAGGAGCACGAGCAGATCTTCCCGAAGCCGGGCTGGGTCGAGCACGACGCCGCCGAGATCTGGGCCAACGTCCAGGAGGTCGTCGCCGGCGCCCTGAGCAAGGCGGAGATCACCGCCGCCGACGTCAAGGCCATCGGCATCACCAACCAGCGCGAGACCACGCTGCTCTGGGACAAGAACACCGGTGAGCCCGTCCACAACGCCCTCGTCTGGCAGGACACCCGCACCGACTCGCTCTGCAAGGAGCTCGGCCGCAACGTCGGCCAGGACCGCTTCCGCCGCGAGACCGGCCTGCCGCTCGCGAGCTACTTCTCCGGCCCGAAGGTCCGCTGGCTGCTCGACAACGTCGAGGGCCTGCGCGAGCGCGCCGAGCGCGGCGACATCCTCTTCGGCACCATGGACTCCTGGGTCATCTGGAACCTCACCGGCGGCGTCGACGGCGGCCACCACGTCACCGACGTCACCAACGCCTCCCGCACCATGCTGATGAACCTCCACACCATGGGCTGGGACGAGAAGATCCTGCAGTCCATGGAGATCCCGGCCACCGTGCTGCCGGAGATCCGCTCCTCCGCCGAGGTGTACGGCACGGTCAGGGGCGGCGTCCTCGACGGCGTCCCGGTCGCCTCCGCGCTCGGCGACCAGCAGGCCGCCCTGTTCGGCCAGACGTGTTTCGCCGAGGGCGAGGCGAAGTCCACGTACGGCACCGGCACCTTCATGCTGATGAACACCGGCGACAAGATCATCAACTCCTACAGCGGCCTGCTGACCACGGTCGGCTACCAGATCGGCGACGCGAAGCCGGTCTACGCCCTGGAGGGCTCGATCGCCGTCACGGGTTCACTCGTGCAGTGGATGCGCGACCAGATGGGCCTCATCAAGTCCGCCGCCGAGATCGAGACCCTCGCCTCCTCGGTCGAGGACAACGGCGGCGCCTACTTCGTGCCGGCCTTCTCCGGCCTGTTCGCCCCGTACTGGCGCTCCGACGCGCGCGGTGTCATCGCCGGCCTCACCCGTTACGTCACCAAGGCGCACATCGCACGCGCCGTCCTGGAGGCCACCGCCTGGCAGACGCGCGAGATCACCGACGCCATGACGAAGGACTCCGGCGTCGAGCTGACCGCGCTCAAGGTCGACGGCGGCATGACCTCCAACAACCTGCTGATGCAGACCCTCTCGGACTTCCTGGACGCGCCCGTCGTGCGTCCGATGGTCGCCGAGACCACCTGCCTCGGCGCCGCCTACGCCGCCGGCCTGGCCGTCGGCTTCTGGCCGGACACCGACGCGCTGCGCGCCAACTGGCGCCGGGCGGCGGAATGGACCCCTCGCATGGACGCCGACAAGCGTGATCGCGAGTACAAGAGCTGGCTCAAGGCCGTCGAACGCTCCATGGGCTGGCTCGAAGACGGATCTGACGAGGAGTAGATCGATATGACCACCCTGCAGAGCGTCCCTGCCCTCGGGACGCACCCGGCTGCCGGTTCCCTGCCGAGCCGCGCCGAGACCCGGGAACAGCTTTCCAAGGCGACGTACGACCTCCTGGTGATCGGAGGCGGCATCCTGGGCATCTCCACCGCCTGGCACGCCGCGCAGTCGGGCCTGCGGGTGGCCCTGGTGGACGCCGGCGACTTCGCCGGCGCCACCTCCTCCGCCTCCTCCAAGCTCCTCCACGGCGGCCTGCGCTACCTGCAGACCGGCGCGGTGAAGCTGGTGGCGGAGAACCACTTCGAGCGGCGTGCGGTCTCCCGTCAGGTGGCACCGCACCTCGCCAACCCGCTCACCTTCTACCTGCCCGTCTACAAGGGCGGCCCGCACGGCGCGGCCAAGCTCGGTGCCGGTGTCTTCGCGTACAGCGCCCTCTCGGCGTTCGGCGACGGCGTCGGTCACCTGCTCTCCCCCGCCAAGGCCGCGCAGGACGTGCCGGAGCTGCGCACCGACGACCTGAAGGCCGTCGCCGTCTACGGCGACGACCAGATGAACGACGCGCGCATGGCGCTGATGACGGTCCGCGCCGCCGTCGACGCCGGTGCCACCGTCCTCAACCACGCCGAGGTCACCGGCCTGCGCTTCACCCGCGGCCGGGTCACCGGAGCGGAGCTGAAGGACCGCACCACCGGCGACGAGTTCGGTGTGGACGCCCGCCTCGTGCTCAACGCCACCGGCCCGTGGGTCGACCACCTGCGGAAGATGGAGGACCCCGGCGCGGCCCCCTCCATCCGCCTCTCCAAGGGCGCGCACCTGGTCCTCAAGCGGACCTCGCCGTGGAAGGCAGCACTGGCCACCCCGATCGACAAGTACCGCATCACCTTCGCCCTCCCCTGGGAGGACATGCTGCTCCTCGGCACCACCGACGAGGAGTACGAGGGCGACCCCGGCCAGGTCGAGGTCACCGAGAAGGACACCGCCCAGATCCTGGACGAGGCCGCCTTCTCCATCCGCGACCAGCAGCTCTCCCGCGACCTGATCACGTACTCCTTCGCCGGACTCCGGGTGCTCCCCGGCGGTCCCGGCGACACCTCCAAGGCCAAGCGCGAGACGGTCGTCACCGAGGGCCGCGGCGGCATGCTGTCCGTCGCCGGCGGCAAGTGGACGACCTTCCGCCACATCGGCCGCACGGTGATGAAGAAGCTGGAGCAGCTCCCCGGCCGCCCGCTCGGTGAGGACTACGAGCCGGTGTCCGCCCTGCCGAAGCGGCTGCCGCTGCCCGGCATAGCCAACCCGAACGCGGTCGCCCACCGGCTGCTCGTCGACGGTCCGGCGCCCGGCCCCCGGATGGCGGCCGACACCGCCCGGCACCTGGCGACCCACTACGGCTCGCTCTCCTTCGACATCGCCCGGATGGCGAACGAGAACCCGGAGCTGGCCCGCCGGATCCACCCGGACGCGCCGGAGATCTGGGCCCAGGTCGCCTACGCCCGTGACCACGAGTGGGCCGAGACGGCGGACGACGTGCTGCGCCGCCGTACGACGCTGACCATCCGCGGTCTCGCGACGGACGAGATCCGCGCCGGCGTCGAGTCGATGCTGCGCAAGTAACCCGCCTGCGGGCGCGGGCGGTTCCTCTCCGGAGGGCCGCCCCTCAGGCGTGCCACGCGCCGTCCACACGCCCGCAACACTCGGCGCGCAGAGTGGGGGCATGAAGTTTCAGGTGCTCTCGATCGTCCACCACTCCCCGCACCCGCTCACCGGCGAACTGCTGTCCGCCGCCGACCGGCTGGAGCAGGTCGTCACGCTCGGCGAGACCGCCGAACGGCTCGGCTTCGACGCGTACGCGGTCGGCGAGCGGCACGCGGGCGCGTTCCTCTCCTCCTCCCCGACCGTGCTGCTCGCCGCGCTGGCCGCCCGCACCCGCCGGATCAGGCTGCTCACCGGGGTCACCGTGGTCGCGATCCTCGACCCCGTGCGGGTCGCCGAGGACTACGCGACCCTCGACCAGCTGTCCCGCGGGCGGCTCGAACTCGTCGTCGGCAAGGGCGCGGAGGCCGGACACTTCGACCTCTTCGGCCTGGACGAGGAGCGGCAGTGGGACCTCCAGAAGGAGAAGTACGAGCTACTCCGCCGCCTCTGGACGGAGGAGGGCGTCGACTGGGAGGGCGAGTTCCGGCCCGCGCTGAAGAACGTCACCACGGTCCCCCGTCCGTACGCCGGTGCCCCGCGGATCTGGCACGGCTCGGCCACCAGTCTCAACTCCCCCGAGCTCGCGGCGAAGCACGGCGATCCGCTCTTCACCGCGAACGCGATCCAGCCGCGCGAGGCGTACGCGAGGCTGATCGCGCACTACCGCGAGAAGTTCGAGGAGTACGGGCACGATCCGGCACGCGCGCGCGTGGCGGCCGGTTCCGGCGGGCTGCTCATCGCCGACACGCCCGAGCAGGCCGTCGGACGGTACAAGGAGCTGTACGAGGCGAAGGTCCGGCAGAGCTTCAAGCCGCACCTGGAGGGCAGGGCCGGATACAACACGCCGTTCCGCACGATCGAGGACGCGATCGCCGACGGCCCCCAGCTGATCGGCTCGCCGCAGCAGATCATCGACAAGATCCTCGGCTACCACGAGCACTACGGGCACGACCTCCAGTCGATCACGGTCGACACCTTCGGCCAGTCGACGGCGGAGCAGGAGGAGACCCTCCAGCGCTTCGCCGAGGAGATCGCCCCGGTGGTCCGGAGGGAGGCGCCGAGCACCCTGTGGGAGGAGTGACTCCGCCGTGTGCGGAGGTGAGTTCCTGGGTAGTCGATCAAGGCCGCACGGGTTTTCGGGGATGTCCGGGGACTGCGGGCGGCCCGCCGGAAAGCCGTAAGGTGGGGCCGTACGACAGGAACTTCGAATAAGGAGGCGCTGGGTGATCGAGCTCGAGGGGGTACCCGAGCTGATCGACCCGGTCATGGTGGCAGCGTTCGAGGGCTGGAACGACGCCGGCGACGCCGCCTCCACCGCGGTCGCCCATCTCGACCGGGAATGGAAGGGCGAGGTCTTCGCGGCGCTCGACGCCGAGGACTACTACGACTTCCAGGTCAACCGCCCGACGGTCTTCCTGGACAACGGGGTCAGAAAGATCACCTGGCCGACGACCCGGCTCTCGGTGGTCCGGGTCGGCGGCGACAAGCCCCGTGACCTGGTGCTCGTGCGCGGGATCGAGCCCTCGATGCGCTGGCGCTCCTTCTGCAACGAGCTGCTCGCCTTCGCGCACGAGCTGGGTGTGGAGATGGTGGTGATCCTCGGCGCGCTGCTCGGGGACACCCCGCACACCCGGCCGGTCCCGGTCAGCGGGGTCACCTCGGATCCGGATCTGGCCCGGACGATGGACCTGGAGGAGACGCGGTACGAGGGCCCGACGGGCATCGTGGGCATCCTCCAGGAGGCGTGCACGCACGCGGGCGTGCCCGCGGTGAGCCTGTGGGCGGCGGTGCCGCACTACGTGTCGCAGCCGCCGAACCCGAAGGCGACGCTGGCGCTGCTCAACCGTCTGGAGGACCTGATCGGGCTGCGCATCCCGCTGGGTGAGCTGCCGGAGGACGCGCGGGCCTGGCAGGTGGGCGTGGACCAGCTGGCCGCCGAGGACAGCGAGGTCGCGGAGTACGTGCAGACCCTGGAGGAGGCGCGGGACACCGCGGAGCTGCCGGAGGCCTCGGGCGAGGCGATCGCCCGGGAGTTCGAGCGGTATCTGCGGCGGCGTGAGCCGGGCACGGGCCCGGGCGCCGGTCCGGGGGTCGCGACGGAGGGCGGTGACACGTTCCTGCGGGACCCGGGGAGCGGCCGGACGCGCCCGCCGAGACGGGATCAGCCGGCCCCGGAGCCGGGCTCGGGGACGGACCGCTCGGAGACGGGGCCCGAGGCGGGCCCGGACACGGACCCCGAGGCGGGCCCGGAGGCAGGCCCCGAGGCGGCTCCGGAGGCGGATGCCTCCGAGGGATCCGACGGCCCTCCCGGTGACGGGGAGGGCGGCGGACCCGAGAGGTCTGGCGACGGATCGCCCGGCGGGGACGGCGGAGCCGGGTCGTAGCGGCCCGAGCGGCGGACGGAACGGGAGGGGTGCCCGAGGGCGCCCCTCCCGTTCCGTGCGTCAGGCGCAGCCGAACCGGGCCGCCGCCCAGTCGCCGTGGTCGCCGCTCTTCGAGCCGTTGGTGTCCGTGACCTTGAGCCGGACGTGCCGGGCGCCGGTCACGTCGACGTTCACCGGCAGGGTCGCGGAGGCCCCGGTCAGCCGGGGCGAGGTCCACAGGACCCGGCCGTCCGCCTCGACGGAGAAGGCCACGTCCCCGTAGCCGTTGATCTCGTCGTCGATGCCGACGTCGGCGGTGAAGGTGGTGCAGCGGCCGCCGAGGTAGACCTCGATGTCGGAGTCGGCGTGGGCGCCGATGCCCTTCTCGTAGGTCTTCCCGGCCAGGGTGAGCGCGCGGCCGTCGGCGGCGCCGGACTCGCCGTTGGAGCGGTCGCGTTCCGGCGGTCCCCAGCCGTTGGTGGCGCGCAGCCAGGTGAGGTCGCTCGCCCAGGCGTCGGTGGTGGGCGCCGGGGGCATCACGCCGACCGCGAACCGCTGGACGGCGGTGCGGTCGGTGCCCGCGGCCCGGTGCCGGACGGTCGCCGTGAGGGTGGTGTCGCCGGTCTTCGCGCCGGCCGCCGGGGTGACGGCGACCTGGACCCGGCGGGTGGTGCCGGCCGGGAGGCGGGTGATCGGGGCGGCCGGGGTGACCTGCCAGCCGGCGGGGGCGTCGAGGGAGACGCGGACGTCGGTGGCGTCCCGGGTGCCCGCGGTGACGTCCACGGCGACGGTGCCGGGGGTGCCGGCGCCGAGCTCCTGACCGGTGGGGGCGGCGAGGACGGCGGAGGCGCCGGGTACGGTCCCGCCGACGGCGCTGGTGTCGGTCAGGCGCAGTTCGAAGGCGCGGTCGGTGGACCGGTCGGCGGTCTTGATCCGGACCACTCCCCCGCGGTCGTCGCGGTCGTACCACCAGCCCTCGGAGGCCGCGTCGAGGGCGGCGCGGGAGGTGAGGGCGGTCAGCTTGCGCCCGTCGAGCTTCACCGTGCCGGGCGCGTCGCCGGTGTGGACGGTGAAGGCGTACGGCCGGGCGGCGGGCTTTCCGGTGTACGAGCCGGTGCTGGCTCCGACGCGGACGGTGACGTCGCCGGGGCCGGACTGCGGGGCGCGGACCTCGGCGCGCTGGGTGGCGTACTTCCCGGTGCGGTGCGCGCGGGTGACGCCGTCGTCCTCGTACAGGTCGAAGGACGAGGTGCCCTTCGGGTAGACGTCCCAGGCGATCGGGTCGCCGGGGGCGCGGTCCTGGTAGGAGCGGACGGAGCCCGGCCACATGGGGACGGTGGCCCCGGCCCGTACGAACAGGGGCAGGGTGTCGAGCGGGGCGCTGTAGTCGTCGACGGTGACGGGGCCCTGGTAGGTGCGGCCGCTCCAGTAGTCGATCCAGGTGCCGGCGGGGAGGTAGATGCCGTCGCGCTCGACGGCGTCCTGGTAGACGGGGGCGACGAGGAAGTCCTCGCCGCTGAGGAACTCGTACTTCGCCGCGTCGCTCGCGGCCTTCGGGTCGTCCGGGTATTCGAGGGCGAGCGGGCGGGCGAGGCCGACGCCGGTCTTCGTGGCCCGGTGGGCGTGGCTGTAGATGTACGGGAGCAGGGCCTCGTGGAGCTTGAGCGAGGCGCGGTTGATGCTGGTGTAGGGCTCCCCGTACCGGAAGGGCTGCTTGTCGTTCGCGGCCCAGCCGTCCATGGTCATGGTGACGGGCAGGAAGGTCTTCCACTGGAGGTCGCGGGTGTAGGTCTTGGCGCTGCCGCCGAAGATGCCGTCGACGTCACCGGTGGTGTAGGCGAGTCCGGACATGGACGCGCCCGCGTAGGTGGGGATCTGCCAGCGGATGTACTCCCAGCTGCCGGACTGGTCTCCGGACCACTGGACGCCGCAGCGCTGGGCGCCGGACCAGCTCTCGGGGGCCCAGGTGAAGCCGCGGGCGTCGCTGTTGGCCTCGATGCCGGCGTGGGCGTCCTTGCAGCCGTCGAGGGCGAACTTGTAGCCCTCGCCGACCCAGGCGACGTCGAGCTTGGCGACCCGCTGGCCGGCCTTGACCTGGTCGGCGAGCTTGTCGATGCCGTCCTCGGTCCACAGGCCGAGCTTCATCCTGCGGTCGGCGAGTCCCGCCGTGGTCTCGGCGAGGTTCTCGTAGCCGCAGCCGTAGCCGTCGTTGACGAGCATCCAGCCGTTCGGCATGTCGTTCTCGACGTAGCCGTCGGCGACGTCGAGGGCGTCGAGGGTGTGGCGCTCGCCGCGGTTGGCGTTGTGGAGGTAGCAGTCCGAGTCGCCTATCTCCAGGCCGTACACGGGCGGCATGAAGGGCTTGCCGGTGAGCTCGGTGTACTGCCCGATGACGTCCTTGAGGGCGTCCTTGCCGTCGCCGGCGAAGTAGTAGGCGTCGAAGCGCTGTTCCTTGGCGCTGGTGGTGACGGGTTCGGTGAACGCGTAGGTGTTGGGCGCGTAGGTGTTGCGGTACACGCCGTATCCGGCGGAGGAGAGGTAGAAGGGGACGGAGTTGGGGTGGCCGCCGTCGTTCCAGTTGTAGTCGACGCCGACCTCGACGGTCTTGCCGCGGTGGGAGGTGTTGCCGCGGCCGTTCTGCATGCCGGCGCCGTAGAACTGCTCGTCGGCGCCGCGGGCGAGGGTCTGGACGGTGCGGTCCTGGTTCCAGGTGAGGCCCTGGGTCTCGCTCCAGAGCACGGTGCCGTCGGCGCGTACGGCCGAGAAGCGCAGCGGTGACTTGGTGGCGCGCAGGGTCACCTTGGCGGTGGCGAGTTCGTAGCGGTCGCCGAGGTCGCGCCAGCGGGTGGCCGGGGGCGGGCCCTGGGGCAGGGTGATGTCGGTGCCGGTGGGGTCGGTGAACTTTCCGTCGGGAGCGAGTTCGATGCGGAAGGTGTCGGCGGTGACGAAGGAGACGCGGGCCTCCGTGTGGCCGGCGGTCAGCCGGTAGACGGGCCCGTCGGCGGCGAAGCCGGTGACATCGCCGACGGTGGTGTCGGACGGGACGGCCGACGCGGTGGAGCCGGGTCCCGCGAGGGCCGCGAGGAGCCCGAGGACGGCTCCGGCGAGTGCAACTTTCATGCGCGATGATGATTGCATGGAGGTTGTTTAGCGCAGGAACGAGCATGTCCGCCAGGACAAAACGGAACCGCCCTCGGACTTCGACGAGAAGTCCGAGGGCGGTTGCCTGAAAGCGCGTTGCGCGGTCCTGCTCGTTACAGGGCGACACCGAGCAGTGCGTCGACGGCGCGGGAGACGAGACCGGGTGCGGAGTCGTCCGTGCCGCCCCCGGCCGTCTGGAGCGCGGCCCAGCGGTCGACCGCGGCGAGCGCGGTGGGCGTGTCGAGGTCGTCGGAGAGCGCCTCGCGGAGCTCTTCGACGAGCGCGTCGGCCGACGGGCCGTCGGGGCGCGAGACGGCGGCGCGCCAGCGGCCGAGCCGCTCCACGGCCGTCTCCAGGATCTGGTCGGTCCACTCCCAGTCGTCGCGGTAGCGGTGCGAGAGCAGCGCCAGCCGGATGGCGGCCGGGTCGACGCCGTCGCGGCGCAGCCGGGAGACGAAGACCAGGTTGCCCTTGGACTTCGACATCTTCTCGCCGTCCAGGGCGACCATGCCGGCGTGGACGTACGCCTTGGCCATGGGGAACTCGCCGGTGAGGGCCTGGGCGTGGGAGGCGCCCATCTCGTGGTGCGGGAAGATCAGGTCGGAGCCGCCGCCCTGCACGTCGAAGCCCATGCCGAGGTGGTCCAGGGCGATGGCGACGCACTCGATGTGCCAGCCGGGGCGGCCGGCGCCGAGGCTGCCGCCGTCCCAGCTCGGCTCGCCCTCGCGGGCGGCCATCCAGAGCATCGGGTCGAGCGGGTTCTTCTTGCCCGGACGGTCCGGGTCGCCGCCGCGCTCGGCGGACAGGTGGCGCATCAGCTCGGTGTCGTAGTGCGAGACCTGCCCGAAGTGCGGGTCGGCGTCGACGGAGAAGTAGACGTCGCCGTCGAGCTCGTAGGCGGCGCCGGAGTCCCGGAGGCGCTCGACGAGCGGGACGATGCCCGGTATGGCCTCGACCGCGCCGATGTAGTGCTGCGGGGGCAGCATCCGCAGGGCGGTCATGTCCTCGCGGAAGAGGGCGGTCTCGCGCTCGGCGAGGCCGACCCAGTCGACGCCGTCGCGGATCGCGCGCTCCAGGAGCGGATCGTCCACGTCGGTCACGTTCTGGACGTAGTGCACCTGCCGCTTCGTGTCGAGCCACACGCGCTGAACGAGGTCGAACGCGTTGTAGGTCGCCGCGTGACCCATGTGGGTCGCGTCGTACGGCGTGATGCCGCAGACGTAGATACGGGCGACGGGGCCGGGGGCGAGGGTGACTCGTCCACCGGTCGCGGTGTCGTGGATCCGGAGGTCGCGGCCCTTGCCGGGCAGGGCGGGGACCTCAGAAGCGGGCCAGGCATGCATGACCCGAGCGTAACCGGACAGGTGTTCCGGATACGAACCGGATCCGGGATCTTGACCGATTAGGCGCTCTTGCGGGTGAGAGGCGTGCGTGCATACCCCCCAGGGGTGCTCACCCCTCCGAGGACCCTGGCCGAAACTTTTCGGTCGGGGATCAGACCGGCGGCCAGGGGATCGCGGGCCACTGCCCCGAGGGCTCCGGATGCCGCCCGGTGGCCAGCAGCGCCTCCACGCGGGCGCGTACGGCCGCGACCTCGGCACCCGTCAGGAGTTCCGCCAGTCGGGTGGCGAGCGGCGCTCCCGGGGCCAGGGAGCGGCCGAGCGAGGTCAGCACGGCGGCCGCCTCGGCGGGCAGCTCCTCGCCCGCCCAGCCCCACAGCAGGGTCCGCAGCTTGTCGTCGACGTGGAAGGTCACGCCGTGGTCGATGCCGTACAGGTGTCCGCCCGGGGCCGGCAGCAGATGCCCGCCCTTGCGGTCGCCGTTGTTGATGACGGCGTCCAGGACGGCGAGCCGGCGCAGCTCGGGGGTGTCCGCGTGGACGAGGAGCGCGGTGCGGTCCTCGTCGATCTGCGCGGGCCCCACGGCCTTCCAGCCCTCGCCCGCCTCCTCGTCCTCGGTGAGCGCCAGGAGCCGCGCCGCGGGATCGGCCTCGATCCACAGCTGGACCATGCCCTCCCCGTACGGCCCGTCGCGGAGCACCGTCGGCGGGACCAGGCCCCAGCCGGTGGCCTCGGAGATCTCGTACGCGGCGACCTCGCGCTGGGCCAGGGTGCCGTCGGGGAAGTCCCACAGGGGCTGCTCCCCCGCGACCGGCTTGTAGACGCAGGCCGCCTCCCGGCCCTCGTGGGCGACGGAGCAGTACAGCACGGCGTTGGAGGCCTCGCGGACCCGGCCGCGCACGGTCAGCTCACCGCGCGCGAGCAGCTCCGTGTCGCGTGCGCTCTCGGGGCTGGTCATGCTCCGCGGCGGTATCCGTTCTGGCGCGGGCAGACGTGCCCCTCGGGGTCGAGCGGCAGGCTGCACAGCGGGCAGGGCGGCCGGCCGGCGTTGACGACGTCCAGGGCGCGCTTGGCGAACGCCCGGGCCTGGGCCCCGCTGAGGCGGACCCGGAGCATCGGCGGGCCGTTCTCCTCGTCCTGGAGCAGCCGCTCCTCGGCCTCGGCGAGGTCCTCCTCGGAGTCCGCGTCGAGCTCGACGAGCGCCTGCGCCTCGACGATCATGCGCTGCTCCTCGCCGTCCCAGGCGAGGGCCATGGTGCCGACCCGGAACTCCTCCTCGACGGGCGCGTCGAGGGGGGCGGTGTCCGCGATCTCGGCGGGGGCGACCGCGGGCACCGGAGCGTTGCCCCCGGTGCGGCGGACGACCTCGTCGAGGAGTTCGTCGATGCGCTCGGCGAGGGCCGCGACCTGGGTCTTCTCCAGGGCGACGCTGGTGACCCGGCCGGACGCGGACGCCTGGAGGAAGAACGTCCGCCGGCCAGGCAGCCCGACCGTGCCGGCCACGAAACGCTCCGGTGGGTCGTAGAGGAACACCTGACGGGACACGTTCCCGGCTCCCTTGCGTCTCGACAGTCGTACTACAGCGGCGCGTCCACCCTACTGCGCGTGGGGATCACGGTGCGCCCGCACCACCACCGACCTCCGCCGCCCCGCTGCCCCCGGGGTGCTCCCGGGGGGCGAACCCGGCGAAGTCCCCCGTGTCGCCGAGGCGGAGGAGGAAGGGGCGCAGGCGCGTGTAGCGGATCGCGGTGACCGAGCAGGGGTCGACGTGGATGCGCTGGAAGAGGTCGAGGTGGAGCCCGAGGGCGTCGGCGACGATCGCCTTCACGATGTCGCCGTGGGAGCACATGAGGTACGTGGCGTCCTCGCCGTGCTCCGCCTCGACGCGGGCGTTCCACTCCCGGACGGCCTCGACGGCGCGGTGCTGCATGGCACGCATGGACTCGCCGCCGGGGAAGGCGGCGGCGGAGGCGTGCCCCTGGACGACCTCCATCAGCGGTTCGTCGCCCAGCTCGGCCAGCTTGCGGCCGGACCAGTCGCCGTAGTCGCACTCGTTGATCCGCTCCTCGACGTGGAGCGGAAGCCCGGGGCGGGCGTCCAGGAGGGGCCGCAGGGTCTCCCGGCAGCGCTGGAGGGGGCTGGTGACGGCGGCCGCGAGCGGGACGTCCGCGAGGCGCCCGGGGAGCGCGGCGGCCTGGGCGGCCCCGCGCTCGTCGAGCGCGATGCCGGGCGTGCGCCCGGCGAGGACACCGGAGGTGTTGGCGGTGGAGCGTCCGTGCCGGACGAGGATCAGGGTGGCCATGCGGGCCAGCCTAGGCTGCCGCACGCGTGCGTGTCGGGGCCGTTCGGGGGAGAATGCGCGGCGTGATCGTCGACTCTGCCATCTACCGGGACGGGCGCCGCACGGACGGACCCGCCGACCTCTCCGACGCCCTGGAGGAGGCGCGGGCGACGGGCGACGCGTTCCTGTGGGTGGGGCTGCACGAGCCGTCGGAGGCGGAGTTCTCCCACGTCGCCTCGGAGTTCGCGCTGCACCCGCTGGCCGTCGAGGACGCCTTGAAGGCCCATCAGCGGCCCAAGCTGGAGGTCTACGACGACTCGCTGTTCGTGGTGCTGAAGCCGATCGTGTACGAGCCGGAGAGCGACCGGGTCTCCTCGGGCGAGCTGATGGTGTTCATGGGCGACTCGTTCGTCGTGACGGTCCGGCACGGCGAGGGCGCGCCCCTCGCGGAGGTCCGCCGGCGTCTGGAGGCCGAGCGGGAGGTCCTGAAGCACGGGCCGACGGCGGTGCTGTACGCGGTGAGCGACGCGATCGTGGACCACTACCTCGACGTGACGGGCGAGCTGCAGGTCGACCTGGAGGAGCTGGAGGCGGACGTCTTCGCGCCCAGCGGGGGCAATCCGGCCAACACCGCGGAGCGGATCTACACGGCGAAGCGGCAGGTCCTGGAGTTCCGGCGGGCGAGCGGTCCGCTGGCCGGGGTGATGGCCCGGCTGACGGCCGGTTCCGTGCCGTTCGTGAACGAGCGCTCGCAGCCCTTCTTCCGCGACGTCAACGACCATCTGCTGCGCTCCAACGAGCAGGTGGAGGGCCTCGACCGGCTCCTGTCCGACGTGCTGTCGGCCCATCTCGCGCAGATGGGGGTCCGGCAGAACGACGACATGCGGAAGATCTCGGCGTGGGCGGCCATGGCCGCGGTCCCCACGATGGTCGCGGGGATCTACGGGATGAACTTCGACCACATGCCGGAGCTGCACTGGGTGGGCTCGTACCCGGTGGTGATCGTGGTGATGGCGGGCGTCGTCGTCGCGCTGTACCGGATGTTCAAGCGGCGCGGCTGGATGTAGGCGCGCGGGCGGCTCCGCTCAGAAGGCGGGAGCGGGGGTCGCGGGGCCGCCGAGGGCGTTCAGCCGCTGGGGCATCCGCAGGTCGACCATCTTGTGCCAGCCGGCGGCGCGCTCGTACGCGTACGTGGCGTGGATCCCGGCGGCGAGGACGGCCGCCTTGGGCTTCGGCCAGTCCAGGATGCGGCCCATGTGCCGCATCACGGCGAGGCTGACGTCGCGGTAGACCCGGATCTCGGCGAGGGCGGAGTCGCGCAGGGTCCGCTGGATGAGCCGGCCGTGACCCTGCCGGGCGAGCCGGAGCAGTTCCTCGTGGCAGTAGGCGAGGTGGTTCGCCTCGTCGTTGTCGATCATGTGGATGGCCTTGCCCAGCTCCGGGTGGTCCCCGAAGTACGTGACGAGCATGTCCATCTGGTCGGCGGCGCGCTGCTCGGTGACCCGGCTGTGGGCGAGGTAGACGACGACGTCCGCCTCGGTGAGCGGCCGGTCGGCGCGGAGCTTCTCGTGCGCGAGGCCGATGCCGCGGTGCTCCAGGAGCATCGTGTAGTCGGTGTCGGGAGGCACCGGGACGGGTTCGAGGCCGCGTTTCCTCATCAGCGCCCGGAAGATCCGGCCGTGCTTGTCCTCGTCGGCGCCGTGCCGCGTGATCTTGGGCGCGAGGGAGCGCATGCCGGGTGCGACGAGGGCCGCGATCCGGGCGTTCTCCCAGCCGCCCTGGGACTCGCCGCTCGCGGCGATGGAGCAGAAGAGCCGGAAGGACTCGTCGTTGTCGATGATTTCCTGGAACAGGCCCTTGGCCGTGAGCATCCGCCACCTCCGTGCGGACGCACGCACTCCGGTACGTCCGGGAGACCGAGTCAAGTCCGGTCCCGGGCGGCGGGCAACAGGAGGGCCGGAACGGCTCGGCCGAAAGAGTGAGTCCCCAGGGCGTAACCGGGGGCCCGGTGGAGCGTTGTGCTGCATGACGGCCGTGGCGGGGAAGACCCCCGAGCCCCCACCACGGCCGCGGGTTTCCGGCCCGGGGCGAAGCCCTAGAGTCCGGCGCGCTCCATCGCTTCCACGCCCGCCCGCAGGGCCGCCACCCGCTCGTCCAGGGTGAAGCCGGCCGGGGCGAGGGTGAGGGTGGTGACCCCCGCCTCCGCGTAGGCCGTCATCCGCTCGGCGATGCGCTCGACGGAGCCGAGCAGCGTGGTCTGGTCGATCAGGGAGTGCGGCACGGCGGCCGCGGCCCCGGCCTTGTCGCCGGCCAGGTACTTGTCCTGGATCTCGGCGGCCTCCTTCTCGTACCCCATGCGCCGGGCGAGCTGGTTGTAGAAGTTCTGCTTGCGGCTGCCCATGCCGCCGACGTACAGCGCGGTGTACGGGCGGAAGACGTCGGCGAGCGCGTTCACGTCGTCGCCGAGGGCGAGCGGCAGGGTGGGACAGACGTCGAAGCCGTCCATGGTCAGGCCGGCCTTCTCGCGGCCCGCGCGCAGGTGCCGCAGCGCGGTCTCCTCCAGGTGGTCGGCGGACGGGAAGATCAGCAGGGCGCCGTCGGCGATCTCGCCGGTCTGCTCCAGGTTCTTCGGCCCGATCGCGGCGATGTAGAGCGGGATGTGCTCGCGCTGCGGGTGGACGGTGAGCTTGATGGGCTTGCCGGGGCCGCCGGGGAGCGGCAGGGTCCAGTGCTCGCCGTCGTAGCTGAGCCGCTCCCGGGTCATGGCCCTGCGGACGATCTCGACGTACTCGCGCGTCCGGGCGAGCGGCTTGTCGAACTTCACGCCGTACCAGCCCTCGGAGACCTGCGGTCCGGAGACGCCGAGGCCGAGGCGGAAGCGGCCGCCGGTGAGCGAGTCGAGGGTGGCGGCGGTCATCGCCGTCATGGCGGGCTGACGGGCCGGGATCTGCATGATCGCGGAGCCGACGTCGATCCGCTCGGTCTTCGCCGCGACCCACGCGAGGACGGTGGGGGCGTCGGAGCCGTAGGCCTCGGCGGCCCAGCAGACGTCGTAGCCGAGGCGGTCGGCCTCCTGCGCGACGGCGAGGTTGTCGCCGTCCATACCGGCGCCCCAGTAGCCGAGGTTGATGCCGAGCCGCATTCCACGCACCCCTTACCCATCGGTAACGTCACTTGGGGCGGACTCTAGCGCGCGCGTGGGCCATCCGTCAGGACGCGGTTGTCCACAGGCTCTCTCCGCGTGGTGCCCTGGCCAGTACTCTCGCGGCCATGGAGCAGAGGCATCTCGGACGTACCGGCCTGCGTGTGTCGCGCATCGGACTCGGCACCCTCACCTGGGGCCGGGACACCGACGAGCACGACGCCGCCGAGCAGTTGAAGTCGTTCTGGGACGCGGGCGGCACGCTCGTGGACACCGCCGACGTCTACGGCGGCGGCGAGGCGGAGTACCTGCTCGGGCGCCTGATGGAGCGCCTGGTGCCCCGGCAGGACCTCGTGCTGTCCACGAAGGCGGGCAGCGTCCCGGACCCCGACCGGCGCACGGACGGCTCGCGCGGGCACCTGCTCGCCGCGCTCGACGCCTCCCTCGCCCGCCTGGGCACCGACCACGTGGACCTGTGGCAGCTGCACGCCTTCGACCCGCACACGCCGCTTGAGGAGTCGCTCCAGGCCCTCGACATCGCCGTACGCAGCGGCCGGGCGCGCTACGCGGGCGTGGCCAACTTCTGCGGCTGGCAGCTCGCCAAGGCCGGCACCTGGCAGCTCGGCGGCGACCGGACCCGGCTCGCCGGGGCCCAGCTGGAGTACTCGCTGCTCCAGCGGGGCGTCGAACGGGAGGTGCTGCCGGCCGCGCGGGACCTCGGCATAGGCCTGCTGCCCTCCTCACCGCTCGGGCGCGGTGTCCTGACGGGGAAGTACCGCAGCGGCACGCCGACGGACTCGCGGGGCGCCTCGGAGCGGATGGCGCCCTTCGTGGAGCCCTATCTGGACGAGGCGGCGAGCCGGATCGTGGACGCGGTGGCGACGGCGGCCGACGGACTCGCCACGACCCCACTGCACGTGGCGCTCGCGTGGGTCCGCGACCGGCCCGGAGTGACCGCGCCGATCGTCGGCGCGCGCACGGCGCGGCAGCTCACGGCCGCGTTGTCAGTGGAGGCGCTTAGTCTTCCTGACGAGATCTGTCGGGCGCTGGACGATGTGTCGGCGCCCGTGCACCGTTATCCGGATCACGACTGGAGCACCTTGTGACCGAGCCTTCCGGGGAGACCGCGCCCGAGGCCGTACCCCCCGCCGACCGGCCGGGACCGGCCGCAGAACGGGACGCGGAGGACAAGCCGGGGACGGCAGGCCGCCCGGGCGCGGACGACGGGGCTGCCACGCCCGAGGAGCCCGGCACGACCGAGCACCCGGGGGCGGCCGAGGCCCCGGACGAGAACCCGGATCCGGCCGGGACGCCCGGCGCCGACGGGGAGCCGGAGTCGGCCCGGAAGCCCGACCCGGCCGAAGAGCCCGAGACGGCCGAAGAGCCGGACACGGACGAGCCCGTGGCGGACGCGGAGGCGCGGGCCGGGGCGGACGCGGAGCCTGTGGCCGGCTTCGGGGACGGCTCGGAGGCCGGCACGGACACCGCGGCCGGCACGGGCGACGCGGGGGACACCGACACCGCGGCCGCCCCGAGCGACGCGCAGGCCGAGCTCGCCGCGCAGCGGGAGCTGCGGGCGAAGATCGCGGCCCGCAAGGCCGAGAAGGGCGGCCCCCTCGCGAGCGGCGCCAAGCTGAGCGGCACCGCGGCCGACCTCCTCGCGGCCGTCCGGGCCGTCGAGGGCGGCACGGCCTCGGGCAGCACGCTCTACGAGGCCCCCGAGCCCGCCCCCCGCCGCCCCGACTCCGAGGCGGCCCCCGCGATGACCGTGCGGCCCCCCGCCCCGCAGCGCCCCGCGGCCCCGGCTCCCGGCACCACGGCCGCCGTCCGCGAGGTCCTCGCCGAGGGCGGCGCCCCGGAGGCACTGGCCGGCCCGGTCGCCGCCGCGCTCGGCGAGGGCGCGGCCGCCGTGCTCCGCGAGGACCCGTGGCAGCTGCTCGCGGTGGCCGGGGTGCGGCCCGAGCAGGCCGACGGCTTCGCGCGCGCCCTGCTGGGCCCCGCCTGCGGCCCCGGTGACCCCCGCCGCACGGTCGCCCTGACGGTGTGGCTCCTGGAGCGGGCCGCCGTCCAAGGACACACGGCCCTGGAGATCCAGGCCGTGCGCGCGGGACTCGCCGGGCACGCGGTGCCCGATCCGGACGAGGCCGTCGAGACGGCGGTCTCCGAGGCCGCGGTCCTCGTCTTCCAGGAGGAGGAGACGGCACAGGAGCCCGAGGACGACGAGGGTGCCGGCGACACCGCGGAGGAGGCCGCCGCGCCCGGCGCGGAGCAGGAGCCCGCCGCGCCCGTGCTGCTCGGACTCGACCGGTACGCGCTGGCGGAGGAGAGCCTCGCGGACGGTCTCGCCCGGCTGGTGAGGACGGCGACGGCCGACACGTGGGAGGGCGGCGAGCTGGAGCGCGCCGCCGGGGCGCACGGCCTCGTCCTGCACACCGGCGGCGAGGCCTCCCGCGCCGAGCCGGTCGCGCTCGCCGCGGCGGCCCGTGAGCGCGGGCTGCGCACCCTGGTGGCCGTCCACACGGACAGCGGGCGCCGCGACGCGGGCGCGGACGCGGTGACGGTCGCCGCCCTGCTGACCGGCGCGGCCGGTCCCGGCCGGGACGAGGACGGGGCCTTCGCCCTGGACCTGCTCGTGGTCCTGGACGCGCCGCAGCTGGACGTGGAGACCGGCGCGATGCTCGTGGAGTCGCTGCCGGACGGCTGCCGCCTGGTGCTCAGCGGGGACCCGGAGGTGCTCGGCGCCCCGGGCGCGGGCCGGGTCTTCGCGGACGTGCTCGCGGCCCGGGTGTGTCCGCGGATCGCGTCCCGCGTCCCCGACCCGGGCCCGCTCGGCGAGCTGGTGTCGGGCATCGGGGTGGGCGAGCTGAACCAGGTCGAGGCCCCCGGCAAGGAGATCGTGATCGTCCCGGTGCGGGACGCGGGCGAGGCCGTGCACCGCGCGGTCCAGCTGGTGGCGGACTCGGTGCCCCGGGCGATCGGGGTGCCGTCGGAGCAGACGCAGGTCGTCACGGTCGGCCACGGCGGCTCGGCCGGTACGCGCGCGCTGAACGCCGCCCTCAAGCAGCGGCTCAACCCCGGACCCGGCCGGTTCGGCGGCTACGACCCGGGGGACCGCGTGGCGTACGCGCCCGCGCCGGGCCGCACGGTGACGGGCACGGTCCTGTCGGCCGACGCCGAGGGGCTGCGGCTGCGCTGCGGGGACGACGAGGTCCTCGTACCGAGGGAGCGGGTGGAGCCGGCGCTGCGGCACGGCTGGGCGCTCACCGCGCACCAGGCGGCCGGGGCGCGCTGGCCCGCCGTGGTCGTGGTGCTGCCCGGGGACGCCGCCGGCGGCCTGAGCCGGCCGTGGGTGTACACGGCCTTCGGCCGGGCGGAGCGCCATCTGTCGGTCGTGCACGGCGTGGACCAGGCGCTGGCCCGCGCGGTGGCCGAGGGCGTGGCCCCGGAGCGGACGACACGACTGCGGCCGCTCCTGGAGGGGCTGCTCGCCCCCGAGGAGCAGTAGGCGAGGCGTGGGCACGGAGGGCCCGGACACCGCACGCGGTGTCCGGGCCCTCCCGCGTCCCGTCAGGCGTCCGCGCCGCCGACCGCCGCGTCGACGGGCTCGTCCCCGCTCTCCTCGTCCTCCTCCTCGTCGAAGACCGAGCTGACGTCGAAGCGGCAGACGATCCGCTCGGGATCGGCGTGGTCGAAGGGGGCGCCCAGCCACTCCCCCGGTTCCGGGAGCTCCTCGGCGGCGGTGACCCAGAGCGTGGAGTCGCCCTCCTCCAGGCCGAACTCCTTGTGCCGGGAGGCGATCTCGTCCGGTTCGTACTCGCCGAAGAGCACACCGAGCGCGGCGAGCGGCGAGGCTCCGGCCTTGGCCGCCGCCGCGGTGTCGGCGGCGTCGCCGAGCTCGGCGACGCGGCGGGCCTGGGCGAGCAGGCGTTGCGGTTCGGCGACGGCGTAGTCGCGGCGGATCAGGAGGCTGACGGCGTGGGGTTCGTCGGGTCCGGTGTACGGCGGCAGGCTGCCGTCGGCTCCGGGGATCTCGAAGGGGGTGACCTCGTCGTAGCGGTCGTAGAGGAGTTCGTCGTACGCCTCGGCCGCCGTGGCGAGGGCGTTGAAGGCTTCGTAGACGTCCGTGTCGTCGTCTCCCGTGCGGCGTTCGACCGCCGCGAGGTGACGGTCCAGTGCGGCTTTGACCGCCTCGGCGGCGGCGCGTACCTCGGCAGCGGTGGGCTGCGCAGCATCAGACATGGGACAGACGCTATCCGTACAGGGCCGGTGCCCGCACAATAGATGCGATGCCGGAATACGAATTTGTCGACGTGTACGTGCCGCGCGGTGTCTCCCGCAAGGAGGCGACGCGGCTGCTGACCGACCATGCCGAGTACGGACACTGGGAGTTGGACCGGCTGAGCCTGCACCGGGACGGGAGCCGCAGAGTGCGGTTGAAGCGGCGGATCATCCGCCAGGTCAGGGCGACCTGGTAGGGAACGGGACGACAGGAAGACACGAAGGGGCCCCGCGGAGTGCGGGGCCCCTGTGCGTGGTGCCGGACCGGCGCGGATCAGGCGGCGCGGCGGGCGCGGCGGTAGATCAGCGAGCCGGCGAGCAGCAGGCCGGCGCCGGCGGGGACGATCACGCCGAGCGGACCGGAGCCGGTCTCGGCGAGCTCCTCGACGGCGCGGGGCGGCGTGACGCCGTGCGCACCGGGAGTGTTCGGCCCGTGCTCGCCGCCGGGGGTGCCGGGGGTCCCCGGAGTGCCGGGCGTACCCGGGGTACCGGGGGTCCCCGGAGTACCGGGCGTACCAGGAGTACCGGGCGTACCAGGGGTTCCCGGAGTGCCCGGCGTACCGGGAGTGCCGGGGGTCCCCGGAGTACCGGGCGTCCCCGGAGTACCGGGCGTCCCCGGGGTGCCGGGCGTGCCCGGTCCCTCCTCGCCGTACCCCGTGTCGCCGCCGTCTCCGGTGTTCGCGCAGTCGTTGCCCGTGACGGCGTTGCCGAGGCCCACGCCGGTGACGCCGTTGCCGCACACGTTCACCGGGACGTCGACCGGCACCTTGACGTTGTTGCCGGACGCGACGCCCGGCGAGTTGCTCGTGTGGCCCCCGGCGGACGAGCCGCCGCCCTGCGCGGAGACGTTGGCGCACTTGTTGGCGAAGGCCGGATTGAGCACTCCGACGACGTTGACGGTGTTTCCGCAGGCGTTCACCGGTACGTGCACCGGGACCTGGACGGAATTGCCGGACGCGACGCCCGGGGAATTCATGGCCGTACCGTTCGCGCCGGAATCGGCGTGCGCATATCCGCCGCCGACGGCGGCGAAAACGCCTCCGGCGGCCACGACGGTGATAAGGCCCTTGCGCGTGACCTGTCGCATAGCTTGTTCCCTGCCTGCTCGGCTTCGAAAGAGTGCCACCGGGCGGTCGGCCCGGGGCGGAAATGGCCACCGGCCCCGGAGTGCATGGCACGCACTCCGGGGCCGGACCGGCTCACACCCTCACGGGGCGAGGCACAACGTCAGGCGTTGACGCAGGTGTTGCCGAAGGCGGGGTTCAGCAGGCCGATCACGGAGACCGTGTTGCCGCACACGTTCACGGGGACGTGAACCGGCACCTGGACGACGTTGCCCGAGAGCACGCCGGGGGAACCGATGGCGGCACCCTGGGCACCCGCGTCGGCAACGGCCATGCCGGCACCCGCGAGAACGAGACCGCCGGTGGCAGCCGCAGCAGCGACGACCTTCTTGATCATTATTCCTCCTAGTTGGCAATGCGGCCCCAGCCGCGGACCGCATCACCTGTAACGAGGGGGAATGGTGGGGGCTACGAGCGCCCGAGTTCATTCACTCTTTCCGGTCACATGCAAACGTGCGGACGAATTCGGCGGTGCCGTCAGCAGGCGTCGAGGAACCGGTCCAGGACACGGACGCCGAACGTGAGGCCGTCCACCGGGACCCGCTCGTCCACGCCGTGGAACATGCCGGCGAAGTCGAGCTCCGGCGGCAGCTGGAGCGGTGCGAAGCCGAAGCAGCGGATGCCGAGGTCGTCGAAGGACTTGGCGTCGGTACCGCCCGAGAGCATGTACGGCACGGCGCGGGCGATCGGGTCCTCGGCGCGGAGCGCCAGCTGCATGGCGTCGACCAGGGCGCCGTCGAAGCTGGTCTCCAGGGCCTTGTCGCCGTGCACGTCCTCGCGCTTCACGCGGGGGCCGAGGATCCGGTCGAGGTCGGCGAGGAACTCCTGCTCGTAGCCGGGCAGGAAGCGGCCGTCGACGTGCGCGGTGGCCTGGCCGGGGATCACGTTCACCTTGTAGCCGGCGCCGAGCATCGTGGGGGCGGCCGAGTTGCGGAGGGTGGCGCCGACCATCTTGGCGATGCCGCCGAGCTTGGCGAGGGTGCCGTCCATGTCCTCGGGGTCGAGCGGGGTGCCCAGGGCGTCCGAGAGCTCGTCGAGGAAGGACCGCACGGTCTTGGTGACCCTGACCGGCCACTGGTGGCGGCCGAGGCGGCCCACGGCCTCGCAGAGCTCCGTGATGGAGTTGTCGTTGTTGGTCATGGAACCGTGGCCGGCCGTGCCCTCGACGGTCAGCCGCATCCAGTGCATGCCCTTCTGGGCCGTCTCGACCAGGTAGAGCCGCAGGTTCTCGTTGACGGTGAAGGAGAAGCCGCCGACCTCGCCGATCGCCTCCGTGACCCCGTCGAAGAGGTCGCGGTGCTTGTCGACCAGGTGCCGGGCCCCGTAGGTGCCGCCGGCCTCCTCGTCGGCGAGGAAGGCGAGGACGATGTCCCGCGGGGGCTTGCGGCCGCTGCGCAGCCGGTCGCGGACGACCGCGAGGGTCATCGCGTCCATGTCCTTCATGTCGACGGCCCCGCGGCCCCAGACGCAGCCGTCGGCGATCTCGCCCGAGAAGGGGTGGTGGGTCCAGTCCTCGGCGTTGGCCGGGACGACGTCGGTGTGGCCGTGGATGAGCAGGGCCGGACGCGACGGGTCCTCGCCCTCGATCCGGGCGACGGTGGAGGCCCGCCCCTGGTGCGACTCGATGATCTTCGGCTCCAGGCCGACCTCGGCCAGCTTCTCGGCGATGTACTCGGCCGCCGCCCGCTCGCCCGGCCCCGAGTGGTCGCCGTAGTTGCTGGTGTCGATGCGGATGAGGTCGCGACAGAGGTCCACCACCTCGTCCTCGCCGCTGACGGTCCGGACCGTGTTCGACTCGCTCACGCTGCTTCCTCCCACTACGTGCCCCATGCGCTTCCTGGTGATCTCCCCATCCTCCCGCGTGGCCCCCTCGACACCCAAGGGCGCCGGCCGGCCGACACGCTGCCGTCACATGCCGGGGGCCCACCGGGGGTGGTGATCGACCACTCCGAATGTTTGCTATGGTTTTCCTCGTCGGAAGGGCCCAGCGGCCGGGAAGACAGACACCTTGTCCGGGTGGCGGAATGGCAGACGCGCTAGCTTGAGGTGCTAGTGCCCTTTATCGGGCGTGGGGGTTCAAGTCCCCCCTCGGACACCAGCGAAAGACCCCACATCTTGTGGGGTCTTTCTTGTTGCGGCAGCAGGAATCACGGCGGTACCGGTGCGACGCAGATCCAGGGGCCCTTCCTCCCCCCTCCCCCAGCGGCTCGGGATCGATCCCGTGCGGGTGCGGTTCCCGGAGGATCCCGAGGGGGGTCCTGCCACCGTCGGGGAGTACCTGGTCGGGCGGTACGGGGGTGCCGTCGGGGTCGGGCGGGTCGAGGAGATGCTGCGGGACGGGCGGTTCGTCGGGGTCGACGGGCCCGTCGACGGGAGCGAGCCGTACGTCGCGGGGCGGTACCTCTGGTTCCACCGGGACTTTCCCGCCGAGACTCCGGTGCCCTTCGCGATCGGGGTCGTGCACCGGGACGAGCGGATCGTGGTGGCCGACAAGCCGCACTTCCTGGCCACGATGCCGCGCGGGCGCCATGTGACGGAGACCGCGCTCGCCCGGCTGCGGCGCGAGCTGGAGCTTCCGCACCTCCAGCCCGCGCACCGGCTGGACCGGCTGACGGCGGGGCTCGTGCTGTTCGTGGTCCGGGAGGAGGACCGGGGGGCGTACCAGACGCTGTTCCGGGACCGGACGGTGCGCAAGGAGTACGAGGCGGTGGCGCCGTACGACCCTGCGGTGGAGCTGCCGGTGACCGTGCGGAGCCGGATCGAGAAGGAGCGCGGGGTGATGGCCGCCCGGGAGGTGCCGGGCGAGCCGAACGCCGAGAGCCGGATCGAGCTGACGGGCCACGCCGGAGGGCTCGGGCGGTACCGGCTCGTGCCGGTGACCGGGCGGACCCATCAGCTGCGGGTGCACATGAACCGCCTGGGGCTGCCGATCCTCGGCGATCCGGTGTATCCGGTCGTGCGCGAGGACGGGCCGGAGGACTTCTCGCGTCCGCTGCGCCTGCTCGCGCGGACACTGGAGTTCACCGACCCGTTCACGGGC
Organism: Streptomyces sp. NPDC059695; assembly: GCF_042733785.1. NCBI lineage: Bacteria > Bacillati > Actinomycetota > Actinomycetes > Kitasatosporales > Streptomycetaceae > Streptomyces > Streptomyces sp. NPDC059695. The sequence continues at coordinate 83,251 of NZ_JBHWFF010000014.1, read as the reverse complement.
GACGCCCTGGGGTTCGAGAGCCGGCTGCGGCTCAGTGGCCCCGCTTGATCCATTCCTCCAGGTGCGGAGCCTCGGCGCCGATCGTGGTGGTGTCGCCGTGGCCGGTGCGGACCACCGTCTCCGCGGGCAGGCCGAGGAGCCTCTCGCGGATCGAGCCGACGATCGTCGGGAAGTCCGAGTAGGACCGGCCGGTCGCGCCGGGGCCGCCCTGGAAGAGGGTGTCCCCGGTGAAGACGGTGCCCAGCTCGGGGGCGTACAGGCAGACCGCTCCCGGGGCGTGGCCCGGGGTGTGGAGGACCGTGAGGTCCGTGCCGGCGATGGTGAGGACCTGGCCGTCGGCGAGCTCGCCGTCCGGGCTGTGGTCGGGGTGGGTGAGCTTCCACAGCGGCTGGTCGGCCGGGTGGAGCAGGATGCGGGCACCGGTGGCGGCCGCGAGGGCCGGGGCGGCGTCGATGTGGTCGTCGTGGGCGTGGGTGCAGACGATGGCGCGCAGGGCGCGGCCGTCGAGCGCGGCGAGGATCGCCTCGGCGTCGTGGGCGGCGTCGATGACGATGGCCTCGGTGTCGTCGCCGACGATCCAGACGTTGTTGTCGACGTCCCAGGTGCCGCCGTCGAGGCTGAAGGTGCCGGAGGTGACGAGGTGGTCGATGCGGGCGGCCATCAGAGGACCACCACCGAGCGCAGGACGTCGCCCTCGTGCATGCGGGCGAAGGCCTTCTCGACGTCGCCGAGGCCGATGGTCTCGGTGACGAAGGCGGCGAGGTCGATGCGGCCCTGCTGGTGCAGGTCGATGAGCATCGGGAAGTCGCGGGACGGCAGGCAGTCGCCGTACCAGGAGGACTTGAGCGAGCCGCCGCGGCCGAAGACGTCGAGGAGGGGGAGTTCGAGCTTCATCTCGGGGCTGGGGACGCCGACGAGGACGACGGTGCCGGCCAGGTCGCGGGCGTAGAAGGCCTGCTCGTACGTCTCCGGGCGGCCGACGGCCTCGATGACGACGTCGGCGCCGAAGCCGCCGGTGAGTTCGCGGATCGCCTCGACGGCGTCGGCGGTGCGGGAGTTGACCGTGTGGGTGGCGCCCATCTCCTTCGCCTTGGCCAGCTTCCGGTCGTCGATGTCGACGGCGATGATCTTCGCGGCTCCGGCGAGGCGGGAGCCGACGACGGCCGCGTCGCCGACGCCGCCGCAGCCGATGACGGCGACGGTGTCGCCGCGGCCGACGTCTCCGGTGTTGATCGCGGCGCCGATGCCGGCCATCACACCGCAGCCGAGGAGGCCCGCGACCTCGGGGGCGACGGCCGGGTCGACCTTGGTGCACTGGCCGGCGGCGACCAGGGTCTTCTCGGCGAAGGCGCCGATGCCGAGGGCCGGCGAGAGCTCCGTGCCGTCGAGGAGGGTCATCCGCTGCTTCGCGTTGTGGGTGGCGAAGCAGTACCAGGGGCGGCCGCGCAGGCAGGCGCGGCAGGTGCCGCAGACGGCGCGCCAGTTGAGGATCACGAAGTCGCCGGGGGTGACGTCGGTGACGCCCTCGCCGACGGACTCGACGATTCCCGCGGCCTCGTGGCCCAGCAGGAAGGGGAACTCGTCGTTGATCGCGCCCTGCTTGTAGTGGAGGTCGGTGTGACAGACGCCGCAGGCCTGGATCTTCACGACGGCCTCGCCGGGGCCGGGGTCGGGGATCACGATGGTCTCCACGCGTACCGGTTCGTTCCTGCCCGGGGCGATGACCCCCTGGACGTGCTGCGGCATCGCGAACTTCCCTTCCTGCGACCGGATCTTGTAAGGCTCTTGCGTACCACTATCTCCTGACAAAAGGCGAGTCCCCCGCAGGCCGTGCCTGCGGGGGACCTTCCTTCTCCCGTGGGGGGAGCCTCAGTCCCGGTGCGCCGCGGAGGTCGCGCGGACCCGTCGGCGGACCAGGAACCAGCCGCCGGTGAGCGCGGCCGCGATGAGCGGCAGGCAGTTCACGGTCGTGCGGCTGATGCCGCCGTCCATCCACATCAGGACGAGGACGGAGGCCAGGAAGCCCAGGGTGACGATCTGGGTGTACGGGGCCCAGGGCAGGTTGTAGCCGGGGCGGGCGACCTTGCCCTGCTCGGCGCTGCGCCAGAAGAACAGCGAGCAGACCATGATCATGGCCCAGGTGCCGATGATGCCGAGGGAGGCGAAGTTGAGGACGAGCTCGAAGGCCTCGCCGGGCATCACGTAGTTGAGGGCGACGCCGAGGACGCCGAAGCCGGCGGTGAGCAGGATGCCGCCGTAGGGGACGCCGCCCCGGTTCATGACACCGGTGAACCTGGGCGCGGAGCCGGCGAGCGACATGGAGCGCAGGATGCGGCCGGTGGAGTACAGGCCGGAGTTGAGGCTGGAGAGGGCGGCGGTGAGGACGACGAGGTTCATCACGCCGGCGGCCCCGGGGATGCCCAGCTTGTCGAAGACGGTGACGAAGGGGCTCTGGTCTCCGGAGTACGCGGTGTACGGGAGGATCAGCGCGAGCAGGACGACGGAGCCGACGTAGAAGAGGCCCACGCGCCACATGATCGAGTTGATCGCCTTCGGCATGATCTTCTCGGGGTTCTCGGTCTCGCCGGCGGCGACGCCGCAGAGCTCGACGGAGGCGTAGGCGAAGACGACGCCCTGGATGAGCAGCAGCATCGGCATCACGCCCTGGGGGAAGATGCCGCCGTTGTCCGTGATGTTGGCGAGGCCCGGGGTGTGGCCGCCGACGTCGTGCGAGGTGACGACGAGGAAGATGCCGACGAGCATGAAGGCGACCAGGGCGGCGACCTTGATGATGGCGAACCAGAACTCCATCTCGCCGAAGTACTTCACGGAGATGAGGTTGGCGGCGAGGACGACCGCGAGGGCGATCAGGGCGAGGACCCACTGCGGGACGTCGCTGAACATGGCCCAGAAGTGGGCGTAGGTGGCGGCCGCGGTGATGTCGGCGACGGCGGTGGTCGACCAGTTGAGGAAGTACAGCCAGCCGGCCGTGTAGGCCCCCTTCTCGCCCATGAACTCGCGGGCGTAGGAGACGAAGGCGCCGGAGGAGGGGCGGTAGAGCACCAGCTCGCCGAGGGCGCGCACCACGAAGAAGGCGAAGACGCCGCAGACGGCGTAGGCGATGAAGAGGGACGGGCCCGCCTGGGACATCCGGCCGCCGGCGCCCAGGAAGAGGCCGGTGCCGATGGCGCCGCCGATGGCGATCATGTTGATGTGCCGGGACTTGAGGTCCTTGCGGTATCCGGCGTCGCCTGCGTCGACGTGGGGGACGGCGGCCGTGTCCGCCGGGGCGGCGGACAGCGGCTCGGCCGCGGTGACGCGGTCAGTCATGGAGGTGTTCGCCTTCGTGAGGGGGCAGTGCGGTACCCGGCCGTGCCCGGCGGGGGGTGTCCCCGGCACGGCCAGCGCACATCCTCACGGCAAACGGAGCCGACAGACTGTGGCGCATGTCACTGAACGCCCATATTTGAGCTAGTTCAGAGCTTTACGGGGTGGCTTATGCCCCCTAGGGGGCGAGGACGTCCAGTTCCTGGAGGGCGCCCACCGCGATCTGGCGGGTGAGCTCCTCGGCGCGGGCCGCGTCCCGCTCACGCACGGCCTCGGCGACCTGCACGTGGAGGGTGACCGCGGCCGGGTCGGGGTCCTCGAACATCACGTGGTGGTGGGTGCGGCCGGTGAGGACCTCGGCGACGACGTCGCCGAGGCGGGCGAACATCTCGTTGCCGGAGGCGTTGAGCACGACCCGGTGGAAGGCGATGTCGTGGACGAGGTACTCCTCCAGGCGCCGGCCGCGCGAGGTGGCGACCATGCCGAGGGCCTGCTCGGTGAGCTCACGGCACTGTTCGGGGGTGGCGTTCAGGGCGGCCAGGCCGGCGGCGACCGGCTCGACGGCCGAGCGGAGCACGGTGAGCGAGCGGAGCTGGCGGGGGCGGTCGGCGCCGGCCAGCCGCCAGCGGATGACCTGGGGGTCGTACACGTTCCAGCTGGCCGTGGGGAGCACGGTCACGCCGACGCGGCGGCGGGACTCGACGAGGTGCATCGACTCCAGGACGCGGACGACCTCGCGGACGACGGTCCGTGAGACGTCGAAGCGCTGCGCGAGCTCGTCGGTGCGCAGCACGGTGCCCGGCGGGAACTCCCCGGCGGTGATCGCGAGACCCAGGGTGGCCAGGACGTGTGAGTGGAGCCCCTGGGCCGGTGTCGTCATGCCGATCAGCCTATGCGCGCGGGCCCGGGTGATCACATCCGGGAATGAAAAGTATGACTTTTATGTCACAGGCTCTTGAATACGTCGTACCCAATGGGTTTCATGAGCGCGACGGATTCACCGAATCGATGTCGATGAAGACAGCGAGGCACCCCCCATGAGCACCACCCCCCTCTCCGCTCCCCCGGTCGTCGTCGTGATGGGCGTCGCCGGGACCGGCAAGACCACCATCGGTCCGCTGGTCGCGGAGGCGCTCGGCCTTCCGTACGCCGAGGGCGACGACTTCCACCCGGCGGCCAACGTCGCCAAGATGTCGGCCGGCACGCCGCTGGACGACACGGACCGGGGGCCGTGGCTCGACGCCATCGGGGAGTGGGCGCACGGCCGGGCCGGGCTCGGCGGGGTCGTGAGCAGCTCCGCGCTGAAGCGGACCTACCGGGACCGGCTGCGCACCGCCGCGCCCGGGGTCGTCTTCCTGCATCTGACCGGTGACCGGGAGCTCATCGAGGGGCGGATGGCCGCGCGCCGGGGCCATTTCATGCCCACCGCGCTCCTCGACTCCCAGTTCGCCACCCTGCAGCCGCTGCAGGAGGACGAGGCCGGCGTCGCCGTCGACGTCTCCGGCACCCCGGAGGAGATCACCGCCCGCGCCGTCGCCGCCCTGCGCGGCCTGGCCGGCTGACCCTCCCCCGTACCCCCCGCACCCCCGTCCCCCTTCTTGCCCGTACGAAGGACTCCACCGTGACCAGTCTCAGCGTCGAGATCCTGGCAGCGGACGCCGCCGAACCGATCACCTCGGCAGGCAACGCCCAGCTCGGGATCGCCGTGCTCGCCGGCATCGCCGTCATCGTCCTGCTCATCACCAAGTTCAAGCTGCACGCCTTCCTCGCGCTGACCATCGGGTCGCTGGCGCTCGGCGCGTTCGCGGGCGCGCCGCTCGCCGACACCATCAAGTCGTTCAGCACCGGGCTCGGCGCCACCGTCGCCGGTGTGGGCGTGCTCATCGCGCTCGGCGCGATCCTCGGCAAGCTGCTCGCCGACTCCGGCGGCGCCGACCAGATCGTCGACACGATCCTCGCGAAGACCGGGAAGCGGGCCATGCCCTGGGCGATGGTCCTCATCGCCTCGGTGATCGGTCTGCCGCTGTTCTTCGAGGTCGGCATCGTGCTGCTGATCCCGGTGGTGCTGATGGTCGCCAAGCGCGGCAACTACTCGCTGATGCGGATCGGCATCCCGGCGCTCGCCGGCCTCTCCGTCATGCACGGGCTCATCCCGCCGCACCCCGGCCCGCTCGTCGCGATCGACGCGGTCGGCGCCAACCTGGGCGTGACGCTCGCGCTCGGTCTGGTCGTCGCCATACCCACGGTGATCATCGCCGGCCCGGTCTTCTCCCGGTACGCCGCCCGCTGGGTGGACATCCCGGCCCCCGAGAAGATGATCCCCTCGCGTCCCTCCGAGGACCTGGAGAAGCGCCCCGGCTTCGGCGCGACCGTCGCGACCATCCTGCTGCCGGTCGTCCTGATGCTGGTCAAGGCGCTCGTCGACATCGTGGTCGACGACCCCGAGAACGGCGTGCAGAAGGTCACCGACGTCATCGGCTCTCCGATGATCGCCCTGCTCGCGGCCGTGATCGTCGGCATGTTCACGCTGGGCCGCGCGGCCGGATTCACGAAGGAGCGCCTGAACTCGACCGTCGAGAAGTCCCTCGCCCCGATCGCGGGCATCCTGCTGATCGTCGGCGCGGGCGGCGGCTTCAAGCAGACCCTGATCGACATCGGCGTCGGCCAGATGATCCTCGACCTCTCGAAGAACTGGTCGATCCCGGCCCTGCTGCTCGCCTGGCTGATCGCGGTCGCGATCCGGCTCGCGACCGGTTCGGCCACGGTGGCGACGATCTCGGCGGCCGGCCTGGTGGCCCCGCTCGCCGAGGGGATGTCGACCGGCGAGGTCTCCCTGCTCGTCCTCGCCATCGGCGCCGGTTCGCTCTTCTTCAGCCATGTCAACGACGCCGGCTTCTGGCTGGTGAAGGAGTACTTCGGCATGAGCGTCGGCCAGACGGTCAAGACCTGGTCGGTGATGGAGACCATCATCTCGGTCGTCGGCATCGTGTTCGTGCTGCTGCTGTCGCTGGTGCTGTAGGCGGTCTCGCACGCGCGGAGGGGCCCCGGATCTCCGGGGCCCCTTTTCCGCGCTCAGCCCCGCAGCAGGTCCAGGACCCTGCCCCCGAGCTCCAGCGCCTCGTCGGGCGATCCGACCGACTGCTGGAGGTCGACGAAGCAGCCGTCGGCTCCGGTGTCGCGCACGCCGGAGAGCACCCCGGCGATCGCGTCCGCCGTGGCGCCGGGGGCGGGGTTGAAGCGGATCTGCCGGCGCAGCGCGTCCGGGTCGCGGCCCGCCTCGTCGGCGGCGCGCCGGGCCACGTCCCACAGGCCCTCGGCCGCTCCGGGCGGCAGGACGGCGCCGACCCACCCGGCGGCCCGGCGGCCGACCCGGCGCAGGGCGGCCGGGCTGAAGCCGCCGAGGTAGACGGGCGGTCCGGCGGGCTGGACGGGGCGGAGGCCGACGTACGAGACGGGGATGGTCCAGCGGGGCCCCTCGTGGCCGAACTCCTCCTGCGTCCAGACGCCGTCCAGGACGTCGAGCAGCTCGTCGAGGAGGGCGCCCCGCCGGCCGAAGTCGGCGCCGACGGCGGTGTACTCGTCGCGCAGCCAGCCGATGCCGAGGCCGACGTCGAGGCGCCCGTCGCTGACCTGGTCGAGCGAGGTGAGGGAGCGGGCGAGGAGGGCCGGCGGGTACCAGGGGCCGTTGAGGGTGCTCATGCCGAGCCGGGCGCGGGAGGTCGCGCCGGCGGCGACGGTGAGCACGGTCAGCGGGTCGAGGAAGGTCTTGTACTGGTGGGGGTACGGGTTCTCCGGCGTGTACCCCGGATAGATGTCGCTGGGGGCGACCGGGGTCAGGGCGCGGTCGCCGACCCAGAACGAGTCGAACCCGGCGTCCTCGGCGTCCCGCGCGAAGGCCGCGATGCGGCCGGCGCGGGCGTGGGTGCCGTACTGGGGCAGTGCGATGCCTATCTCCATGCCCTCATCCTGGCCAGTGGGGCGGCCCACGACACGAAGGGCCGGGTGTGTGAGCCGCGCCACGTGCCGGGTGGACCTCAGCTCACCGCGCGCGCCGCCGCCCGGCCCGCCGCGCGGCCCGAGAAGATGCAGCCGCCCAGGAAGGTGCCTTCGAGGGAGCGGTAGCCGTGGACTCCGCCGCCGCCGAAGCCGGCCGCCTCCCCCGCCGCGTACACGCCCTCCAGGGGTTCCCCGCCCTCCGTCAGGACGCGGGAGTCGAGGTCGGTCTCCAGGCCGCCGAGCGACTTGCGGGTCAGGATGTTGAGGCGGACGGCGATCAGCGGGCCCGCCTTCGGGTCGAGGATGCGGTGCGGCGCCGCCGTGCGGATCAGCTTGTCGCCCAGGTACCTGCGGGCTCCCCGGATCGCGGTGACCTGGAGGTCCTTGGTGAAGGGGTTGGCGATCTCGCGGTCGCGGGCGGTGATCTCGCGGCGCAGGGCGGTCTCGTCGATCAGGGGTTCGTCGGTGAGGGCGTTCATGCCGCGGACGAGGGCGGGGAGGTCGTTCTCGACGACGAAGTCGGCGCCGTGGTCCATGAAGGCCTTGACCGGCGCCGGTACGTCGGCGCGGGCGCGGCCGAGGACGTCGCGGACGGACTTGCCGGTGAGGTCCGGGTTCTGTTCGGAGCCGGAGAGCGCGAACTCCTTGCCGATGATCCGCTGGTCGAGGACGAACCAGGTGTGGTCGTGGCCGGTCCGCATGATGTGTTCGAGGGTTCCGAGGGTGTCGAAGCCCGGGAAGAGCGGCACGGGCAGGCGCTTGCCGGTCGCGTCCAGCCAGAGGGAGGACGGGCCGGGCAGGATGCGGATGCCGTGGCGGGCCCAGATCGGGTTCCAGTTCTCGATGCCCTCGGTGTAGTGCCACATCCGGTCGCGGTTGATGTGGTGGGCGCCGGCCTTCTCCGTGATGCCGAGCATGAGTCCGTCGACGTGGGCGGGGACGCCGGAGAGCAGCTTGGCGGGCGGGGTGCCGAGCCGCGCGGGCCACTGCGCGCGGACGAGGTCGTGGTTGCCGCCGATGCCGCCGGAGGTGACGATCACGGCCTGGGCCCGGAGTTCGAAGGCTCCCGTGACCTCGCGGCTCGACGCGGTGCCGCGGGCGGCGGTGGAGGGGGCCAGGATCTCGCCGGAGACCGTGTCGACGGCTCCGGCCGTGCGGGTGAGTCCGGTGACCCGGTGGCGGAAGCGGAGGTCGACGAGGCCGCGGGCGGCGCCCGCGCGGACCGTGCGCTCGAAGGGGGCGACGAGGCCGGGTCCGGTGCCCCAGGTGATGTGGAAGCGGGGTACGGAGTTCCCGTGGCCGTTCGCGTCGTAGCCGCCGCGCTCGGCCCAGCCCACGACGGGGAAGAAGCGCACCCCGCGCGCGTGGAGCCAGGCGCGCTTCTCGCCGGCCGCGAAGTCGACGTACGCCTCGGCCCACTTCCTCGGCCAGTGGTCCTCGGTGCGGTCGAAGCCGGCGGTGCCGAACCAGTCCTGGAGGGCCAGGGCGCGGCTGTCCTTGACGCGCATCCTGCGCTGCTCGGGCGAGTCGACGAGGAACAGGCCGCCGAAGGACCAGTGGGCCTGGCCGCCGAGGGACTGCTCGGGTTCCTGGTCGAGGAGGATCACGGTGCGGCCGGCGGCGACCAGTTCGGCGGTGGCGACGAGGCCGGCGAGGCCCGCCCCGATCACGATCACATCAGCGTCGTAGGACATGGACCGCATCTTGGATACACGGATGTATCGAGTCAACCGTCCGCCCTGTTTTCCCGGTCTTTCGCTTTTCTAATGTCGAGCATTAATATGGGGGCATGGCGAGGACGTCGGGACCCGAGACCCGGGAGAAACTGATCCGCGCGGCGGAGGAGCTCTTCGCCGCACAGGGCGTCGACGGCGCACAGCTCCGGGACGTCGTGGCCCTGGCCGGACAGGCCAACCCCTCCGCGGTGCAGTACCACTTCGGCTCGCGCACCGGGCTCCGCGACGCCGTCATGGCCGGTCGCCAGGCCCGCACGGAACGGGTGCTCGCGCCCCTCCTCGACGCCGCCGGCGACGACCTGCGGCCCCTCGTCGCCGCGCTCGTCACCGCCGAGGCCAGTGAGCTGCGCACCGAGCGGGGCCGCCGCTGCCTGCGGATCTCGGCGCAGCTCAGCCACGAGAGCGGCGTGCGCACCCGCACCCCCCATCCCACGCTCGCCGGCACCGTCTACTGGCGCCTGATCGAGCGGATCGCGGACCGGCTGGCCGCCGGCGGGCTCCCCGAGCCGCTGCTCCTGGAGCGCCTCGACCTGGCGCTGACCGTGGTGGGCGCGGCCATGGCGGACCGGGCCCGGCAGTACCTCGGCGGCACCGAGCCCCTCACGGACGAGCCGCTCTTCCTCGCCGATCTCGTCGAGACCACCACCGCGCTTCTCCGGGCCGCACAGCCCCGGAGCGTCTGAACAGAATCCCGCAGACCCCCGAAGGGACCCCCTCTCATGAACGACCTCACCGGCAAGACCGTGCTCATCACCGGCGGCGCCCGCGGCCTGGGCGCCGAGGCCGCGAAGCTGGCCGTGGCGGCCGGCGCGAACGTCGTGGTCACCGACGTGCTCGACGAGGACGGCAAGGCCACGGCGGAGGCGCTCGGCGAGCGGGCCCGCTTCTTCCACCACGACGTGACCTCCGAGGAGGAGTGGGCGGCGGCCGTCGCCTTCGCGGTGGCGGAGTTCGGCGGCCTGCACGGCCTGGTGAACAACGCGGGCATCTCCACCGGCGCGTTCCTGGAGACCGAGTCCGTCGAGCACTTCCGCAAGGTCCTCGACATCAACCTGACCGGTGTCTTCATCGGCATGAAGGCCGCGATACCGGCGATGAAGGAGGCCGGCGGCGGCTCGATCGTCAACATCTCCTCGGCGGCCGGCCTGATGGGCCTGGCCCTGACCGCCGGCTACGGCGCCTCGAAGTGGGGCGTGCGCGGCCTGACGAAGATCGGCGCGGTGGAGCTCGGCACGGCGGGGATCCGCGTCAACTCCGTCCACCCCGGCATGACCTACACCCCGATGACGGCCTCCGTCGGCATCGAGCGCGGCGAGGGCAAGTACCCGAACACGCCGATGGGCCGGGTCGGCGAGGCCGACGAGATCGCGGGCGCGGTCGTCTTCCTGCTCTCGGACGCCGCCTCGTACGTGACGGGCGCGGAGCTCGCCGTGGACGGCGGCTGGACGACCGGTCCGACGGTCAAGTACGTCATGGGGCAGTGATTTCATGGGCGCATGAGCGCCTCTGAAGAGATCCTCGACGTCGTCGACGAGCAGGACCGGGTGATCGGGCGGGCCCCGCGCGGTGAGGTGTACGCGCGGGGCCTCATCCATCGCTGCGTCTTCGTCCGGGTCCGGGACGCCGAGGGCCGGGTCTTCGTCCACCGCAGGACACCGACGAAGCTGCTGTTCCCCTCCCAGTACGACATGTTCGTCGGCGGCGTCGTCGGCGCGGGCGAGTCCTACGACGAGGCCGCGCTGCGGGAGGCCGAGGAGGAGCTCGGGGTGTCCGGGCTGCCCCGGCCCGTACCGGTGCTGCGCTTCCTGTACGACTCCGGGGGCGTGGCCGGCCGGTGGTGGTCGGCGGTCTACGAGGTCCGCTGCGAGCTGCCGGTGAGCCCGCAGGCGGAGGAGGTCGCCTGGCACTCCTTCCTCACGGACGGGGAGCTGGAGGAGCGCCTCGGCTCCTGGGACTGGGTCCCGGACGGGCTCGCCGCGTACGAGCTGCTGCGCGGTGCGCACCCGGCGGGGTGATCCACCGGCCGTTAGGGTGCACGAGTGAGCGATTTCGTGCAGAGCCTGCGGCTGTGGTTCGCGCCGCAGCGGATCCGGGACGAGGGAGAGACCCCCGACTACCGCTTCTCCCTCGCGAACGAGCGGACCTTCCTGGCCTGGATCCGGACCGCGCTCGCCCTGGTCGGCGGCGGGTTCGCCGTCGACCAGTTCCTGCCGGACCTGCGCTGGGGCGTCCGCGTGGGGCTGGCGCTCGCGCTGCTCGTCGGCGGGGTGCTGTGCGCCCTGCGGGCCGTGAACCACTGGGTCCGCTGCGAGCGGGCGATGCGACGCGGCGAGGACCTGCCGGTGTCCCGCTTCCCCGCGGTGCTCAGCCTCGCGGTGGCCGCGGTGGCTCTGGCCATGGTGGTGCTCGTGGTCTTCGGCCGGGCCGGGCGGTGAACCCGGCGGCCGAGGCGCGGGATCCGGGGCTCCAGCCGGAGCGGACCCGGCTCGCGTGGCGGCGTACGACCCTGTCGTGCACGGTCGTCGCGGTCCTCGCCGTGAAGCTGACGGTGAGCGACGAGATCACGGCCAAGGAGCTGACCGGACTCGCGCTGTCGTCCCTGGTGTGGGTCGCGTTCCTGGCCGTGGCCCACCGCCGGATCCGTTCGCTGGGCGCGGCCCGGCCGCTCCCGCTCTCGCACCGCGGCGCACTGCTCGCGGCGGGGTGCACGATCGCGCTCGCCGTCTTCGGGGCGGCCGTCATCTGGTGATCCTCGGCGCCCAGGGGGTGTCGTCACCCTCCCGTCGTCGGCCGGCGGGGCGGACGGAAGCGTGACGACAGGCCCTACGGGACGGTGACCACGACCTTGCCGTTCAGGCCGCCCGCCGCGTTGGCGCGCTGGGCCTCGGCCGCCTGCTCCAGGGGGAACGACCTGGCCACCCGTACGGACAGGACGCCCTCGTCGGCCAGGTCCGCGAGCGCCGCGAGGTCCTGGGCGTCGGGACGGACCCAGAAGTAGCTGCCGCCGAGCGCGAGGACCTCGCCGTCGGCGATCGAGGCCAGCCGGCCTCCCGGGGCGATGAGCGGGGCGGAGAGCGTCAGGAACGTGCCCCCGATGGTGTCGAGGACGGCGTCCACGCCCAGCGGGGCGAGGGCGCGGACCTGGTCGGTGAAGGTCTCCTCGTCGTACCGGACGGGTTCGGCGCCGAGCTCCGCGACCCGCTCCAGGCCGGCCTCCCTGGCCGCGCCGATGACCCGGCAGCCGAGGTGGCGGGCGATCTGTACGGCCATCGAGCCGACCCCGCCGGCCGCCGCGTGGACGAGGACGGTCTCGCCGGGGCGTACCGCGAGGGCCTGGGGCCGGTGGAGGACCTGGTACGCGGTGAGGCCGGCGAGCGGAAGGGCCGCGGCCTCCTCGAAGTCGAAGGTGCGGGGCTTGCGGGCGAGGGTGCGGACGGGGGCGGCGACGTACTCGGCGAAGGTGCCCCGGGAGAGGAAGTCCTCGCGGACGTACCCCATGACCTCGTCGCCCACGGCGAACTCGGGCACGGAGACCCCGAGCCGGACGACGACGCCGGAGACGTCCCAGCCGGGGACGACCGGGAACACCGCGTCCATCATGCCGTCGAGGTATCCGGCCTGGCACTTCCAGTCGACCGGGTTGACGGCGGCCGCCCGCACCTCGATCAGGACCGCGTCCGGTCCGACCTTGGGCTCGGGCAGCTCGCCGTACTCCAGGACCTCCGGGCCGCCGTACCGGCTGTAGCTGATCGCCTTCATACCCCGACCCTCGGTGTCTCCGGGCCGGCCCGCAAGCCGGGGGGTCAGCCGCCGAGCGCCGCCGGCGGCGGGAGCATGGCGCGCGGGTCGCGGCCCGAGGTCCAGAGGCCGATGAGGAAGGCGGTGGCCGCCTCCAGGAGGTCGGCGTGCGCGAGCGGGCCGGCCACGAAGGGGGCGCAGCCCAGGTCGGCCGCCAGGGTGGCGACGAGCGTCAGGGCCTCCTCGTCGTCCCCGCAGAGGGGGACGGCGACCGGTCCGTCCGCGAAGACGGGCGGGGTGCGGCTCCACACGGCGGGCGTGAGGTGGTTGAAGGCCTTGACCACGCGGGCGCCCGTCGCGGCGGCGAGCGTCCGGGCGGCTCCCGGGCCCTCGCCGGTGGTGAGGACGGGCCCGGGGCCCACCGCGTTGGTGCAGTCGATCAGGATCCGTCCGCCGAGCGCGCCGTCGGGGGCCACCGCCCCGAGGACCGGCAGGACCGCGTCGTACGGCAGGGCCAGCAGGGTCGCCCCGCCGAAGCGGGCCGCCTCGGCGAGGGTGCCCGGCCGGGCGCCGGTGCGCGCGGCGAGCGCGGCGGTCCGGTCCGCGTCCCGGCCGCCGACGAGCACCTCGTGGCCCGCCCGGACCCATCCGCCGCCGAGCGCCCGCGCCATCGCTCCCGTACCCAGTACTCCCACCCGCATGGGGCGTCCTCCTTCACGTACCGTTGTGCGTGCTGTCGTGAACGACCGTAGGCGGGGGGCGACTTACCGAATGGTTCCCGACCGGCTTCTCGCGGACTGCCGGGCGCGGCTCGGTTTCGACCTGCTCGCCCACACCTGGAACGGGGTCGTCCTGTACGCGCTCGCGGACGGGCCGCGCCGTCCCGGCGAGCTGCGGGCGGCGATCGGCGGGATCAGCGCGAAGGTGCTGACGGAGACGCTGCGGCGCCTGGAGGGGTACGCGCTGGTGGAGCGGCGGGCGTTCGAGGAGACGCCGCCCCGGGTCGAGTACGGCCTGACGGCGCTGGGGCGTTCGCTGCTCGGGCCGATCGAGGCGCTGGGGCGGTGGTCGGCGGAGCACGGGGACGCGTTCGTGGCGGCGCAGGGCTGGGACGGGGACGAAGCGGGGTGAGCGGTTCCGGGTTTTCAGCGGCGGGCGGCGGCTGGCACTCTTCCCCTGTCCAGTCGGGCTCTCATCCGGGGGAATCCCTTTGTCTGCCACCGATCCCTATGTGGTCACGCTCGCTCCGCACGTGCACGCCTTCGTCCAGCCCGACGGCGGCTGGTGCCTGAACAACGCCGGTTTCGTCGGCCACGCGGGCGAGTCGCTGCTCGTCGACACCGCCGCCACCGAGCGGCGGGCGCTTCTGCTGCGCGAGGCGGTGCTCGCCGAGGGGCTGCCGCTGCCGCGGACCATCGTCTCCACCCATCACCACGGCGACCACACCTACGGCAACGGGGTGTTCCACCCGGAGGCGCGGATCGTGGGGCACGAGAACTGCCGGTCCGAGCAGCTCGCGGCCGGCCACCAGCTCCATCTGATCTGGCCGCGCACCGACTTCGGGCGCGTCGACATCCTGCCGCCCTCCGTCACGTACAGCGACCGGCTCACGCTCCACGTCGGCGGGATCGAGGTGCGGGTGCTCCATCCGGGGGCGGCGCACACGACGGGCGACTCGATCGTCCATCTCCCCGAGCAGGGCGTGGTGTTCACCGGTGACCTGGTGTTCCAGGGCGGGACGCCGTTCCTGCCGATGGGTTCGCTCGCCGGTTCACTGCGCGCGCTCGACCTGCTGCGCTCCCTGGACGCGCCGACGGTGGTGCCGGGGCACGGCCGGGTGACCGACCCCTCGGCGTACGACACCACGGAGCGGTATCTGCTCTGGGTGCGCGAACTGGCCGTGGAGGGCTACGCGAAGGGGGCGACCCCGCTGGAGACGGCGCGGCGGACGGAGCTCGGCGAGTTCGCCGCGTGGCGCGAGAGCGAGCGGCTCGTGGCGAACCTGCACCGGGCGTACGCGGAGCTGGAGGGCCTGCCGGAGGGGTCGCCGCTGGATCCGGTGGCGGTGTTCGGGGACATGGCGGCGATGAACGGCGGTGTACCGGTGGCCTGTCACGCCTAGTGAGGGGGCCGGGCCCGAATCGACAGGTCCGGCGGGCCGCGAGAGGATGGAAGGACTTGAGGTCCCTCAGGGCCGCCACGGATCGGGTCGGCAGCCGTACGAGGACGGGACCGGGGCCGTGGACGGCCCTACCGCTCGCGTCGAAGAGACGCGGATTCCTGTTCGCCGCTGCACTCCTCCGTGCCTTCAACCTCTCGGCCCGTGCCCGAGGTGCGGGCCTGCCACCGGAGGGAAGAAAAGTGAACAGGAAACTCCGCATGGCCGTACTGGCTCCGCTGACGGTCTCGTCGCTGCTGCTCGGGTCCGTGGCGCTCACGGTGGGTTCGGCACAGGCCGCGCCGTCCGCCACGTGCACGGTGAAGCAGAGCACGCAGGCGGGCAAGTTCAACGTCTCGGGCAAGGACTTCAAGCCGGGCAAGACCATCCTCGTCGAAGGCGGCAACAGCACCGCGACCCTGAAGGCGAACGCCAACGGCGAGTTCTCGGTCACGGACTTCTTCCCCGCGGGTGAGGTCACGGCGGTCCAGATCGGCGGCCATTCGGTCACCTGCGGCACGGTCAAGCAGACCGAGCAGAAGGACGCGCAGAACCAGTACCGGATGGGCTACCGGCAGGGTGTCGCCGACACGAAGGCGGACTGCAAGAAGAACGCGCCCAAGCAGGGCGTGGCCGCGCTGGACCCGAACTACGAGAAGGGTTACAACGCGGGGGCGGCGGCCGTACTGGCGTCGGCGCTCTGCAAGGGTTAGACGCGACGGGAGGCCCGTGCCGGACACCGTTCCGGCCCGGGCCTCACGCATGCCCGCCGGGTCGAGGGCGGCGCCCCGGTCGTCCGTACCGGCCCACGTGTGGAAGAGGTGCGCGCCGTGCTCGACCTCGTCCCGGACCCCGCCTCCGAGCAGGGCGTGGACGGGCCGGGCGAGGTCGGGACACACGCTGTCGCCGTACGTCTCCCCGAGCCCGCCCCACCCCTCCCGCGGTGACCATGCGGACACGCTTCACCCTCCCCCTCTGGACGACATACCGACTGGTCGGTCATCATGAACGCCGACCGAAGCCGATCCGGAGGTACGCCCGCATGAGCTCCGCCCCGCCGCCAGGACTCGACCCCGAGCGGCTGCGCCGCCACCTCGACCGTGCGCGCCCCGGACTGGTGTCCGGCCCCCTCGAAGCCCGGCTGATCGAGGGCGGCCGGTCGAACCTCACGTACGTCGTGACCGACGGCACCGGCCGCTGGGTGGTCCGCCGGCCGCCGCTCGGCCACGTCCTCGCCACCGCCCACGACATGCGGCGCGAGCACCGCGTCATCAGCGCCCTGCACGCCACGGACGTGCCCGTGCCCGGGACGGTCCTGCTCTGCGAGGACGAGTCGGTGCTCGGCGCGCCGTTCTACGTCATGGAGTTCGTCGACGGGACGCCCTACCGCTCCGCCCGGGAGCTCGCCCCGCTGGGCCCCGAGCGCACCCGTGCCGCCGTCCTCGGCCTCGTCGACACGCTGGTCGACCTGCACGCCGTCGACCCGGAGGCGGTCGGGCTCGGCGACTTCGGGCGCCCCGAGGGCTTCCTCGACCGGCAGCTGCGCCGCTGGGGCAAGCAGCTCGACGCCTCGCGCGGCCGCGAGCTGCTCGGGATCGACGAGCTCCACGCGGCCCTCGGGCGCGCCCTGCCCGCCTCGCCCCCGCCCACCGTCGTCCACGGCGACTACCGCCTCGACAACGTCCTCGTCGGCGAGGACGACCGGATCCGGGCCGTCCTGGACTGGGAGATGTCCACCCTCGGCGACCCGCTCACCGACCTCGGCCTGCTCGTCATGTACAGCACGCCGCTCGACCTGCCGAACTCCCCCATCTCCACCACCGCCACGGCCCCGGGGCACCCGAGCGCCGCCGAACTGGCCGAGCGCTACGCCGCCCGCTCGGGCCGCGACACCTCCGCGCTCGCCTGGTACACGGCCTTCGCCTGGTTCAAGCTCGCCGTGATCCTGGAGGGCATCCACTACCGGTGGACCCTCGGGCAGACCGTCGGCGCCGGCTTCGACCGCATCGGCGAACTCGTCCCCGTCTTCATCGAGCACGGCCTGACCACCCTTCAGGAGGGCTGACCACCATGGACTTCGCTTTCGACCCCCGCACCGAGGAACTGCGCGCGAAGCTCCTCGCCTTCATGGAGGAGCACGTCCACCCCGCCGAGGCCGTCGCCGAGGAGCAGCGCGCCCTGCTGGCCTCCCCGTGGGACACCCCGCCGGTGGTGGAGGAGCTCAAGGCCGAGGCCAGGCGGCAGGGCCTCTGGAACCTCTTCCTTCCCGACGCCGAGTACGGAGCCGGGCTCACCAACCTCCAGTACGCGCCGCTCGCCGAGATCACCGGACGCAGCCCGCAGCTCGCCCCGACCGCTCTCAACTGCGCCGCCCCGGACACCGGGAACATGGAGCTGCTCGCCCAGTTCGGCGACGAGGCGCAGAAGAAGCAGTGGCTGGAGCCGCTCCTCACCGGTGAGATCCGCTCGGCCTTCGCGATGACCGAGCCCGAGGTCGCCTCGTCCGACGCGACGAACATCGAGACCCGGATCCGGCGGGACGGCGACGCGTACGTCGTCGACGGACGCAAGTGGTACATCTCCGGGGCGATGAACCCCGACTGCGCGGTCTTCATCGTCATGGGCAAGACCGATCCCGACGGGGCGGACCCGCGCCGCCAGCAGTCGATGATCCTCGTGCCGCGCGACACCCCGGGCGTCGAGATCCGGCGCGCGATGCGGGTGTACGGGTACGAGGACCATTATCACGGCGGCCACGCCGAGGTGGTCTTCGACGGGGTCCGGGTCCCGGCGGCGAACATCGTCGGCGAGGAGGGCGGCGGCTTCGCCATCGCGCAGGCCCGCCTCGGCCCCGGCCGCATCCACCACTGCATGCGGCTCATCGGCATGGCGGAGCGGGCGGTCGAGCTGATGTGCCGGCGCGCCGTCTCCCGTACGGCCTTCGGCAAGACGCTGGCCCAGCAGGGCGTCGTGCAGAACTGGATCGCCGACGCGCGGGTGACGATCGAGCAGCTGCGGCTCCTCGTCCTCAAGACGGCCTGGCTCATGGACACCGTCGGCAACCGGGGCGCGCACACCGAGATCCAGGCCATCAAGATCGCGACTCCGCGCGCGGTCGTCGACATCATCGACAGGGCCGTGCAGGCGCACGGGGCGGGAGGCGTCTCGCAGGACCACCCGCTGGCCGAGCTGTGGGCGGCGGCACGGACGCTGAGGCTGGCGGACGGGCCGGACGAGGTGCACCAGCGGTCGCTGGCGCGGCGGGAGCTGAAGAAGTACCTGTAGGGCCGGTCAGGGACGCAGGGCCCGCAGCAGGAGGTCGGCGAGGTGGTCGGCGACCTGCTGCGGGGTCAGCGGGCCGTCCGGGCGGTACCAGGTGGACAGGTGGTGCACCGAGCCGAAGTGGTAGTCGACGACGAGGTCGGCGGGCGTGGCGGAGGAGAACACCCCGGCCCGCTGTCCCTCCTCGACCAGGGCCCGGAACCGCTCGTGGTAGCGGCGCCGCTCGGACCGCACCTGCTTGTTCTTCTCCGGGCTCAGGTGGTGCATGGAGCGGAAGAAGATCGCGGCGTCGTCGAGGTTCTCGATGGTGGTGACCACCACGTCGGCGGCGGCGTCGCGCAGCCGGGCCTCGATGGGGGCGTCGGCGTCCGCGTAGGCGTCGAGGCGCTCCTGCTGGAGGCGCAGGACGCGGGAGTAGACCTCCTGGAGGAGGTCCTCCTTGGAGCCGAAGTAGTGGTACAGCGCGCCCTTGGTGACCCCGGCGGCCTCGACGATCTCCTGGACGGAGGTGCGGTCGTAACCCCGCTCGGCGAAGAGCCGGGTGGCGGCGGCGAGGAGTCGCTGGGGGACGGGGGCGCCGCTCCCGTCCGTCGTCCTGGCCATGCTCCGCCGCCTTCCTCGCTGATCGTTTCCGGTCACGCCAACGCGTTCCCGTCCGTAGATCTTCCCATCCGCCGGGACCTAGGGCCGACCGGTGCCCTTCTCCCAGGTCCGCTGGACGTGGTTCATCGTGGTGAGCCAGCGTTCCGGGTCGGTGGCGCGATTGCGGTAGTAGCCGGCGACCTCGGGGTGGGGCAGGACGAGGAAGCGGTCGGCCGCGATGGCGTCGACGAGGGCGTCTGCGACGTCCTCGGGCTCGATGGCGGTGGGGGCGAGGACGAGCTCCCCGGCGGATCCGGCGGCGGTGAGCATGTCCGTACGCACGCCCTGCGGGCAGATCGCGTGGACCTTCAGGCCGCGGTGGCGGTAGGTGAGGGAGAGCCATTCGGCGAAGGCGTACGCGCCGTGCTTGGAGACGCTGTACGGCGCCGCGCCGATCATGGTGAGCAGTCCGGCGGCGGAGACGGTGGAGACGAAACGGCCGCTGCCGCGCTCCAGCCACTCGGGGAGGAGGGCGCGGGCCGCGCGGACGTGGGCCATGACGTTGACGTCCCAGGCGGCGGCCCAGACGTCCTCGTCGGCGAACGCGTCGCCGGGCGAGGACAGTCCGGCGTTGGCGCACCAGACGTCGACGGTGCCGCCGAGGGCCTCGCGGGCCTCGTCGACGACGGCGGAGGCGTCGCCGGGGACGGCGACGGCGCCGATCTCCTCGGCGACGGCCTTGGTCCGCCCGGGATCGAGGTCGTTGACGACGACGCGCGCGCCCTCGGCCGCGAAACGACGGGCGAGGGCGGCGCCGATGCCGCCGCCCGCGCCGGTGACGACGACACCGGCGCCCTGGAGCTCGTTCGCTTCCGCGGTCATGGACCCACCTCTCGGCTGTGACGGCGCGGGTGACACCGCGCCCCGAAGACCGGCACAGACTAACCGGTCGGTATGGAGCGGCGGAAGACCCGTTCCGCACGCCTCGTTCCCCGGGGAGGTCAGGAGCGCTAGCGTGCGGGGCCATGTCACTCCCGAGGAGGTCCCGCATGAGCCTGTCGCGACGGAGTCTGCTGGCCGCCGGAGGCGCCCTCGGGGCGGCGACGGCCACCTCCGCCCCGGCGTCCGCCGCGCCCGCCGCGCCCGGACACGGTCGGGTGCGGACCGGTTTCGAGCGGCTCGCGGCCGACGGGTACGCGCTCCTCGCGGGCGAACGGGTCGGCGTCGTCACCAACCCCACCGGCGTGACCCCGGACGCGCGTCACGTCGTGGACGTCATGCACGCCGACGAGCGGGTCGACCTGGTCGCCGTCTTCGGCCCCGAGCACGGCTTCCGGGGCACCGCCCAGGCGGGCGGCTCGGAGGGACGGTACGACGACCCGGCGACCGGGCTGCCGGTCTACGACACGTACCTGAAGAGCGGGCAGCCGCTCGCGGACGTCTTCACCGCCTCCGGCGTGGACACGGTCGTCTTCGACATCCAGGACGCCGGCGCCCGCTTCTACACCTACATCTGGACGCTGTACGACTGCATGGCGGCCGCCGCCCTCGCCGGGAAGCGGTTCGTGGTCCTGGACCGGCCGAACCCGGTGACCGGGCGGGCGGCCCTCGGACCCGTCCTGGACCGGGCGTTCGCGACGTTCGTCGGGCGGGAGCCGATCGCGCAGGCGCACGGCATGACGGTCGCCGAGCTGGCCGGGCTCTTCGACGGCGAGTTCCTGGCGAAGCCCGTCGGTGTCGAGACCGTCCGCATGACGGGGTGGCGGCGGTCGGACTTCTTCGACGCGACGGGGCTGCCGTGGGTGCCGCCCAGCCCGAACATGCCGACGGCGGACACCGCGCTCGTCTACTCCGGCACGTGCCTCTTCGAGGGCACCAACCTGTCCGAGGGGCGGGGCACCACCCGCCCCTTCGAACTCCTCGGCGCGGAGGGGATCGACCGGCGGTGGGCCGAGGCGGCGAACGCCCTCGGTCTGCCCGGAGTCCGGTTCCGCGAGGCGTACTTCGCCCCGACCTTCTCCAAGTTCCAGGGGAAGACGGTCGGCGGGGTGCAGCTGCACGTCCAGGACCGGGAGTCCTTCGACCCGGTGCGCACGGGGATCGGACTCCTCGTCACCGCCCGGAGCTCCTGGTCCGGTTTCGCGTGGCGACCGGACAACTGGATCGACAAGCTGACCGGCTCGACGCGGGTGCGGACCCTGATCGACGCGGGGGCGGACGTGGACGAGGTCGTCGGCGCGTGGCAAGCGGATCTGGCGGCCTTCCGGGCGGTCCGGAAGGAGTATCTGATCTACCGGTGACGGGGGGGGGTGGCCACCGTACGGGACGGGGGACGGCGGGATGTCCCCCGTCGGGTTCCGCCGAGGACGCTTGCCCCATGAACCTTTCCTTGCGCCGCCGTCGTCTGCCGCTCGTCGGGCTCCTCCTCGCCGCCTGTCTGGGTTCCCTGGCGCCCGCCGCGGGCGCCACCGCCCCGGCCGGCCCCGATCCCCTACGCGAACTCGCCCGCTCCGCCCGGCCCCTGACCGATCTGCGCCCCCTGGACCGGATGATCGGCACGGCCGAGGTCGTCGGGATCGGCGAGGCCACCCACGGCTCGGCGGACTTCTTCACCACGAAGCACCGCGTCTTCGCCCACCTCGTGGAGTCGCGGGGCTTCACCGCCTTCGCCCTGGAGGCCCCCTGGTCCACCGGCCTCCTCGTCGACGAGTGGGTCCGCACCGGCCGGGGCGACATCCGGGCGATCATGCGGGACGAGTTCCAGGACTCGTACCGCCTCTGGAACACCGAGGAGTACCTCGACCTCTTCCGGTGGATGCGGAGGTACAACCGCCTGCACCCCGATCGCCCGGTCCGCTTCATGGGCAACGACCTCGGATACGCCGGAGGGAACCTCTTCGACGCCGTGACCTCGTACGTCGCCCGCGTCCACCCGGAACTCCTCCCCCGCTTCCGGGAGCTGTACCGGGACTCGCGGCCCACCGGCGGGGTGGAGACATGGACGAGGGAGTACATGGAGCGGCCGCGCGCCGAGCGGCAGCGGATGGCCGGCGAGGTGAACCGCGCCCTCGCCCTCCTGGAGCGGCAGAGCCCCGGCAGGGGCCCCGGGGCGCGGGACGCGCACCTGTGGGCGGTGCAGCACGCGCGCGCGATCGCCCAGGTCGGGACCGAGTACGCCCACGACATGGCGACGCCGGAGGGAGTCGCCGAGGCGATGCTCTACCGCGACCGGATCATGGCCGACAACACCGTGTGGTGGCAGCGGACGACCGGCGACCGGATGGTGCTCTCCGCGCACAACGGGCACGTCGGCTACGAGACGGTGACGCCGGACCAGTACCCGCGGACCCAGGGCGCGTTCCTCCGGGACGCCCTCGGCCGGGACTACGTGAGCGTGGGCGCCTCCTTCGGGCAGGGCTCGTTCAACGCGCACGACACCACGGCCCCCGGCGAGCCGCTCCGGGCCTTCACCGTCGCCCCGCTCGGCCCCGGCAGCAGCGCCGCGACCCTGGACCGGGTCGCGTCCGGGCCCTTCTTCCTGGACCTGAGGCGCACGGGTCCGGCGGCGCGCGCGTGGCTGGAAGCACCCCGTCCGACCCGGCACATCGGGACGGCGTTCCCCTGGGAGGGCGACGTCGCGTCCGTGCGGTACTCCACCGCGTACGACCTGCTGATCCACTTCCCCCGGATCTCGGCCGCGCGGCTGCGCTGACACGTCTGGGCGGCCCTGTGCGCGGGCATGCTCGCCAAGGAGCCGCCGCCCGCGCACGGGGCGCACCCGGCGTCGCGGCCCCCTCGACGTGGAGGGACGGTCTGGCCGTGACCGGGATGAGTGTGGAGCCGTACCGGGAGATCACCTTCGACAAGGACGGCGACGGGCCGCCGGGCCAGGCCTCGGAGCTCGCCGCGCTCGCCCGGCAGGGCGTCGGCGACCTGGTGGTGTTCGCGCACGGGTGGAACAGCTCCCCGTCCGGCGCGACCCGCCTGTGCTCCGACTTCTTCGCGCCCTTCCCCGAGCTCCTGGCACCCGGGGTGGAGGTGGGGTACGCGGGCCTGATCTGGCCGTCGATGATGTTCTCGGGCGAGCCGGTGCCCGACTTCCGGGCCCTGGTGACGGTCCTCCCGGAGAAGGAGCCGGTCGTCGGGCGGCTCACGGAACTGCTCGCCGCGGCACCGGCGTCCGAGGCGGCGTTCGCCGAGTTCGGGGCGCTGCTGCGGGAGCTGACGGACGTGGACGCGGAGTCGGTGGCGCTTCCGGAGTCGGTGCCGGAGTTCCTCGTCGCGGACCCGGTGGCGGTGTGCGCGCGGTTCACCGGGGCCCTGCAGGACGCGGACGCCCTCCCCTCGGACGCCGTCACCTCGGAGGCCGTCTCGGCCGGGGTCCTCTCCGCCGGGGCCTTCGGCGGGGGACTCGAGACGTACTGGAAGGGCGCCAAGGAGGTGCTGCGCCAGGCCACGTACTACGTGATGAAGAAGCGGGCCGGGCAGGTCGGCGAGCACGGACTCGGGCCGCTGCTCGGCGAGGTCGCACGCGCCGCGCCCGGGCTCCGCGTCCACCTGGTGGGCCACAGCATGGGCGCCCGGCTCGTGGCGTACGCGCTGCGGGGACTGCCCGCCGGCGCGCGGCCGGTCGCCTCCGTGACGCTCCTTCAGGGTGCCTTCTCCCACTACGCGTTCGCCGCGCGACTGCCGCACGACCCGGGCCGGTCCGGCGCGTTGCGGGACCTCCAGGGGCGGGTCCGGGGTCCGGTGGTGGCCTGCTACTCGCGGCACGACACGGCGCTGGGGGTGATGTACCCGCTGGCGTCCCGGCTGGCGAACGACTCCGCGTCGCTGGCCGGCCCCGCGGAGGGGCTGCTCGGGGCGGACGATCCGCGCTGGGGCGCGATCGGTCACGACGGCGTGCAGGCGGTGCCGGGGGTCGTGCGGCTGAGTCTCGCGGAGGCCCTGCGTACGGGGGTTCCGGGCTCGGGGTGCGTGAGCGTGGACACGGCCGAGGTGGTCCGCTCGCACGGCGACATCCGGCGGCCCGAGCTCGCGGAGGTCGTGGTCGCGGCGTCCCGGACGGGCCGGTAGGAGGCCCGGCGAACCCCACCGGACGCCCTGGTTCCGGTGGGTGCCGGGCGTCACTTCCACGCCATTGATGGCTCCCATCGGAATTTCGATGGAACACGACGGGGCTCCCGTTCGTCCCTCTGTTAGCGCGGAAGGACCAGCGGCGGAGGTGGCGAGTGATGGCCGGTTTCCGGAGTCTCGCGAGACAGGTGCGCGATCCGGGGTGCGACACGGCACTGCGCAGGTACTCACTGCGCAAGTGCCTGGAGAGGTTCGCGCCCTACGGGCACCGCGCGACCTGGGACCATCTGTGCCGCAGGCACAGGTTCGGTCCCGAGGACCGGGAGCTCGACCCGGGGCGGCTGGTGGCCGCGCTGGAGGAGTTGGAGGAGGCGCGGGCCGTGTGGCTCGCGTACGAGGAGCGGTTCGCGGCCCGGCGGCGGCGCGAGAAGCACGAGGGGCTGCGCGGACTCGGCGCGCTCGACGACTGGCACCGCCGGGTCTGGGGCGGGAACGGCGTGGTCCGCTGCGGCGACCCGTCGGTGCATCCCTCGGACCCGCTGCCCGAGGTGCTGCGGCGGCTGATCGGCGCACTGGAGCGCGGGCCCGGCGAGGCCTGTCCGGTGTGCGCGGGGCCGCGGATCGAGTGGACCGGGCCGGGCGACCCGTACGAGCCGTGGCTGGGTCCGGTGTGCGGGGACTGCGGCGTGGGTGTCCCGCGGGCGGTGCTGACCTCGGGGGCGCTGGCCCGGGCGCGCGGGGAGCGGCGCACGCCGCTGGCCTCGGCGGCGTGAGGCGCGGGACGCCCGCCGTGCTCCAGGTGTGCCTCAACGGCTCGCGGGAGCCCGTGGAATCGGCGGCGGTCCCGATGTCGCCGGAGTCCCTCGCGGAGTCCGCGGCGCGGGCGGTGGCGGCGGGGGCCCGGGAGGTGCGGGTGCATCCCCGCACGCCCTGCGGCCGCACCTCGCTGTCGCCCCGGGTGCTCGCGCCGGTCCTGACGGAGATCAGGTCGGCGCTCGACGCCCCGGTGCCGGTCACCACGGCGGCGTCGGCCGAGCACGACGCGGGCCGCAGGGCGGAGCGGATCCGCTCCTGGACGGTGCTCCCCGACCTGGTGTCGGTCGAGTGGCACGAGCCGGGCGCCGAGGAGGTGGCCGCCGCGCTCCTGGAGCGCGGGGTCGGCGTGGAGGCCGCGCTGTGGTCCGGCACGGACGGGCCCGGCCGGTTCGCGCGCTCCCCGCTCGCGCCGGCCGTGCGGCGGGTCCTGGCGAAGGTCACGGGCCCGGACGACGCGCCCGAGGCCCGGGCCCTCGCCCTGCTGGCGGCGCTCGCCGTCCCGGCGGCCGGGGTGCCGGTACTGCTCCACGGCGAGGAGGGCGGCGTCTGGCCGGTGCTGCGGCTCGCCCGGCGGCTGGGCGCGGACGCCCGGATCGGCCTGGAGGACACGCTGCTCCTGCCGGACGGCACCCGTGCGCGCTCCAATGCCGAACTGGTGGCGGCGGCCCTGCCGTACTAGGTGGCCTCCTCCGCCGCCGGGCGGCTCACCGGGAGGAGGCGGGAGCCCGCCATGCGCTCGCCGAAGCGGTCGTCGGGGTTGGACAGGACGCAGGTCTCCAGGGAGAGGCAGCCGCAGCCGATGCAGTCCGTCAGGTGGTCGCGGAGGCGCCCGAGCTGCTTGATGCGCTCGTCGAGCTCGGTGCGCCAGGCCCCGGAGAGGCGGGCCCAGTCCTCGTTCGTGGGCGTGCGCTCCTCGGGGAGCTGGGCGAGCGCCTCCCGGATGGTGGCCAGCGGGATCCCGACCCGCTGGGCGGCCCGGACGAAGGCGACCCGGCGGAGCGTGTCGCGGCCGTAGCGGCGCTGGTTCCCGCTGGTGCGGCGGCTGCTGATGAGCCCCTTCGCCTCGTAGAAGTGCAGGGCGGAGACCGCGGCCCCGCTCCGGGCGGAGAGCTGGCCGACGGTGAGTTCGTGGATCTTCTCTGGAATCTGCGGCACCCGGGGAACCCTACTGGTCCGTCGGCGACGGCCGTTGACAGCGGCCACCGCACCCCACATGCTGAGCAAGCGCTTAGATACCGACCACCAGGTATGCCGTACGAGAAGGGACGAGCGAACATGGCCGAGCCGAGGATCTTCACCTCCGCCGAGGAGCTGCGCGCGGGGGTCGGCGAGCAGCTGGGGCACAGCGACTGGGTGGAGATCGACCAGAAGCGGATCGATCTCTTCGCGGAGGCGACCGGCGACCACCAGTGGATCCACGTGGACCCCGAGCGCGCCGCCGCCGGACCGTTCGGCTCGACGATCGCGCACGGCTATCTGACGCTGTCGCTGCTTCCGCTGTTCGTGCCGCAGGTGCTGCGCGTCGAGGGCATGAAGATGGGCCTCAACTACGGGACGGAGAAGGTGCGTTTCCCCGCCCCCGTCCCGGTCGGCTCGCGGCTGCGGGCCACCGCCGTCCTGACGAAGGTCGAGGAGGCCGGCGGCGGCGTGCAGGTGACGGCGGCGGTGACCGTGGAGCGCGAGGGCTCGGAGAAGCCCGTCTGCGTCGCCGAGTCGGTCTCCCGCTACTACTTCTGAGCGCCGGCCATCCGCAGCACGAGGTCGGCGTAGAGCGCGCCGACCTCGTCGGCCGACCGGCGGCCCTGGGTGTTGAACCAGCGGGAGACGTCGATGCAGAGCGAGAGCACGGCGACCGTCGTGCCGGGCACGTCCGACACCTCGAACTCGCCCGCCGCGACGCCCTCGTTGATGATGCGCCGGATCACGGCCTCGGACTCGCGGCGCAGCTCGACGATCTCGGCGCGGTGCTCGGGACCGAGCGCGTCGAGCTCGTACTGGACGACGCGCGCGGTCGTGTGGCGCTCGGCGTGCCAGCGGACGAAGGAGCGCACGGCGTCGGCGAGCCGCTCGGCGGGGGTGCCGTCGCCGTCGGCCGCGGCCGAGAGGATCTCCAGGGCCCGGTCGTGACCGATGCGGCTGATCCGGTGGAGCAGCTCTTCCTTGGTCTTGTAGTGGATGTAGAGGGCGGCGGGGCTCATCCCGGCGCGGCCCGCGATGTCCCGGGTGGTGGTGGCGTGGTAGCCGCGCTCGGCGAACGCCTCGACGGCGGCCACGAGCAGCCGCCGGGCCGCCTCGGGCGTGACCTCGCCCCAGGGCACGTCCTCGCCCCCGGGCGTCTCCTCCGCCGCGCTCATCCCACACTCCCTCTCGGACCCCGTCAGGACGAACACCATACAACGAGGGTGAGCAAGCGCTTAGAGCCTCCCGTCGCCCTTCAGAGCTTCTGGAACGGATCGTGCTCGGCGAGGAGCTTCTCCAGGCGGGCCTGGTCGACCCGGCTGACGATCTGGCCGGCCTCCTGGCGGTCGCGGACGACCTTGGCGAGGGTGAAGGCCGAGGTCGTGAGGTAGAGGACCGAGACGGCGAGGAAGGCCCGCACCCAGGCGCTGGCGTCGAGCTGGTAGACGCCGATGGCCACGGCGGCGACCGCGATCCCGAAGGAGATG
Organism: Streptomyces sp. NPDC059695; assembly: GCF_042733785.1. NCBI lineage: Bacteria > Bacillati > Actinomycetota > Actinomycetes > Kitasatosporales > Streptomycetaceae > Streptomyces > Streptomyces sp. NPDC059695. The sequence goes on along the minus strand of NZ_JBHWFF010000014.1, from coordinate 55,874 downwards.
ACGGCCTGCATGTAGTAGGCGGCGGTGTTCTGCTGCTTGACCGGTGTGTCGCTCATGCCGCCCAGCATCGGACGGACGTGGCCGGTGCCACATCCGTCCGCGTACTCACCGACGTACTCAGAAGGCCGAGATCCCCGTCAGCGCCCGGCCGATGATGAGCTTCTGGATCTGGCTGGTGCCCTCGTAGAGGGTCATCACGCGGGCGTCGCGCACCAGCTTCCCGACCGGGTACTCGTCGATGTAGCCGTATCCGCCGAAGACCTGGAGGGCGTTGTTCGCGGCGCGGACCGCGGCCTCGGAGGCGTACAGCTTCGCCTGGGAGGCGGCGGTGGCGAAGTCCCGGCCCCGGTCGATCAGGTCGGCGACCCGCCAGGTGAGCAGCCGGGCGGCGTCCACGTCGACGGCGATGTCGCTGAGGAGCTCCTGGACCAGCTGGTACGAGGCGATGGGCCTGCCGAACTGCTCCCGCTCCCCCGCGTACCGCACGGCGGCGTCGAGGGCGGCCTGGGCGATGCCGACACAGCCGGCGGCGACCGACATGCGCCCCTTGGCGAGGGCGGACATGGCGACGGCGAAGCCCTTGCCCTCGGGGCCGAGGAGGGCGGAGGCCGGGACGCGGACGTCCTGGAGGACCAGTTCGGCGGTGGCCTGGCCGCGCAGGCCGAGCTTGCCGTGGACGGGGCGACGGGTGAGGCCCGGGGTGTCGGCGGGGACGAGGAAGGCGGAGACGCCCTTGTGGCCGGGGGTGTCGTTCGTGCGGGCGAAGAGCAGCACGACGTCGGCCCAGGTGCCGTTGGTGATGAACATCTTGCCGCCGTTGACGACGTACGCGTCCCCGTTCCGTACGGCGCGGGTGGCCAGGTTCCCCGCGTCGGAGCCGGTGCCGGGTTCGGTGAGGCCGAAGCAGCCGAGGGCCTCGCCGGAGGCGAGCCGGGGGAGCCACCGCCGCTTCTGGTCCTCGTCGCCCCAGGCGGCGATCGTCTTGGCGACCAGGCCGAGGGAGACGGAGACGATGCCGCGCACGGAGGAGTCGCCGCGGCCCAGCTCCTCGGTGACGAGGCAGTACGCGAGATGGTCGCCGCCCGAGCCGCCGTACTCCTCCGGGATCGTGAGCCCGAGGAAGCCGACGGAGCCCAGCTTCTTCACGATGCCCCGGTCCACCTCCTCGGCACGGTCCCACGCGGCCGAGTGCGGGGTGACCTCGCGTGCGACGAAGTCCTCGGCGAGCCGGCGCACGGCCTCCTGCTCCTCGCTGAGTTCCAGATTCATGCGGTGCCACCCACCTCTTTAATTACCACTGCTAGTTTTGTCGTAGCGGGCCTACTATGTGCGCCATGGCCCGACCGCGCAAGCCCCTGCTCAGCCGAGACCGCATCGTCGAGACGGCGGGCGCGCTCGTGGACGCGGAGGGACTCGCGGGGCTCTCCACCCGGCGGCTCGCCGCCGAACTCGGGGTGAGCGGGCCCTCGCTCTACAACCACTTCCGCACCAAGGACGAGATCCTCGACGCGATCGCGGACGCGGTGAGCGCGAAGATCGACCTGTCGATGTTCGCGGAGGACGACGGCCGGGACTGGCGGAGCGCCCTGCACGACTGGGCGGTCTCCTACCGCGCCGCGCTCGCCGACCACCCGCACATCGTCCCCGTCCTCGCCCAGGGCCCCGGCCGCCGCCCGGCGGGCCTGAAGGTGGCCGACGCCGTCTTCGGCGCCATGGTCCGGGCGGGCTGGCCCCCGGCCCAGGCCACCTCCATCGGCGCCCTGATGCGGTACTTCGTCACCGGCTCCGCCCTCGGCTCCTTCGCCCGGGGCTTCGTCGACGACGAGACGGCCTACGACCCCGCCGACTACCCGCACCTGGGCCGGGCCCACCTCCTCGCCGAGCACCGCCAGAAGGTGGACGAAGGCGCCTTCGAGACGGGCCTGCGGGCGCTGCTCGACGGCCTGCGGCTCCAGTACGAGGCGCTCCCCGCCCGCCCCCGCGCACCGCACGGTTCGGCCTCCGCCGAAACGTGAGTGCGGCAGGCTTGGACCATGGCAGCCAGTGATCTCGCCGCGCTCGCGGCGCTCTTCGCGGACGAGAGCCGCGCCGCGTTCCTGCTCGCCCTGCTCGACGGGCGGGCCTGGACCGCCGGGGAACTCGTCCGGCACGCCGGGGTGGCACCGTCCACCGCCAGCGAACACCTCGGGAAACTCGTCGCGGGCGGGGTGCTCGCGGAGGAGCGACAGGGCCGGCACCGGTACGTCCGCCTCGCCGATCCCGGGATCGCGCACCTCGTCGAGGACCTGGCCGCCCGGTCCGAGCCCGAGGTGCCGCAGGCCCCCCGCTCACTGCGGGCCGCGAGCGCGGGCCGGGCGATGGCGCGCGGCCGGACCTGCTACGACCACCTCGCGGGGCGGCTCGGCATCGCGATCACCGACGCGATGACGGAGCGCGGACTGCTGCGCCAGGACACCGGGTTCGCGCTCACGGACCGGGGCCTGGCCTGGTTCGACGAGCAGGGCATCGCCTTCGTACGGAAGGGGCGGCGGCCCGTCGCGCGCGGCTGCCTGGACTGGACCGAGCGCCGCCCGCACCTCGCGGGGCTCGCGGGCGCCGCGCTGTGCCGGCACGCGCTCGACGCCGGGTGGTGCGTACGGATCGGGTCCGAGCGGGCGGTGAAGGTGACGCCGGAGGGCGAGAGCGCCCTGCGGACGGGCCTGGGCATCACGGCGGAGTCGCTGCGCTGAGCGGACCGGGCCCGGCCTGGCACCCCTCGACGCGGAGACGGGCCCCGCCTCGCATCCCTCGACGCGGAGGGGGGCCCGGCTTGGCATGCCTCGATGCTGTGCGGGTCCCGTCTCGTGCCCCTCGATATTGCGGTGGGCGCCGAAGGGTTCGCGCCCTACGGTCGGACCATGCAGAAGCAACCCTCCCGGCTCGCGCTCGTCGCCGCCGGAGTCACCGTCGTCCTGTGGGCCTCCGCCTTCGTCTCCATCCGCAGCGCCGGGGCGGCCTACTCCCCCGGCGCGCTCGCGCTCGGCCGGCTGCTCGCCGGATCGCTGGTCCTCGGGGCCGTGCTCCTGATACGGCGGGAGGGGCTGCCGCCGCGGGCGGCCTGGCCGGGGATCGTGGTCTCGGGCCTGCTGTGGTTCGGGGTGTACATGGTGGTCCTGAACTGGGGCGAGCAGGAGGTCGACGCGGGCACGGCGGCGATGGTCGTGAACATCGGACCGATCCTGATCGCCCTGCTGGGCGCCCGGTTCCTCAAGGAGTCGCTGCCGCCCCGGCTGCTCGCCGGCATGGCGGTCTCCTTCGCGGGCGCGGTGACCGTCGGCCTGTCGATGTCCGGCGGCGGCTCCGGCGGGCACGCCTCGGTGCTCGGGGTGGCCCTCTGCCTGCTCGCGGCGGTCGCGTACGCGGGCGGGGTCGTCGCCCAGAAGCCGGCGCTCGCGCACGGCAGCGCGCTCCAGGTGACGACCTTCGGGTGCCTCGTGGGCGCGGCGGCCTGTCTGCCGTTCGCCGGACAGCTCGTCGAGGAGGCCGGACGGGCCCCGCTGCCGGCGACCCTGAACATGGTCTATCTGGGGGTCTTCCCCACCGCGCTCGCCTTCACGACCTGGGCCTACGCCCTGGCCCGCACGACGGCGGGCCGGATGGGCGCGACGACGTACGCCGTGCCCGCGCTCGTGGTGCTCCTCGCGTGGGGGTTCCTGGGCGAGCTGCCGGGTGCGCTCACCCTCGCCGGGGGTGCGCTGTGCCTCGCGGGCGTGGCTGTATCCCGCTCCCGGGCACGGGCTTCCGCGACCGCCGGAACGGCTGAATCCACCTGACAGGCCATACCCCCGGTTCCGGTCAGTTCGCGGGCGGTCCGCGCGGGCCGGGCGCCCGCGACCTGGGAGGGAGACGCGCGTCAAGCCCCAGTTCCGGCCTGACGGACAAGAAGCCACGTTTCGCCGCTCTCCGGCCGGATAGTTTCGAGTCGGTCACAGGCGCGGGCCGGAAGATAACGCTCCGGCACCTTCTCGCGAGTCCACGGGGGAGCTCATGGCGATTCAGCAGCGGGCGGAACGCACAAGACAGGAGATCCTGTCGTCGGCCGCGAGGGTCTTCGACAGGATGGGCTACGAGCGGGCCTCGCTGGCCCGGATCGCGGGTGAGGCCAGGGTCACCACCGGCGCCCTGGTCTTCCACTTCGCGACCAAGTCGGACCTGGCGACCGCGGTGCGCGGGAAGGCCCGCGCGGTCACCCGGATCACGGTCGAGTCGGCCTGCCTGTCCACGGAGGGCGTGGGCGGCACCGCGATCGACAAGCTGGTGATCACCACCCACGCGCTGATCCGGCTCTTCGAGACCGACCCCATGGCGCGGGCGGGCGAGCGCCTCTCCCGCGAGCTGCAGTCGACCGACCCCGGGCCGGGGCAGGACTGCCCCTGGCGGCGCGAGGTGGGCCGTCTGGCGCGGTACGCGGTGGCGGAGCAGGCCTTACGGCCGGGCGTCGACGCGACGGCGGTCGCGGCGCTGATCGGCTACGTGATCACCGGGGTCGAGCTGGAGATGCGACTCCCGGGCACGCCCGCCGACACGCCCTGGCCGACGGAGAGCGGCGCCCTGCACGACCCCGCGGAGGAACGACTGCGCCGCATCTGGGAGTTGATCCTGCCGGGCCTCGTCCACCCGGCCGCGCCGGCCGCCCCGGCCGGCACCACCACACCGACGCCCCCGACGGCGTCGAAGGCCCCCTCGCAGGGGCGGTCAGCCACCGCCTCCTGAGTGGAGCAGCTGGCGGGCGAAGGCCGTCAGCGAGCGCCCGATGCGCTCGGCCGGCAGGCCGAGCTCGTGCCGCTGGAACTGGAAGAGCTCGGGCGACAGCGGACTGAGCGCGATGTCGATCAGCGGATCCGGGTCCTCGACCCCGTGGTCGACCAGCAGGGTCCGGACGTGGACGCGCCAGAATCCGTACGCGCCCGTCCGGAAGCGCGCGGGACCCGTCTCCGCCCCCAGCGCCAGCGGCAGATGCCGTTCGAGCAGATCGAGCATCGCCAGGTAGAACGCCGCGAGCCGCTCCCCCGCCGGTGCGCCGGGACCGAGCGGCGGCGGCCCGTAGATGAGCTGCCCCTGGAGCCGGCGCTCGTGCTCGTCGAGCAGCGCCACGGCGACGGAGGACGGATCGGGGAAGCTCCGGTACAGCGTCGCGCGGCCCACGCCGGCGGCCTTGGCGATCCGGTCCATGGTCACCGAGCGGGGATCGATCTCGGCGAAGAGCCGCTCGGCCGCGGCCAGGATCTGGGCACGGTTGCGCTCCGCGTCGGCGCGTCTGCGCGGGGCGACCGGCTGCTCGTCCGCGGCCTGCAGATCACCGAGGAGACCGCCGACCCGGTGCACGGAGGCGGCTCCACGACCTCGCTGCTCTTCCTCGCTCATGACCCGACCTTACTTCCCCCGGGGCTAAGTGGACACCTTGTCCGTTTGCCATGTTGCATGGCATGCTAAACGGACTCAGTGTCCACTTATCCGCTCGCCATCCCGCCCCAGGGAGATCCAGATGCACACCGCGCTACTCGCCGCGGCCCTGCTGGTCGGCTGCCTCCTCGCCGTCCAGGCCTCGGTGAACCTCCAGCTCAACGCCGCCGTCGGCACCCCGTACGGCGCCTCGACCATCCAGCTCGGCGTGGCCACCACGCTGCTCGTCGTGCTCGCGGTGGCCGCCGGTGCGCTCGGCGCGCTCGGCAAGCTGCCCGACGTGGAGTGGTGGCAGCTGCTCGGCGGACTCGCCAGTCCCCTCTACATCACCAGCGGCATCCTGCTGTTCCCACGGCTCGGCGCCCTCGCCGCCGTCGGACTCTTCGTCACCGGCCAGATGTTCGCCTCGCTCGCCCTCGACCTCTTCGGCCTCCTCGGGCTGAAGCAGAAGGACCTGAGCATCGGCATCGTCCTCGGCGCCCTGGCCGTCCTCGCGGGCATCGTCGTGATCATCCGGGGCATGAAGGCCGCGGCCCCTCCCGGCGCCCCCAAGATGTCGAGCGCCGGCCGCGTCGGCTGGCTCGTCCTCGGCATCGTCGCCGGCGGTGTCCTCCCGATCCAGGGCGCGGTCAACGCCCAGCTGCGCGCGCAGCTGAAGGAGCCCATCACCGTCGCCGTGATCAGCTTCGCGGTGGCGACCTTCACCATCGCCGTCGTCCTGCTCGCGCTCTACGCGACCCGGAAGACCCCGAAGCCCAAGATCGCCCCGCTCAAGAAGATGCCCTGGTGGGGCTGGCTCGGTGGCGCCTGCGCCGCGGCCTACGTCACCGGCACCTTCCTGCTCATCCCGACCATCGGGGCGGCCGTCACCATCGCCCTGACCGTGACGGGCCAGCAGCTCACCTCGGCGCTGATCGACCACAAGGGTCTCTTCAAGCTCCCGCAGCGCTCCCTGACCAAGCCGCGCGCCCTGGGCCTCGCCCTGCTGATCGCCGGCTCCCTGACCATCCAGCTCGTCTGACCGAGGCCGGCGCCTCCCCCGGGCCCGCGCCCGGGGGACCCCCGGCCCGCTCGGCGCCTCGTGAAAGGCTGCTCATGAAGACGTCCTACACCGCCGGGCCGGACATCCACGTCCTCCCGTCGGCCCTGCCCATCCCCGGCCTCGGCGACCAGCCGGTGAACGCCTTCCTCCTCCGGTCCGGCGAGCCGCTGCTCGTGGACACCGGGATGCCCGTCGACCGGGAGGGCTTCCTGGACTCCCTCTGGTCGCTGATCGAGCCGGGCGACCTGCGGTGGATCGTCGTCACCCACGACGACCGCGACCACACCGGCGCCCTGGCCCGGATCCTGGAGGCCGCGCCGCGGGCGAAGGTGCTGGCCAACGCGATATCACTCACCCGAATATCGGAAGAGTTCAGCATTCCGCAGGAACGGGTGGTGACAGCGAACCCGGGAAGTCGCGTGAAAGTCGGCGATCGTGAGCTGAGTTTTCACCGGCCGCCCACCTTCGATTCACCCGGAACTCTCGCCGTGTTCGACCATTCCGATGGAACGCTCTACAGCTCCGACAGTTTCGGTACCGTCGTCGAAGAAATTCAGCAGGACTTCACCGACCTTTCGGAGGAGGAATTCTTCCACGGCTTCGAGGTGCTGAACCGTGCGATAGCCCCGTGGACCGCGCTGGTCGACGAGGCCAAGTTCCTCCGCCCCGTGCACGAACTGGCCGCACTGCGCCCCGCTCGGCTGCTCAGCGCCCACGGGCCGACCGTCGAGGAGACCGCCGTGCCCCGGCTCTTCGACGCGATGGCCCGCATCCCGTCCCTGCCCGCCTGGCTGCCGGGCGCCGACCTCGACCTCGAGGCGGCCCTGGACGCCCATGAGTCCACCGCGGGCTGAGCACCGCTCCGCCCACGCACCTGAACCGAGGAGAACCATGTCCGACCCGACCACCGCCGACCTGACCCCGCCGCGCGGAGTCGTCACCGTCTTCTCCGACATCTGGTGTTCCTTCGCGCACATCGCCATCCACCGGCTGCACGCCACCCGGACCCGCCTGGGTCTGGAGGAGCAGGTCTCCTTCGACCTGCGCGCCTTCCCCCTGGAACTGCTGAACGACGCCCCGAGCCCGCGCCCCGGCACGGACAGCGAGGTCGCCCGGATGGCCAGCCTGGAGCCGGCCGCCGGCTGGCAGCTGTGGCAGGCCAAGGACTGGCTGTACCCGTCGACGACGCTGCCCGCCCTGGAGGCGGTGCTCGCCGCGAAGGAGCAGAGCCTCAACGCCTCCGAGCAGCTCGACCTCGGGCTGCGCCGGGCCTTCTGGGCCGAGTCGCGCTGCATCAGCCACCGCAAGGTGATCCTGGACGTGGCCGCCGAGACCGGCGCCGTCGACGTCGACGCGCTCACCGAGGCGCTGGACGACGGCCGGGCCCGCCGGAGCCTCGCCGACCAGGCCGCGCTCTCGAAGAGCGACCGCGTGAACTGCAGCCCCCACCTGTTCCTGCCCGACGGCTCCGACCACGCCAACCCCGGCATCGACGTGGGCTGGGAGGGCGCGTACGGCATCGGCTGGCCGGTCATCGCCTCCGACGACCCGAAGGTGTACGAAGACATCCTGCTGCGGGCCGCCACCGAATAGCGAGAACAAGCCGCCGGCGCGGCCGAATAGAGCGAACGACGGGCCAGGCATTCCTTTCGAGGAATGCCTGGCCGTCGTTCCTTTTTTTCTTCCGCAGAACATCGCGGTGATTATTAATTGCGTGACCCGGCCGTTATTCGCAAGGCCGCTCGAAGCTCCTACAGTCATTCACGCCGCCGGAATTCCGGACGGAGATTCGTATCGACAGCGGGAGTTCTTCATGTCGTTGACCGACAAGGCAGACGTCAGCACTTTCGTCGACCTCACCCAGCACGAGATCGAGGCTCTGAAGACCCGGTTCAACCTGGCCGACGCGCACACGCACCAGCGTCAGTCCGACTCGCAGGAGCGGATCGTCTCCCGGCTCCCCGAGCTGTGGCACGAGTCCGAGTCCAAGCAGCAGGCCCACTTCGAGCGCCAGTTCATCGACGCGTTCTTCCGCCTGCACCAGCAGCCCACCGCCCGGGCGATGGACCGGACGCTCCTGTCGTACTCCGCCAGCGTCTCCACGATGGTGGCCGGCATGTTCCTGAAGCAGCGCGGCATGTCCGTGCAGCTGGTGGAGCCCTGCTTCGACAACCTGGTCGACCTGCTGCGCAACATGCAGGTGCCGCTGGGCCCGGTCGACGAGTCGGTGCTGCACGACAAGGACGCCATCTACGAGCGCCTGGTCGAGTCGATCGACGCGGACGCGATCTACCTGGTCGACCCGAACAACCCGACCGGATTCACCCTGCTCGCCGAGAAGCTGGAGGGCTTCGCCGAGGTCGTGCGCTACTGCGTGGACCACGACAAGGTCCTGGTGATGGACTTCTGCTTCGCCTCCTTCGCGCTCTGTGACGAGGGCATCGGCCGGGTCGACATCTACAAGCTCCTGGAGGAGTCCGGCGTCACCTACATGGTCATGGAGGACACCGGCAAGACCTGGCCCATCCAGGACGCCAAGTGCGCCATGATCACCGCCAGCCGGAACATCCAGGAGGAGGTCTACAACCTCCACACCAGCGTCCTGCTGAACGTGTCGCCGTTCGTCCTCAACATGGTCACGCAGTACATCGAGGACTCCATCACCGACGGCTTCGCCTCCGTCCGCGACATCATCAAGACCAACGGCGACGCCGCCCGCGCCGCCCTCGCCGGCACCATCCTGGAGTTCCAGGAGCCGGTCGTCGGCACCAGCGTCGCCTGGTTCCGCATCACCGCCGAGAACCTGACCGCCACCCAGCTGCAGGCCGTCCTCTTCGACGAGGAGGTGTACGTCCTGCCCGGCACCTTCTTCTACTGGAACACCAAGGAGAAGGGCGAGCGCTTCGTCCGCCTGGCCCTGGCCCGCGAGCCCGAGGTGTTCGCCGGCGCGATGGAGCGGATGCGGAAGGTGCTCGAGCGCTATGCCGGCTGACGCCACCACCGCGACCGAGGCGACCGAGCACGCCCCCACGGTGTTCATCGACGCCACGCTCTTCATGGGCATGCACAGCCAGGACGAGACCGTCCGCGTCGCCGCCAAGTCCTTCTTCGCGGCCCGGCTCGCCGCCGGGGACGCCGGCCGGGTCGTCATGAACTGGGAGCAGGTCGGCCGCTGCGACGACCTCGTCTGGGGCTACGAGCGCGAAGTGCAGGACGACTACTACCCGTTCATGGACGTCCTCCACACCGACCTGGCCATCGACCGGGTCCCGTACGACGAGGACGACGTCCGGCGCGCCTTCACCGCTCCCGCGCTCGACGGACTGCCCCCGCACGAACGCCTGCTGCTCGCCCAGGTCATCGGCCGGGAGGGCGTGCTGCACACCGCGAGCCCCCGGCTGCTGAAGGCGGCCGACGGCCTGCCCGTCGTGCCCCTCGGCACCGGCGCGGAGCCCTCGTTCCCCGCGTACCTGGAGGACCTCTACCGGCGCTCGCTGGTGCTGAAGGTCGACTCCGACTCCCTCTGAACCACATCGCGAAGGGCACCCCACTCATGCCTGACTCCTACTCCGGGACCGTCGTCCCCCTGATCACCCCGCTCGACGAGCACGGCACCGTCGACGAGCAGAGCGTCGTCCGGCTCCTGGACCACATCCGGACCGAGGTCACGGGTCTCATGCCGGCCCTGACCTCCGGCGAGGGCTGGAAGCTCGACGCCCGGCAGTGGCAGGACGTCGTCACGTACACCGTCAAGCACGCCGGCGGACTCCCCGTGCTCGCCGGGATCCAGCTCCCCGACACGGCCTCGGTGGTCGACCGGGCCCGCACGGCCGCCGAGATCGGCGCCGACGCCGTCGTCGTCACCACGCCCTTCGGCGCCGACGTGACGCAGGACCAGATCGTCGAGCACTACCGGGCGATCCGGGCGGCCCTCGACATACCGATCTTCCTCTACAACGAGGAGGCGCTGTCGGGCAACCGCATCGAGTTCGAGACCCTGATCCGGATCTGCAAGGAGATCCCCGGGATCGTCGGCATCAAGGAGTCGAGCGGCGACGCCGCCTTCACCCGCAGGATGGCGGAGGCCGGCACCGGCATCCCCGTCTTCGAGGGCTGGGAGAACCTCCTCGTCGACGCCCGCGGCATCCAGGGCTTCATCGGCCCGCTGGCCAACCTCGAACCCGGCCTGTGCAACGCGATGCTGGTCGACCCGACCCCGGACCGCCAGGCGGAGATCAACACGGTCTGCGAGAAGTACGGCGTCTTCCGCGACGACTGGTACCGCTGGGTCAAGAAGGAACTGCACGAGCGCGGCGTGATCTCCTCCCCCACCACGCACGAGGAGGTCGAGGCGGCATGAGCACCACCCCCGCCTCCCCCACCGCCTCCTCCGTCCCGGTGGCCGCGCACTCGATCGCGGCCCCGGCGGCCACCGCCCAGCGCGAACTGCACGCCCTCTACCGGCGGGTGCCCAACCTCGGCGACTACGGCTCGATGACCGCGATCGAGGAGCGGTGGATCCTGCCGAAGGCGCGGGCCTACGAGGCCTCCGCGCCCCGGTTCGGCTCGGCCGGCGAACTGCTCCAGGCGCTCAAGGAGTTCCTCGCCGAGGAGGAGGCCGCGCTCCCGGAGAGCGCGACCTTCCTCGCCGAGCACGCGACGCTCGACCAGTTCAAGCTGATCGTCCGGGAGTTCGCGCTCGACGGGCTCACCGAGTCCGAGTCGCTGCTCCCGGTGGTCCCCCGGCTGCCGTACCGCTCGGCGATGGCGGTCTTCCGCGTCCTCATCGACGAACTGGGCTGCGGCAACGAGGAGAAGGCCCACTCCCAGCTCTACCGGGACCTGCTCACCGAGCTCGGGATGAGCCTGGAGCTCGACGACTACCTCGACGACACGTCCCCGGAGTGCTACGCCTACGTCAACATGTTCCACTGGCTGGCGAGCCGGGCGCCGTCCCCGCAGTACTTCCTCGGGGCGTACGCCTACTTCGAGACGAGCGTCCTGTACGCCTTCCAGAGCTTCGCCCGGGCGGCACGGCGGCTCGGGATCGTCCACGACGCGTACTACACCGAGCACCTGTACATCGACTCGTACCACAGCAACCACATGCGCACGGCGATCCGCGCGCTCGACGAGCCCGACCTGGCGAAGATCTGGGCGGGTGTGCGGCTGGCCTCCGACATCGTCGGCGAGGCCACCGAGACGGCGATCGCGCGGGCGCGGGAGAGCGTCGCGTGACGGCCGTGCCCGCCGGGCGGCGGAGCTCCGGCGAGCCCGTCGTCCGCCAGGTGACCGAGGACCTGGTCCTGGTCGAGGTCGGCGGCCGCAAGGTCCTCGCGGCCGCCCTGTGCCCCCACCGCGGGGGCCGGCTGAAGTACGGGAGGGTCGACGGGGACAGGCTGCGGATCACCTGCCCCCTGCACCACACGACCTTCGACCTGACCAGCGGCGAGCGGACCTCGGGGGCCGCCTGCGCGGCCCTCCGGGTGGTCGACGTGCTGCCCGGCCAGGACCGTCCCGCGGACCTGTCCGAGGAACTCGCCGGGGGCGCCTCATGACCACCACACCGACCGGGGCGGCGTCCACCGTGACGCCGCCCCGTGCGGCGGTCGACCACGACGGCATCGCGCCGGTGCCCGAGGCGGAACGCACCTCGACACCGGGCGACTTCGGCTGGATCTGGCCCTCCGCGCAGTTCTCGTTCGGCACCGTGGTGCTCGGTGCGCTGCCCGTGGTCTTCGGCCTCGGCTGGTGGGCCTCGGCCACCGCGATCGCGGCGGGCGTCGCGGTCGGGACGGCGCTGCTCGCGCCGCTCGCGCGGTTCGGCGTCCGCACCGGCACCAACGATCCGGTGTCGAGCGGGGCGCACTTCGGGGTGCGGGGCCGGGTCGTCGGCAACGTCATCACGGTGGTGACGGCGCTCGGCTTCTTCGCGATCGCGGTGTGGACGGGCGGCACGGCCGTGATGGTCGCGGGGCACCGGCTGCTCTCCACGCCGACCGGCCCGGGCGCGCTGACCGTGGCGATGTTCGTGACGGCGGCGGCGGTCGCGCTGGTCGCCGTGCGCGGCCACGAGACGCTGGTCCGCACGTACCGGATCACGGCCGTCACCGGCGGGGCGGTCCTGCTCGGGACCGCGCTCGTGCTCGCGCCGAAGTTCGACGCGGGCTACGCCGGCGGGAGCCTGGCACTGGACAGCACGCTGCAGACCTGGCTGCTCGCGGCGACCGCGTCCGCGACCGTGCCCCTGTCGTACGCCACCTTCCAGGGCGACTACACCCGCTACATGCCGGCCGGCACCCCCACGGGCCGGGTGGTGCGGGCGAGCGGGATCTCGATGTTCCTCAGCAGTCTCGCCGCGCTGCTCACCGGCGCGTACGTGACGACGCTCTTCCCCGTGCCCGACGAGCCGTGGCTGCAGGGTCTGACGGACGCCGTGCCGGGCTGGTTCGCGGTGGCGGTGGTCGTCTTCGGCTTCGCGGGCACCCTGCCGCAGGCCGGTCTGTGCCTGTACGCGGCCGGGCTCTCCGCCAACTCGGTGTTCTGGCGCTCCTCCCGGGCCGCCGTGACCACGGTGGTCGCGCTGCTCGCGGCGGCCGTGCTGTACCTCGGGGCGGTGGTGTACGACGCCATGGACGCGATGTCGGCGTTCGTGACGCTGCTGCTCACGGTCGTGGCCCCGTGGGCGGCCGTGCTCTCCGTCGGGTACGTGCTCCACCGGGGCCGGTACGACGCGGAGGCGCTGCGCGCGTTCACCACGGGCGGCGGCGGACGGTACTGGTACACGGGCGGGGTCAACGCACGGGCCGCCGCAGCCTTCGCCGCGGGCTCCGTGGTGGGCGTGCTGTGGGTGAACAACCCGCTCTACACGGGCCCGCTGACCGGTCTCACCGGCGGGGTGGACCTGAGCCTGCCGGCCTCCTTCGTGGTCGCCGCCGTGGTCTACGGGGCGCTGTGCCGGGTGTGGCCCGAACCGCTGCTTCCGCCCACCGGGACGCCGAGGTGATGCCATGACCACGGTCCGACTCACGGTCCGCTCCGTCGTCCGGGAGGCCGAGGGGGTGCGGGGGCTGCTGCTCGGCGACCCCGAGGGCGCCGCGCTCGCGCCCTGGGAGCCGGGCGCCCACCTGGAGGTGACGCTGCCGTCCGGGGCGGTACGGCACTACTCGCTCTGCGGCGATCCGGCGGACCGGACCACGTACCGCCTCGGCGTGCTGCGGGAGCCCGCCGGCCGGGGCGGCTCCGAGGAGGTCCACACCTCCGTCGGGGAGGGCACGGTCCTCGACGTCCGGGGCCCGGTCAACCGGTTCCCGCTGGTGCCCGCCGAGCGGTACCTGTTCGTCGCGGGCGGCATCGGCATCACTCCCCTGCTGCCGATGATCCGTTCCCTGCCGCCGGGTTCGTGGTCGCTGGTGTACGGCGGCCGGAGCCTCGCCTCGATGGCGTACCGCGAGGAGCTCGCCGGGCTGCCCGGGGTCACGCTCGTCCCGCAGGACACGGCGGGGCTGCCCGACCTCGACGCCGTCCTGGCCGGGCAGCCCGCCGGGACGGCCGTGTACTGCTGCGGCCCGGAGGGGCTGCTGCGGGCGGTGCAGGACCGGTGGCCGGGGCCGCTGCACCTGGAGCGGTTCGGTGCGGCGCCGGTGGAGAGGCCCTCCGGCGCGGGCGGTTTCGAGGTCGAGCTCCGGCGGACCGGGCGGACGCTGCGCGTGGAGCCCGGACGAACCCTCCTCGACACCGTGCGCGAGGTGGTGCCGGGTGTGGCGTACTCCTGCGAGGAGGGCTGGTGCGGCACCTGTGAGACGAAGGTGGTCGCCGGGACCCCCGAGCACCACGACACCGTCCTCGGCGAGGACGAGAAGGCGTCGGGGACGACGATGATGATCTGCGTGGGACGCTCGCGCGGCGACCGTCTCGTCCTCGATCTCTGACCCGCCTCGGCGGGTCGGACCCGAGGAAGCCCGTACCGGACCCCCGCCGGTACGGGCTTCCGCGTGCCGCGGGTCAGAAGACGACGAGGGCCCGACCGCCCTTGCCCGCGAGCATGTTCTCGAAGGCGCCCGGGATGCCGTCCAGGGTGATCCGCTCGGTGACGAGGGCGCCGAGGTCGAGCCGCCCCGCCCGGATGTGACCGGCGAGCACCGGGAGGTCCTCGGCCGGGTTCGAGTTGCCGTAGACGCAGCCGGCCAGGGTGCGGCCCCAGTGGAAGAGCTCCAGGGCGTTGAAGGTGACCTGCTGGTCCTTGCCCCCGATGCCGACGACGGTGGTGCGGCCGCCGCGCCGGGTGGACTCCCAGGCGGTGCGGATGGTGACCGCGCGGCCGACGCACTCGACGGCCACGTCGACGCCCTGGCCCCCGGTCAGCCGCCGGATGTCCTTGGCGGTGGTCCCGGAGGAGACGACGTACTCGGTGGCCCCGGCGGCCCGTGCGAGCGCCTCCTTCTCCGGGGACACGTCCACGGCGACGATCGTCGAGGCGCCCGCGATCCGGGCGGCCTGGAGCGTGGCCAGGCCGACCCCGCCGACGCCGAACACGGCGACGGTCTCGCCCTCCCGGACCCGGGCGGAGTGGTGGACCGCGCCCCAGCCGGTCAGGACGGCACAGCCGAGGAGGGCGGCGTCGGTGAGCGGCACGCCGTCGGGGACGGGCAGGACGCAGTTCGCGGCGACGACCGTCTCCTCGGCGAAGGCGGCGACGTTGAGCCCCGGGTGGAGCTCGGTGCCGTCCTCGGTGCGGGCGTGCACGTTCGCCGTGCCGGTCAGGGCGTTCGCGCAGAGCCAGACCTCGCCGAGCGAGCACGGGTGGCAGGCTCCGCAGGACGGAGCCCAGTTGAGGACGACGCCGTCGCCGGGGGCGACGTGGCCGACCCCCTCGCCGACGGAGACGACCGTGCCGGCGCCCTCGTGTCCGAGGACGGCGGGGACCGGGACGCGCATGGTTCCGTCGGTGAGGGAGAGGTCGGAGTGGCAGACCCCTGCGGCGGCGAGCCGCACCCGGACCTGGCCGGGTCCGGGCGGGGGCAGTTCGATGCCGGTGATCTCCAGCGGAGAGCCGACGGCGGGCAGGACGGCGGCGCGGATCACGCGTCTCTCCTCGATTCCTGGGAGCCTAGAACTGCAGGGACTTGGTCGTCAGGTACTCGGCGAGGCCGTGCGCGCCGAGCTCCCGGCCGACGCCGGACTGCTTGTACCCGCCGAAGGGGGCCAGCGGGTTGAACCGGCCTCCGTTGATGTCGACCTGGCCGGTGTCCATGCGGCGCGCGAAGGCGACGGCCGCCTCCGGCTCGCCCCAGACCGCCCCGCCGAGTCCGTAGACGGTCCCGTTGGCGAGGGCGAGGGCCTCCTCCTCGTCCTCGTACCGGAGGAGGGAGACCACCGGGCCGAAGATCTCCTCCTGGGCGATGGTCATGTCGGGGGTGACGTCGGCGAAGACCGTCGGGGAGACGTAGTAGCCGGTCTCGCGCGGGGCCTCGGGGCCGCCGGCGACGAGCCGCGCGCCCTCCTCGACGCCCTTCTCGATGTAGCCGCGCACGCGCTGCTGCTGCCGGGCGTTGACGAGCGGGCCGACGCGCTCCCCCGGGACGTACTTGGCGACGGCCTCGGCGGCGAGCGCCACCGCCTCCTCGTACCGGTCGGCGGGGATCAGCATCCGGGTCCAGGCGCTGCACGTCTGGCCGGAGTTGGACATGACGTTCGCGATGCCGACGGAGACGGCCTTGGGCAGGTCGGCGCTCGGCAGGATCACGTTGGCGGACTTCCCGCCGAGTTCGAGGGCGACCCGCTTGACGGCACCGCCCGCGAGGGCGCCGATGCGGCGGCCGACGGCGGTGGAGCCGGTGAAGGAGACGAGGTCCACGCCGGGGTGCTCGGCGAGCGCCTGCCCGGCGACCGGGCCGAGACCGGTGACCAGGTTGAAGACGCCGGCGGGCAGGCCCGCCTCGTGCACGGCCTCGGCGAAGAGCTGCGCGGTGAGCGGGGTGTCCTCGGCGGGCTTGAGGACCGTGGTGCAGCCGGCGGCGAGGGCCGGGGCGACCTTGGCGACGATCTGGTGGAGCGGGTAGTTCCAGGGGGTGATCGCGGCGACGACGCCGACCGGCTCGGCGTAGACGGTGGAGTTGCCGACCTTCTCCTCGAAGGAGTGGGTGGCGGCGAGTTCGGCGAAGGTGCCGGCGACGGCGATCGGGAGCCCGGCGTGGACGGCGGCGGCGAGCTGCGGCGGGGCGCCTAGTTCGGCGGTGACGGTGGCGGCGATCTCCTCCGCGCGGGCGGCGAGCGCGTCGCGGAGGGCGGCGATCCGGGCTCCGCGCTCGGCGGGCGGGGTGGCGGCCCAGCCGGGGAGCGCGGCGCGGGCGGCGCGCACGGCGGCGTCGACGTCCTCGGCGGTGCCCGCCGGGACGTGGGCGATGACCTGCTCGTCCGCCGGGTTCAGCACCGGGATGGTGTCCGTGGAGGAGGCGGGGCGCCACTCCCCGCCGATGTACATCGCGTCGTGGGCCTTCATCCGCTGTCTCCTCACGTGACCGGTTCCTCGTCCGACCCAAACTAGCGCTGTTAGTTTTTGGGCGCCAGGGTCTGCCGGGGTGCCCCCGGTCTCACGGGGCTCACGCGGGACCGGGGGCACACGCGTGACCGGCCGGTCGCACGCGGTCTCACGCGTGACCGGCCGGGGTCCGCAGGGATCAGCCGGGGCCCGCCGGTCGATCGTGCCGCCCCGGACCGCGGAATGTCCACGTCGAACCCGCACAGGCGCACGCCACCGGAACTGGCGGAACCCCCCTTGCCCCGCCGGGCGGGAACGCACGGCACGCCCCGGTCGACGGAGCGGCTGGGTCCGTCGACCGGGGCGTGGGTGCTGGATCGGAGCGGTGGATCGGAGCGGTGGATCGGAGCGGTGGATCGGAGCGGTGGATCGGAGCGGTGGATCGGCGTACCGGATCGGGGCGCCGGCTCCGACCGCGTCAGATCTTCTGGGCGATCTCGGTGAGGTGGGCGAAGACGACGATGTTCGCCTCGTAGCCCTTGCCTCGGTCGAAGGTCCCGCCGCAGGTGAGCAGCCGCAGTTCGGGCCGCCCGGTGTCCCCGTACACCTCCTTGTCGGGAAAGTCGTTCTTCGCGTACGTCCGGACGCGGTCGACCGTGAAGACGGCGACCTTGCCGTCGGCGCGGGCGACCCGGACCGTGTTGCCGGCGCTGAGCGAGTTGAGGTTGAGGAAGACGGCGGGCCCGGTGCGGGTGTCGCGGTGACCGACGACGACGGCGGTCCCCCGCTCGCCGGGGGTGGGCCCCTTGGCGTACCAGCCGACGATCCGCGGGTCGTCGGCCGGCGGGGTGCCGAGCCGCCCGGTGGCGTCGAGGCCGAGTTCCATCACGGGGGCCTCGATGGTGATGGCCGGTACGGCGACGGTGACCGGGCGCGACCGGGACAGCGGCGCGGGCGCGGGCGCGGGCCGTGGTGCGGGCGCGGCCTTGGGCAGTGCCCTGGCCTTCGCCTTGTGGTCCACGGCGGTGTGCGCCCCGGCCGCCGTTCTGGACCGGCCCGGGACGGCCGCGCCGGAGGCGGCCGGCGCGGCGGCCGACGCGGCGGCGAGTGGCGGGTCGGCCGGCTCCCCGTCACCGGCCCACCAGAACCCCCCGGTCACCAGGGCCGTGGTCACCGCCACGGTCCTGGTGAGCCGGAGCAGACGCCGCTGCCTGCGCGTGTAGCGGGACCTACGCGGCGCCATGGGCGCGGCGGCGCGAGCGGCGGATCAGGACCAGTCCGGCCGTACCGGCGAGGCCGGCGGCGAAGGCCGCCCCGACGCCGAAGGCGGAGGAGTCCTCGGCGGCGATCTGCGCGCTGCCGCCGCCGCCCGCTCCGACCGCGCCGTGCGGGGGCTTGCCGTGGCCCTGACCGCCACCGGTGTAGCCGCCGTTGCCGTTGCCCCCGTTCCCGTTGCCTCCGTTCCCGTTACCGCCGTTCCCGTTACCGCCGTTGCCGTTGCCTCCGTTGCCGTTACCGCCGTTGCCGTTGTCCGGCGGGCAGTCGACGCGGAAGACCTTGGACTTCGCGGCACCGTTCTGGCCCACCCACGTCCACTCGACCTTGTACATCCCGGTCCGCAGGCCGCTGATGTCGTCCGTGTGCCCGTCGCCGTTGCCGTCGACGGCGATGCTGCCGTTCCTCAACGACGGATCCTGGTTTCCTGGCTGGCCCGGCTGTGCGTAGATGTTCCACTGGATGCTCTGCAAGCCGTCGAAGTTGAAGGCGGCGAAGCGGAACACGCACCCGACCTGGGGCTGGTTGGCCTGGTCGGTGTCGGGGGTGCCCTGCCGGTGGACCTTGACGTCGCCGTTGTCGCCCGGGGCGGCGAGGGCCTGCGGGGCACCGGCGAGGGTCACGGCGCCGAGCGCCAGGGAGGCGAGGGTCGCGCGGAGCAGGGTGCGGGTGGGGGGTGTCGCCATGGGGGAAGTCCTCCAGTCGTGATCACGTGGGCTATTACCGCGATAATCCGACTATTTGTCACACCATGGATACGGAGGGTGGCGACCTGGCCGCACCACCCTCCGACTTCCACCCGTCCGGCTCACTCCCCCGGTCAGACGATCCCGAAGAGGATCCCGGCCGCCAGCACGACCAGCGAGGTCAGCGCGGCCCACTTCACCGTGAACCGGGTGTGGTCGCCGAACTCCACCTTCGCCATGCCGACGAGCACGTACACCGCGGGCACCAGGGGGCTCGACATGTGCAGGGCCTGGCCGACCAGCGAGGCCCGGGCGATCTCCAGGGGCGACACGCCG
Organism: Streptomyces sp. NPDC059695; assembly: GCF_042733785.1. Classification (NCBI taxonomy): domain Bacteria; kingdom Bacillati; phylum Actinomycetota; class Actinomycetes; order Kitasatosporales; family Streptomycetaceae; genus Streptomyces; species Streptomyces sp. NPDC059695. The sequence goes on along the minus strand of NZ_JBHWFF010000014.1, from coordinate 36,613 downwards.
TGCGCCGCACCGGCCTCGGCGAGGACCGGCAGGACACCGAAGTAGAAGCCGTCGTTCGACATGAAGTACGTGAGCGGGAGGCTCAGCACGCCGGTGACCAGGGCCATGTGCGGGCCCATGCCCTCGGGGATGGCGCCGACGAGCCAGTCGGCCATGTGCTTGACCATGCCCGTGCCGGTGAGGACGCCGGTGAAGACGGCTGCGGCGAAGACCATGCCGGCGACGTTGAGGACGTTGTCCGCGTGGGCGGCGATGCGCTCCTTCTGCTCCGCCATGTTCGGGTAGTTGACGGTGAGCGCGAGGGCGGCGCCGAGGAGGAACAGCACCGGGATCGGCAGCAGTTCGAGGATCATCGCGGCGAGCAGCGCGACCGTCAGGGCCGCGTTGAACCAGTACAGGCGGGGCCGCAGCGTCGCGCGGTTCGGGTCGAGCCCCTGGAAACCGTCGTCCTTGCCCTCGCCCGCACCGGCCGTCGCCCCGGGGCCGTCGCCGGCGGCGCCCGTACGCTCGCCCCTGACCTTCCCGTCGACGCCGCCCTTGGTCGTGACCGTACCGCCGCCGCCCGCCGTGACCAGTACCGCGTCGGCCTCCGGGACCAGGGCCTCGTCGAGGGTCAGGTAGCCGATGCGGCTGCGCTCGCGGCGCCCGAGCACGTACGCCAGGACGAAGACGAAGAGCAGGCCCACGCCGAGCGCGGGGATCATCGGCACGAAGATGTCACCGGCGTCGAGCTTCAGCGCCGTCGCCGCCCGGGCGGTGGGGCCGCCCCACGGCAGGGTGTTCATGACGCCGTTGGCGGTCGCGGCCACACCGGTCATGACCACCAGGCTCATCCCGAGCCGCTTGTAGAGCGGATACATCGCCGAGACGGTGATCATGAAGGTGGTGGAACCGTCGCCGTCCAGGGAGACGATCGCGGCCAGCACCGCCGTGCCCACGACGACCCGCACGGGATCCGCCTTGCAGAAGCGCAGGATGCCCCGGACGATCGGGTCGAAGAGACCGACGTCGATCATGACGCCGAAGTAGACGATCGCGAACATCAGCATCGCGGCCGTCGGCGCCAGCTTGCCGACCCCTTCGATGACGTAGTCGCCGAGCTGGGCCCCCTGTCCGACCGCGACGCAGAACAACGCGGGGATCAGGACGAGCGCCGCGATCGGCGACATCTTTTTCAGCATGATCAGGACCAGGAAGGTCGCGATCATGGCGAAGCCGAGGACGGTCAGCATGGAGGACACCTCACGTTCACCCTTGAACTGCCGCCGAGCGGCGGTCCGGATGACGGTAGGTGTCCTCTTCTGCCGTTAACAAGATGTTGACGCGTGAGCAATACGAGCAAAACCCCAGGTCACGGCGGGGGTGGAGGACAGGGCCGCCTACCGGGGCGACACCTCGACGGGGAAGCCGTTCAGGACGGCGGTGCCGGAGAGGGGGTCGATCCGGGAGCCGTCGAGCAACTGGTTGACGTTGACGCCGGGGCGCGCGGACGCGACGGCGAGCCGGGTGCCCTGCCGGTCGTGCCCCCAGCCGTGCGGAAGGCTGACGACACCCGGCCGCACGCCGTCGGTGACCTCCACCGGCACTTCCAGCTCACCGCCCTCCCCCTTCACCCGGGCCACCCCGCCGTCGGTGAGCCGGAGCCGCTCCGCGTCCCGGGGGTGCACCTGGAGGGTGCAGCGGTTCGAACCGCCGGCGAGGGACGGCGTGTTGTGCAGCCAGCTGTTGTTCGAGCGCAGGTGCCTGCGCCCGACGAGCTGAAGGGTCCCCGGCTCCGGTACGGCGTCGAGGGCGGCCCGCAGCCGGGGCAGGTCGGCCGCGAGGGGCGCCGGGAAGAGTTCGATCCGACCGCTGCGGGTCCTGAGGAGCGCCGGCAGGCGCGGCTTGAGCGGCCCGAGGTCGATGCCGTGCGGGTGCGCCTTCAGCTCGTCGAGGGTGAGGGCGTACGGGCCGAGCCGCAGCATCAGGTCGAGTCGCCGCTCGGCCCCGGTGGCCCCGGTGAGCCGGGCGGCGAACTCCTCGGGGTCCGCCCCGTACGCCGGCGAGTGCTCCTGCGTGACGGCCTTGGCGAGGGTGGTGCCGATGGCGAGGTCGTCGACGGCGGACGGCGGGGCGCCGTGCATCCCGGACACGGCGAGGATCAGCCGGGCTTGGATCTCGCACTCGTCCATGCGGTCCGCTTCGAGGGGGACGGCGGCGGGCGTGTAGCGGGCCTGGTCGCGGACGGCGAAGGCGTTGAAGGCGAAGTCGAAGTGGGCGCTCCGGGAGGGCGGCGGGGGCGGGAGCAGGACGTCGGCGTGGCGGGTGGTCTCGTTGAGGTAGGGGTCGACGGCGACCATCAGGTCGAGGGAGCCGAGGGCCGCGTCGAGGCGCTCCCCGTCGGGCGCGGAGAGGACGGGGTTGGCGGCGACGGTGATCACCGCGCGGATGCGCCCCTCGCCGGGCGTCTCGATCTCCTCGGCGAGGGCGACGAGCGGCAGCTCTCCCTTGACCTCGGGGTGGTGCGAGACCCTGCTGTGGCGGCGGCCGAGGGTGAAGCCCCTGCCGGGCCCCGCCGGGCCCGGGGCGGGAGCGGTGGCGGAGAGCGGGAAGAGCGCGCCGCCGGGCCGGTCGAGGTTGCCGGTGAGGACGTTGAGGACGTCGACGAGCCAGTTGGCGAGGCTGCCGTACGCCACGGTGGAGCTGCCCATGCGCCCGTAGACGGCGGCGGTGGGCGCGGCGGCGAGCTCCCGGGCGAGGGCGCGGATGGTGTCCGCGTCCACGTCGCAGGCCGCCGCGACCGCCTCGGGGCTGAACTCCCGCACCGCGGCCCGTACCTCCTCGATGCCTTCCACCAGGGCGGCGAGCGGGCCGGGGGCGGTGAGGTCCTCCTCGAAGAGGGTGTGGACGAGGGCGGCGAGGAGCAGGGCGTCGGTGCCGGGGCGGATCGCGACGTGCCGGTCGGCGAGGCGGGCGGTGCGGGTGCGCCGGGGGTCGACGACGGTGAGGGTGCCGCCGCGGCGGCGCAGCGCCCTCAGCCTGCCGGGGAAGTCGGGGGCGGTGCACAGGCTGCCGTTGGAGTCGAGCGGGTTGGCTCCGAGGATCAGCAGGTGGTCGGTGCGGTCCAGGTCCGGCACGGGGACGGCGAAGGGGTCCCCGAAGAGCAGTCCGCTGGAGACGTGCTTCGGCATCTGGTCGAGGGTGGAGGCGGTGAAGAGGTTCCGGGTGCGCAACGCGCCGATCAGCAGGGGCGGGTAGAGGGCGCCGGCGATGGTGTGCGCGTTGGGGTTGCCCAGGACGATACCCACCGAGTCGGGCCCGTACTCCTCGACGAGCGGACGGATCCGGGTGGCGATCGCGTCGAACGCCTCGGCCCAGGTGGCCTCCTGGAGTCTGCCGTCCTTGCGGACCATGGGGGTCCTGAGCCGGTCGGGATCGGCGTCGATCCCGGGGAAGGACGCGCCCTTGGGGCAGATGAACCCCCGGCTGAAGACGTCGTCGCGGTCGCCGCGCGCCCCGGTGACGCGGCTCCCGTCGAGCGTCAGGGTCAGTCCGCAGGTCGCTTCGCAGAGGGGGCAGATGCGCAGGGCGGTGGACATGGCGTCTCCCTGGGTGCGTCGGGTGACGCCGAGCCTACCGACCGGTAGGCATGGGCGGGAGGGGCCTGCGCGAGGTCACGAGAGCGAGGGCGCCAGGTAGGCGTGGAGCAGGCACCGGGTCTCGGCGACGAGCGCCGGGTCCCCGGCGGGGTCCGCGCGGAAGGCGAGCCGGACCAGGGCGTCGGCGGTCTCGACGCCGACGAGGACCTTCCGGTGCAGCTCCTCGTCCGCGGAGCGGCCCAGGTGGGTGGCGAGGAGCGCGCAGAGCCGTTCGGCGACGAGCCGGTTGGGGTCTTCGGCTGCGGGCTCGGCCGGGTCCTCGCCGGGGCCGCCCGCAGCGGCTTCCCCGGGTGCGGCGGCGGGCACGCCGAAGTCGACGAGCGCGAAGCCCGGGACGGTCCGCTTCATCGCGATGAACTCGTCGAGGACGCTGTCGATGGCGCCGTGCGCGTCGAGGAGCGGCGCCGCGGCGAGGCGGTCCGAGACCCGCTCGGCGTACCGGTCGAGGTTGCGGTGGGCGAGGGCGGCGACCATCGCCCGCTTGTTGCCGAAGAAGCGGTAGACGGAGCCGATCGGGACGCCGGCTCGGGCGGCGACGGCACGGGTGCTCAACTGCTCGTACCCGGTCTCGTCGAGGAGTACGGCGCAGGCGTCGAGGATGCGGGCCAGCCGCTCGGCGCTCCGCTGCTGCACGGGGGCGCGGCGGAGCGCCGGCTGGGTTCGGGGGCGGGTCTGGGGCACGGGGTCCATGATGCCGTTTCCGGTCCGGATGAGGCGATCGGCCTGTCGGGCGCCCGGTCCGGCCTGTCGGGGGCCCGGTCGGGCCCGTCGGCCGGGGCGGGCTCTCAGGCGATGAGCAGGCCGATGCCGCCGAGGGTGTACGCGATCATCAGCACGAACAGCGGGAGTTGGCCGGCGACGGCCCGGGCGGGCGGGAAGAGGCGCACGGACCTGTCGTGCGCGGCGACGACACCGAGGACGTGGCCGGTGACGATCGCGGCGACCTGGAGGGTGGCGAGGCCCCCGGGGCCCAGGGGTGGAGCGGGCGAGGGGGCGTTGTCAGTGCCCGCTGCCATGATGACTGTACGTGGCCCTTCGATCACGAGAAGTGAGAAGTAGTGGGCCGTGAGGTAGCCGAGGGCGATGGGCAGGAGCGAGTGCGCGAAGGAGGTGAGCGGAGTGGTGAGGGCGGGGTTCATCAGGCGCAGGGCGCCGGCGCAGAGGCCGTAGAGGGCGGCGACGAGGGCGACGGTGGCGAGGAGGCCGAGGGTGGCGGTGGGGACGGGGCCGAGGGCGGAGGTCTGGAGGGTGGTGATCCAGCGGGGGTTGTCGGAGAGGCCGTCGTAGGCGGTGGAGCCGAGGAGGACGCAGACGGTGGCGACGAGACCGGGGGTCTGCGGGGTGGAGTCGAGTCCGTGGAAGGGGGAGCGCAGGACCAGCCGGCCGTCGGTGCGGCGGCCGAGCGGTGAGAGCCGTGCGAGAAGGGAGGAGTACGCCTCGAAGGGGTCGGCGTGGGCGAACCATCGGTCGCCGTGGCGGGCGGCGCCCAGGAGCTGGACGGCGGTGTGGACGGCGAGGGCGATGAGGAGGGTGGTGGTGGAGGTGTTGTCGGGGGCGACGAGCTCCAGCCAGGTGAAGAGGAGGAGTCCGGCGGCGGCGGGCCGGATGCCGAGCGCGGCGGGCAGGGGGCGCGGGTTCCGTGGTGGCCGGAGGGCGTGCAGGGCGCGCAGGGGGTTGAGGAGGCGCCAGACGGGGCCGAGGAGGAGGGAGGCGGGGACGAGTCCGACCCAGAGGAGGACGTAGAGGGCGCCCGGCGCGGGGTTGCGGTCCGGGTCGTCGGGGCCGAGGAGGAGGTGGAGCAGGAAGAGGAGGGCGGTGGCGGCGCCGAGGAGGCGGAGGGCGGTCCGGGTGGCCGGGGCGTCGGCCACCCGCTGGACGGCGGCGGGGAGCGGGCGGCCGGATCGGTCGCCGCGGAAGCGGGAGGAGGACCAGAGCAGTCCGAGGGCGAGGAAGGAGACGAGGAGCGCGGTGAAGGCACCGGCGTAGGCGTAGAACGGGGAGAGGGGGAGGTCGTGCCGGGACCCCACGCCGTGGGCGAGGGGGATTCCGAGGGGCCCGGCGGGTGCGGGGACGGGGCTCATCGGACGACGAGTTGGGTCAGCACGAGTCCGGACTCGTGCGTCTCGACCTCGAAGAGACCCGTCCGGTCCGCGATGAGGGTGAGCGAGGCGGGCGTGCCGGGAGAGAGGCGCAGTTCGCGGTCGTAGCCGTGCACGTGGAGCGTGTCGGCGCGGTCGCTGGTGACACGGAGGGTGAGGCGCTCGCCCTTCTTCAGTTCGATGCGGGAGGGAGGTGGCTGGACGGTCGTTCCGGTGATGGTGAGGGTGACGGTCCGCCCGGGGTCGGCGGGCCGGTCGGTGGGCCGGGGGCCGGTGGGCCGGGGGCTCGGCGGGGCGGTGGCGGGGGCGGAGGACCCGGCGGAGGGGGAAGCGTCGGCGGGAGTGCCGTCGAGGCGGACCGTGGCCTGGACGGGGGCGCCGGCGACGGCCCAGACGGTGTGGTCGTCCGCGTGGAGGCGGACGGTCAGGGTGTGGGCGCCGGGCGGCACGTAGCCCCAGGGGCCGTACAGACGGGCGGTCTCCCGGCCGTCGACGAGGAGCCGGACGTGGCCCCGGCCCGGGATCGCCGCGCCGCCGGTGCTCTCGGGGGTGAAGCGGAACCTCTCCACCGTGAGGTGGACGTTCCAGCCGCCCTCGGAGTCGGGGCGGGCCTCGGCCCTGACGGTGGGCGCGTCCGCCGCGGGGAGTTCCCGGAGCCGGTGCCCGCCCTCGTCCCGGGCCGCGAGCAGGGTGCCGCTGCTCCCGGTGGCCTCCTGGTGGCTGGTGCCGGGCTTGTGGTGGGTGGTGGCCCGGCCGCCGCATCCGGTGAGGAGCAGCGCGGCGGCGGTCACGGCGGCGAGCAGAGGGGCGGTGGCGCGGCGGGCGGTGGAGGCGGGCGGGGCGGCGCGGCGCGTGGTGAGGACGGGGGCGGGCGCGGCGAGCAGAGGGACGGTGGCGTGGTCGGCCGTGGGGGCGGGGGCGGTGGTGTGTCGGGGGGTCATGCCGTCGCCTCTTCCGGGTGGCCGGCCGGGGGTTCCGCCTGGGGTTCCGTCGAGGACTCGGGGGCGGGGGCGGTGCGGGTGCCGGCGGCGATCACTGCCCACAACACCCAGACGACGCCGAGCAGGAGGCGGAGCCAGGCGGGGCTGACGGGGATGCCGGGCACCATGAGGACGGCCTTGTCGAAGGCGTCGAGCAGGGTGAGGGCGCCGAGGGCCACCGTGGTCCAGGCGAGGACGGGGCGGGTGGGGCGCAGGGCGAGGCCGACGAGGGTCCACCACGCGCCCGTGAGGAGCAGCGCGACGGCGGGGAGGGGGGTCGGGGTGAGGGCGAGGGTGGAGCCGGCGACGTCGAGGGCCAGGCCCGCGAGGCCGATGAGGGTGGCCGCGCCGGCGAGGCGGTTGCCGCGCAGTCTGCGCCACCAGAGGGCGCCGCCCACGAGCGCGAGGACGAGGGCGCTGCCGAGGGCGAGCTGGGTCTCGACGCGCTGGAGGCCGCGGGCGCCGTACCAGTCGCAGCCCGCCGGGAGGCGGCGGGCCTGGACGTTGTAGTCGGCGCAGACGAGGAGCTGGGCGAGTTTGACGGGTTCGCCGACGAGCCGGTCGGTGTTGCCGGAGACCTCGCCGCGGCGGGCTCCGCAGGCGGGCGGGGCGCCGGGGGTGGCGGCGCCGGCGTCGGCCTGCCAGCAGTTGCCGTCGCCCTGGCCGTCCCACCAGACGTCGGTGCGGTTGGGGCGGGCGTTGCCTGCCTTGTCGACGCCGAGGCGGTTGCCGGCGTAGCGGTTGTGGTGGGAGGTGTCGGTCTGCTTGCCCCAGGCGGACTCGCCGCGGATGAAGGCGGGGACGGCGCTGAGGAAGAAGGCGGCGCGCTGGTGGCCGTAGACCCAGTTGTCCTCGTAGAGGTTCCAGTTGCCGCCTGCGGTGATGATGCCGGTGCCGGGCGGCATGGAGATCTGGGGGCAGACGACGCCCTGTTCGTAGCCGCGGTCGACGGGCGGCTTCGCGCAGGTGCCGTCGGCGACGTGGGGGTAGTAGTTCTGGTTGTTGTCGTGGATGACGTTGCGTTCGAAGCGGGCGTGGTTCTGCGGCAGTCCGGGGTGGCCGGGGAAGGCGGAGTCCATGGAGGCGCCGCCCATGTTGTGGTCGAACTCGTTGTCGTGGACCCAGACCGAGTCCCCGGCGGTGCCGGAGTAGCCGACCATGTTGTGGTGGCTGCGGCAGCCGGTGATCTCGATGGCGTAGCGGGGGACGTCGTAGCCGTACCCGTCGTTGATGTTCGAGGCCGAGCCGGGGTAGATGCCGGAGTCGCCGTTCCCGTAGGACTCGCAGTTCTTGTAGAGGCCGTGGTCGGAGGCGAAGGTCAGGAAGCCGTACTCGTCGTTCCAGCGGGTGAGGACGTCGTCGATGACGAAGCCGTCGGCGGCGAGCACGTACAGGGAGTTGAAGGTGGTGCGCTGGGCGGTGAAGTTGCGGAAGTAGACGCCGTCGGAGCCGTCGGCGCGGATCGCGTTGAGCTTCTGGTACTTGGCGTCGACGATGACGTCGAGGCGGGAGGCGCCGGTCCCCTCGATCTGGAGGTTCTTCTTGCCGAGGATCGCGACCAGGTTCTGGTTGTGGGGGCACTGGAGCTGCTGGGCGTAGCTGAGGATCTGGTAGCCGAGCGCGGACTTCGGGGCCTTGAGCGTGGCGCAGGCGCCGGTGGGCGGCGGCAGGGAGGGCTCCTCCTCGTAGAGGCCGGGGAGGATCGCGATGGTGAGGCCGGGGCGTTCGACGGCGTCCACGGCCTGCTGGAGGTGGCGGTAGCCGCCGCGGGCGCAGCGCTCGAAGAGGACGAGGTTGCGGGCCTTGAGGGCGGCCGGGAAGCCGGAGATCCGGCGTTCGAAGTCGGCGCGGTCGGTCTTGCAGACGAGGAGGTCGGGTTCGCCGGTGCGGAGTTCCGGCACGCTGCCGGTTCCGTCGGGGAGGGTGACGGGGCGCTCCTCGTGGGCCTGGGCGCCAGGAGCGGTGAAGAGGGCCGCGGCGAGCGCCACGAGCACGACCGAGAGCACGGAGACGAACCTTCGGGTCCACGACATGCGCGTGAGAGTAGAGCATTGTTCATCTTTTTGAACCCCACGTGCAGGCACCAATCCGGGCACGGACCTCCGGCGCCCCGTTGACGTAGGACGCGCGGAATCCTACGGTCATCCATAGGATTCCCTTGCGGAGTCAGGACGAGCCTCAGGACAGGGCCCCGGAGCAGGGCCTCAGGACAGGAGCGGGCGATGACCACGGAGCAGGCCAGGAAGACGGCCGAGGCGCTCACCTACAGCACCGGTTTCGGCAACGAGCACAGCTCGGAGGCGGTCCCCGGCGCGCTGCCGGACGGCCGCAACTCGCCGCAGCGCGCGCCTCTCGGGCTCTACGCCGAGCAGCTCAGCGGCAGCGCGTTCACGGAGCCGCGGTCCCACAACCGCCGCTCCTGGCTCTACCGGATCCGCCCCTCGGCCGCGCACCCGCCGTTCACCCGCACCGACAACGGCGCCCTCGCCGGCGCCCCCTTCACCGAGACCGTCCCCGACCCCAACCGGCTGCGCTGGAACCCGCTGCCCCAGCCCGCGCCCGGCACCGACTGGCTCGCCGGCCTGTGGACCCTCGGCGGCAACGGCGACGCGACCCAGCGCACCGGCATGGCCGTGCACCTCTACCACGCGAACGCCTCCATGGAGCGGGTCTTCGGCGACGCCGACGGCGAGCTCCTCATCGTCCCGGAGCGCGGCGGCCTCCTCCTGCGCACCGAGCTGGGCCTGCTCGCCGCCCACCCGGGCGAGGTGGCGCTGATCCCGCGCGGCGTCCGCTTCCGCGTCGAACTCCTCGACGAGACGGCCCGCGGTTACGTCTGCGAGAACTACGGCGCGCCGTTCCAGCTGCCGGACCTCGGCCCGATCGGCGCCAACGGCCTCGCCAACGCCCGCGACTTCCGCGCCCCGGTCGCCGCCTACGAGGACGTCGAGGGCCCGGTCGAGGTGGTCAACAAGTACTGCGGCAACCTCTGGTCGGCGACGTACGGCCACTCGCCGCTGGACGTCGTGGCCTGGCACGGCAACCACACCCCGTACGTGTACGACCTGCGCCGCTTCAACGTCATCGGGACGATCTCCTACGACCACCCCGACCCGTCGATCTTCACGGTCCTCACCTCGCCCTCCGACACCCCGGGGCTCGCGGGCGTCGACTTCGTGGTCTTCGCCCCGCGCTGGCTGGTCGGCGAGGACACGTTCCGCCCGCCGTACTTCCACCGGAACGTGATGAGCGAGTACATGGGCCTGATCGAGGGCGCCTACGACGCCAAGGCGGAGGGCTTCGTGCCGGGCGGCGGCTCCCTGCACAACATGATGTCCGCGCACGGCCCCGACCGGGAGACCTTCGACAGGGCCAGCGCGGCCGAGCTGAAGCCGCAGAAGATCGACGACGGCCTTGCCTTCATGTTCGAGACCCGCTGGCCGGTGACCGCGACCCCGCAGGCCGCGGGCGCGGAGCATCTGCAGAAGGGGTACGACGACGTATGGCAGGGTCTGGAGCGCCACTTCCGGCCGTAATGTCTCGGCCGTAAGCCCGTAGCCTTCGTACGGAGGTCCCGTGACCGCCTTCGCTCCCGACTCGCTGGTCCTGAACCGCAAGCTGCCGCTCTGGTATCAGGTCTCGCAGTCGCTGCGCGCCTCGATACTGGGCCGCACGCCCGACGCCTCGCTGCGCCTGCCCACCGAGGAGCAGCTCGCCGCCCACTACGGCGTGAGCGTGCTGACCATGCGCCAGGCCCTCAAGGAACTGGAGGAGGAGGGCCTGATCAGCCGGCACCGGCGGCGCGGCACCTTCATCGAGCCGGGCGCGCGGCGGTCGACCCCGCGCCGGCTGCTCGGCTCGATCGACGCGATCGTGGCCCAGCAGTCGGGCGAGCGGACGACGGTCCTCGGGCACGGCACGGAGCCGGTGCCCGGGGAGCTCACCGAGTACTTCCCGGACGTGCCGGAGGTCGTGGCGTACCGGCGGCTGCGCAGCGACGGGGAGAGCGGCGAGCCGACGAACTGGGCGGAGAACGCAGTGCGGCCCGAGCTCGCCGCCGCGATCGACCCGGCCGACCTGGAGCGCTGGCCGATGACGAAGGTGCTGCGGGACGTGGTCGGGGTGCGGATCAGCCGCATCACGGACACCGTCGAGGCCCGCCTCGCGGACCCGGAGACGGCGGGCCTGCTCCGGGTCCCGCTGCTCTCCCCGATCCTGCACTACACCGGCGTCACGTACGACGAGGACGGCCGGGTCGTCGACGTGGCCCGCATCCGCTACCGCGGCGACCGCTTCTCCTTCACGGTGACGGTCGAGGCGCAATGACGCCCGCGGGCGTCGGGACGTGAGGACGGAAGGCCCGACCCGGTGGGCACCGGCTCCGTACGGACGGGCCCCGACCGGTGGGCACTGGCTCCGTACGGACGGCGCTCGTTAGCATGCGGGGCGTGACGGAAGCCCCACGAGCCGAAGCCCACCGAGCCGAAGCCCCACGAGCCGAAGCCCACCGCGCCGAAGCCCACCGGATCGAAGCCCCCCGGACGGAAGCCCCCGGTGCCGCCGGCGACGCGCCCCTCCTCGACGAGCTGATGCCGTGGTCCGTGGCCCCGTTGCGGTTCGGGCGGGCCTGGGTCGTCGCACCCGACGCCCGGACCCTGCGGAACCGTTGGGACCGGCTGGTGGCCGCCGAGGGGGCCGAGCGGGAGGCGCTGTTCCGGCCGAGCCGGGCGCGGACGCCCGCGAGCGCCGTGGGTGCGCTGCCCGGGCAGCGGACCGGGACCACGCGCTTCGCGCGCGAGTCGGGGCCGTGCCCGGAACCGGTGCGGGTGGCGCACGGGCCGTTCGACGAGCAGTGGCTGCTGCCGGACCACCGGCTGCTCGACACCGCCCGCCCCGAGCTGTGGCGTGTCGCCGGGGAGCCGCAGATCTTCGCCGTCGAGCAGGGGTACGTGCCGGGGGCGGAAGGACCCGCGCTGCTGGTGACGGCGGCACTGCCGGAGGGCCGTTCCCCGGCGGGCCGTCCGGGCCGCATCCGGCCGCTGTTCCGGCGTCCCGGGGGCCGGGAGCCCAATCTCGCGCCGGGCCTCCTGGAGTTCCTCGGGCAGCGGTACGGCCGCGAGGTCGGCGCCCGGGAGTGGCTGGCGTGGACGGTGGCGGCGGCCGTCCCCTCCCCCGCCGGCTGCCGTGTGCCGCTCCCCGGGGACCCGGAGGTGTGGGCGGCGGGCGTGGCGCTCGGCGGGGAGCTCGCCGACGTGCAGCTGCGCGGCGCCCTGAGCGGGGCGCGGCCCCGGCTGCCGGGCGGGCGCCGGCCCTATGTGCGGGCGGCGGTGCCGGCCCGTCCGGCGACGCTGGCGTACGACGCCGAGGCCGAGGCCCTGGACGTCGGCGGGGGCGTGATCTCCCCCGTACCGGCGGAGGCCTGGGAGTACCGGGTCGGCGGGGTGCGGGTCCTGGAGCAGTGGTTCGCGCACCGGACGGCCCCCGCGGAGCCGGGCTCCCTGGAGGCGATCGGTCCCGCGGCCTGGCCGCAGGAGTGGACCTCGGAACTGCTGGACCTGGTCACCGTGCTCGCGCTGCTCGGGGCGCGGGAGCCGGAGCGGGCCGCGTTCGCGGCCGGGGCGGTGGGCCGGGAGGAGCTGCGGGCGGCCGGGGTCCTGCCCCCGCCGCCCGCGTCCCGGCGCCCCGCGTCCGTGCTGGACCATCAGGAGGAGGGCCCGGAGGGGCAGTTCATGCTCCTGTGAGCACGCCCCGGCCGTCGCCCGGGTCGAACGAGTCGAGCAGCCGGGCGATGGTCATCGCGAAGATCTCGTCCGGGTCGGCGGGCGCGGCGGGCGCCTCGGCGAGCAGTCCGGCGAGGTGCGGGTACCGGCCGCTCGCCACCTGCCCCATGAGGTAGGCGCCGCGCACGGCCTGCTCCTGCTCCTCGGACCAGGGCAGTCCGCGGGCCCGTTCGGCGACGGCCTGCTCGTTGGCGACGGTCGCCATGACCGTGCCGTTGACCATGGCGATGAGCTGCATCTTCAGCCCGGCGGGCACGTCCAGGGGGACGAGGCAGCCGAGGCACCACTCCAGGAAGCGGAGGGCGTTGGGGCTGAAGCCGTAGGCGGTGGTCATCACCCGGGGCAGCCAGGGGTGCCGGTACATGATCGCGCGGCTCTGGTGGGCGATGGCCGTCATGTCGGCGCGCCAGTCGCCGCTGGGCTCGTCGGGGAGCTCGTACTCGCCGCTGACCGCGTCGACCATGAGCTCGTACAGGTCCTCCTTGCGGGGGACGTAGTTGTAGAGGGACATGGTGCCGCAGCCGAGTTCGGCGGCGACGCGGCGCATGGAGACCGCGTCGACGCCGTCCGCGTCGGCGATGCGGACGGCCGCGTCCACGATGTCCCGCCGGGTGTAGGCCGGCTTCGGGCCGCGGCCCGCGCGCTCGGGCCGCGCCCAGATCACTTCCGGTTCGGCCGCTCGGCCCGCCATGGATCATCACCTCGCCCCCCATCGTAGTTACGTACACCGTACGCAGTGGGGTAGGGTCGCGCCATGACAACTACGTACGCTGTACTTAGTGAGGGTCTGCGGAAGCGTTACGGCGACGTCCACGCCCTCCGCGGCCTCGATCTCGCCGTCCCCGAGGGGACGGTCTGCGGCGTCCTCGGCCCCAACGGCGCCGGCAAGACCACCGCGGTCCGCGTGCTCACCACGCTGGTCGCGCCCGACGGGGGCAGCGCGCTGGTCGCGGGCCACGACCTGGTGCGCGACCCGGCGGGGGTACGGAAGCGGATCGCGGTCACCGGGCAGTACGCCTCCGTCGACGGCGACCTCACCGGCGCCGAGAACCTCCGCCTCTTCGCGAGGCTGCTCCGCGCCCCGCGCTCCCGCGCCGACGAGCTCCTGGAGCGGTTCGGCCTGGCCTCCGCGGCCGGACGGCCGGCCCGCACCTACTCCGGCGGCATGCGGCGCCGCCTCGACCTGGCCGGGAGCCTGCTCGTGCCGCCACGGGTGCTGTTCCTCGACGAGCCCACGACCGGGCTCGACCCGCACAGCCGGAACGGGATCTGGGACGCCGTACGGGAACTGGCCGACGAGGGCACGACCGTGCTGCTGACCACGCAGTACCTGGAGGAGGCCGACCGGCTCGCCGACGACATCGTCCTGATCGACGAGGGACGGGCCGCGCAGCACGGCACCCCGGCCGAACTGAAGGCCCTCGTCGGCAGCTACGCCGAGGTCGTCGTCGCCGACCCCGCGTCCCTGGAGGCCGCCGCGGCCGTGCTCGACCGGCTGACCGGCTCGGAGCCGGTCCTGGACGCCGAGCGGCGCACGGTCGGCGCGGTGACCACGGACACCACGCTCACCCTCCCCCGGATCGTCCGCGAGATCGACGCCGCCGGGGTCCACATCGTCGACGCCTCCCTGCGTCCGCCCACCCTCGACGAGGTGTTCCTGCGCCTCACCGACCGGAAGGAGCTCGTCGCGTGAGCGCCCTCGTGCACGACGGGACCGCCGTCCTCGGCCGCCACCTCCTGCGGATCAGGCACGCGCCCGCGATCACGGTCATGACCCAGACGATGCCGATCGTCTTCCTGCTCTTCTTCGGGTACGTCTTCGGCAGCGCGCTCGCCGCCCCCGGCGCCGAGTACCGGGCGTTCCTGGTGCCCGGCATGCTCGTCGCGACGGCGGCGGGCGGCCTGATGACGGGCATGTTCCAGGCCGCGCAGGACTCCCACCGGGGCGTCATGGACCGCTTCAGGACCCTGCCCGTCAGCCGCGCCGCCGTCCCCCTCGGACAGGCGCTCGCCGACCTCCTCGCGAGCGCCGTCGGCACGGTCCCGCTGCTCCTCGTCGGCCTCGCCATGGGCTGGCGGATCGAGGGCACTCCCCTGGAGGCCCTGGGCGCCGTCGGCCTGCTGCTGCTGTTCCGCTTCGCGACGACCTGGGTGGGCATCCTGCTCGGGCTCGCCTCGAAGAGCGAGGAGGCCGCCGGACAGCTGGGCAGCGCCACCTTCGTGCTGCCGCTGCTGTCGAACGCGTACATCCCCACCGACGGCATGCCCGGCTGGCTGCGGACGGTCGCCGAGTGGAACCCCATCTCGGCGGTCACGACGGCGGTCCGGGAGCTCTTCGGGAACGCGCCGGTCCCGGCGGACGCGGCCTGGCCGGTGGCCCACCCGGTCGCGGGCGCGCTGCTCTGGTCGCTCGGCCTCCTCGCCGTCTTCGCCCCGCTCGCGGTACGGCGCTACGCCCGGGGGTGACGCACCCCCTGATGACAGGGAGCGGCCGGGCGCGGTAGGCCTGACGGTCATGAGCACTCAGCCCCTCCCTCCGGCCCCTCAGCCCCTCCCGCTCGCCGGGGTCACGGTCGTCGCCGTCGAGCAGGCCGTCGCCGCACCCTTCGCCACCCGGCAGCTCGCCGACCTCGGCGCCCGCGTCGTCAAGATCGAGCGCCCCGACGGCGGGGACTTCGCCCGCGGCTACGACACGGCCGCCCGGGGCCTCGCCTCGCACTTCGTGTGGTGCAACCGCGGCAAGGAGTCGGTCGCGGTCGACCTCAAGGACCCCCGGGGCCTGGCGCTCGCGCGGAGGCTGGTGGCCGGCGCCGACGTCTTCGTGCAGAACCTGGCGCGGGGCGCCGCGGCCCGCCTCGGCCTCGACGCCGCGACCCTCTGCGCCGCGCACCCGCGGCTGATCGCGGTGGACGTCTCGGGGTACGGGGCGCGGGGGCCGTACGCGGACCGGCGGGCGTACGACATGCTCGTCCAGTGCGAGGCGGGCCTCGTGTCGGTGACCGGGACCCCGGAGCAGCCCGTCAAGTCGGGGATCCCGGCCGCCGACATCGCGGCCGGGATGTACGCCTTCTCGGGCGTCCTCGCGGCGCTCGTGCGCCGGGGCACGACCGGCCGGGGCGGTCCGGTGGAGGTCTCCCTGCTCGACTCGCTGGCCGAGTGGATGGGGCATCCGCTGCACCACGGGATGCACGGGGGCGCGGCACCGGCGCGCACGGGGCTCGCGCACGCCGTGATCGCCCCGTACGACGCCTATCCGACGGCGGACGGCGGCCTGGTCCTGCTGTCGGTGCAGAACGACCGCGAGTGGCGGCGGCTCGCGGAGCGGGTCCTCGGCAGTCCCGAGCTCGCCGACGCTCCGGAGTTCGCGACGAACACGGCACGGGTGGCGGGGCGCGCGGCGACGGACGCCGTGGTCGCGGCGGCGCTCGCCCCGCTGACGGCCGCCGAGGCGCTGGCCCGCCTCGACGCCGCGGGCATCGCCTGCGCCCGGCTCAACTCGGTCGCGGAGCTCGCGGACCATCCGCAGCTGACGGCCCGTGACCGCTGGCGGGCGGTGGAGTCCCCGGTCGGGCCGCTGCGTGCGCTGCTGCCGCCGATCGTGTTCCCGGACGCGCCGGAGGCCCGGATGGACCGGATCCCGGCCCTCGGACAGGACACGGACGAGGTGCTCGCCGGGCTCGGGGTGCCGGAGGCGGAGGTGAAGGAGCTGCGGAGTGCGGGAGTGATCGCCTGACGGAGGTCGGGCACGGGCACGGTCCGGGGACGAGCGGGTCCGGGGACCGTGCCGGCGGCCACGGGGTCGGAGGGTGCTGCCCCGGGCGCGACGGAGCGCCGGACGGGCGGGGACACGTCCGGCGGGGTCGCGGTCGGGGCCGTACGGGCGGCCGGACTAGTGGCGCGTGCCGAAGAGCGAGCGGCGCAGGCGCCGCAGCGGGGCGAAGAGCGAGACCCGCGCGCTGCGGCTGCGGTGACTGTGCACCGGCGCCTCACGCGTACGCGTCGTCAGTTCCCGCATGAGCAGCGTCGCCTCGGCCACCTCGCGCTGGGGCACGGCGGGGCCGCCGAGCACCGCGAGATGGCGGTCGAGTCGCGAACTGGTCGCGCTGCTCCCGCAGGTGATGGCAGGCACTCGCGGCCTGCTGCGCATTGCTATCTGTTCCATGTCACTCCCCACCCGTACAAGGGCACCCGGCCCGGGCAGGTTAACCCTATCGCCCCATCGCGACACCCGGGAATCCCGCCTGCGGGATTCACCGCACTCGTACGGGGGTTGACGGTGACTGTCCGAATCCATCTGATTCCAGGGCGAGTTGGACAGCACTCGAACACCTGCCGAACCGTCACGAACCATCCTGCACTCCGGGCCCTCCGCGACCGGCACGCGGACCGGTGTGATCTCCGCCACCAAGATCGTCCGAGCCGTCCGCCGGGGGACCTCCGCGGGACGGCAGCCCTCGCGGACTCCGCTCGGCTACCGTGGATCCATGACGGTGATCGCGGGTCGTTACCGGCTTCTCGACGTGCTCGCCGAGGGGACGACGGGCACCGTATGGCGTGCCCTGGACGAGACGGACCGCCACGAGGTGGCGCTCAAGGAGTTCCGCGCCCCCGCCGGACTGCCGGCGGACGAGGCGCTGCTGCTGTACGCGCGGCGGGAGCGCGGGGCGCGGGCCGCCGCCCGGATCTCGCACCCCTCCGTCGTACGGGTGCTCGGCGTGGCCACCGAGGACGGCCGGCCCTGGGTCGTGACGGAGCTGGTCCGCGGCCTCACCCTCGCCGAGACCCTCGACGCGGCCGGTCCGCTGCCCGCGCGCGAGGCCGCGCGGGTCGGCGCCGAGGTCCTCGCGGGCCTGCGCGCCGCCCGGGAGGCGGGCGTGCCGCACCGGGGCGTGCGGCCGGAGCAGGTGCTCCTCGCGAACGACGGGCGGGTCGTGGTCACCGGCTTCGGCGGCGCGCCGGGCGACGCGGCGGACCCGGAGTCGGATCTGCGCTCCCTCGGGGCGCTCCTCGACGCGGCGGCGGACGACCGGTCCGGGCCGCTGGGCGCCGTCGTCGACGCGCTGACGGGTGAGGAGCCCGGCATGACGGCCGATCAGGTGGAGCGCGAGCTGCGCCGGACGGCGGGAGGCGGTGCGCCGAGACCGGAGCCGGGAACCGCGGCGGAGGCGTCCGCGCGACCCCGGACGGCCGGGGACGACGACGCCGGCGCCGGGACCGGACCGGCGCCCTCCCCGCGGACGGGGCGGCGACGGACGGCGCCCCGCCGGGGTCCCGTCCTGGCGGCCGGGATCGTCGGGGCGCTGCTGATCGCCGGGGCGTGGACGTATCAGGTGGTACGGGACGACGGACCGGGCACCGGGCCGGAGCCGGGCGGTGTGACGAGCACCGCTCCGGCGCGGCCCGGCGCCGGCGGCGGGACGGTTACACCGCGCCCCTGAAGGAGGGGAGGTAGCCGCCGGACTGTCCGGCGGCGGTCGGGTGGTACGACTCGCCGATGTTGAGCCAGTTGACGCTGTGCAGCCAGGCGGAGCCCGAGCAGATCTCGTGTCCGGTGAAGGCCGGGACGACACTGGCGTAGGTGAAGCCGTGGTCGGCGGCACGCTTGGCGACGGCCGCGTTGAGGTAGTCGGAGGCGCCGTTGATGGCGTTGCGCTCGTTCTCGCTCAGGCCCGCGATGCAGCTGCCGCCCAGCTGGTAGAAGCGCGGGTAGCCGAGGACGACCACGTGCGCGGAGGGCGCCTTGGCGCTGATGGCGTTGTAGACGGAGTCGAGCTTGCCGGGGAGCGTGCTGTCGACGTACGCCTTGGCCTGATTCACACGGCTGATGCAGGTGGATTCGGACTGCAGCACACACGTCGTCATGACGTCGGCGAAGCCGGCGTCATTTCCCCCGATCGTGAGGGAGACCAGGTCGGTGGCGGTCGAGAGGGGTCCGAGCTGATTCGCGGTCACATCACCCGTTCGGGCGCCCGAGCAGGCGGTGAACGCGAACGAGGAGGGGGCGTTCGCGTTCTTCCACAGGACCGGATACGCCTTCGTGGAGCGCTTGCAGTCGCCGCTGGCGCTGTCGTAACTCCCGGAGCCGACCCCGGAGGAGTACGAGTCCCCCAGGGCCACGTAGTCGAGTGCGGCGTTCTCGGCGGCCTGGGCCGCGCCCGTCCCGGTGAGGGCGAGCACGGCACCGAGGAGGAGCGAGGACGAAAGGGCGGCAAAGCGGGACAGTCTCATGGAACCTCCCTGTAGCAGGATCTCTGCGTTACCAGGTAGTAGCATCGGATCCGGCCGACCGGAAGTGTTCATGTCAAAAGTGGGGGTGAATCCCCGCCGCTCCTCCGTCAGGGACGGTCGATATCCGGCCACTTCGGGACACGGCTCGGGACAGCGGGGCGAGGCCGCAAAACCCGGTGCGCGGGTCCGTGCCGTGACGGATCATGGGCGGCATGTCTGACACCCCCGTCGCACCGTCCGCCTTCCGGCAGCCGTCGGCCGCGTCGCTGCCCGTCATCGTGAACCTCGACGACAGCGACTCGCCGGGGGACGTCCTGGACGCGCTGTTCCTCGACCGGTTCGCCACCGGGGAGCAGCCGCACGCGCACAGCACCAGCCTGGACCGGACGAAGCCCGACGCGACGCTGCTCCCGGAGGGGGCCAGGGTGCTGCGGGCCGCGAAGGACGACGACCGCAGCTCGGTGCTGGCCGAGGGAGAGGGCTGGACGATCCTCTCCTCCCGCTGGAACCGGCGGGCGGACGTGACCGTCACGGCGACCGACCCGGAGCTGGCGAAGCGGATCCTCGACGAGGCCACGGACGGCGCGAAGGACGAACCCGAGCCGGAGCCCGAGGACGTCACGATGGGCTTCTGGTACGTGGCGCCGCAGCGCGGCCCGCGCCGGATGACCCGCCCGATCAGCGCCGGGACCTGGGAGGAGGTCCGGCCCAACTACACGGCGTCGGTGGCCGAGTCGATGGACCGGCTGATGAAGGTGACCCCGGAGGACATCACCGGCCGGCTCCTGCTGCTGCACGGCCCGCCGGGGACGGGAAAGACCTCGGTGCTGCGGACCCTGGCCCGCTCGTGGCAGGACTGGTGCCAGGTGGACTGCGTGCTCGACCCGGAGCGGCTCTTCAACGACATCGGCTATCTCATGGACATCGCGATCGGCGAGGACGACGGCACGTCGAAGGAGCGCTGGCGGCTGCTGCTCCTGGAGGACTGCGACGAGCTGATCCGCGGCGGGGCGAAGCACACGGCGGGGCAGGCCCTCTCGCGGCTGCTCAACCTGACGGACGGGCTGCTCGGCCAGGGGCGCAACGTCCTGGTCGGGGTCACCACCAACGAGGACCTGGAGCGGCTGCATCCGGCGGTCGTCCGGCCGGGCCGCTGCCTGGCCCGCGTCGAGGTCGGACCGCTGAGCCGGGCCGAGTCGGTGGAGTGGCTCGGCCGCGAGGAGGACGTGCCGCGCGAGGGCGCGACGCTCGCGGAGCTCTTCGCGCTGCGCCGCGGCACGCCCTCGGCGGACCTCCCGGAGCCCCGTACGGCGGGGGCCGGACTGTACCTGTAGGACCCGGACCGGGCCCGTCGGCCCGACCCCGGACCGGACGAGGCCCCGTCAGTTGTCGTACGCCGCCCGCAGGGCCTCGTTCAGGGCCGCCTCCGCGGCCTCGCGGCTGAGGCCGAGACGGCGGGCCTCCTCGGCGTACTGGGCGGCGGCGGTGGCGGCCCTGCGGGTCGCCGCGTCACCCGCGGCGGCGACGAAGGTGCCGTGGCGCCCGCGGGTCTCGATGACGCCGTCCGCCTCCAGCGCCTTGTACGCCTTGGCGACCGTGTTCGCTGCGAGGCCCAGCTGCTCGGCGAGCCCCCGTACCGTCGGCAGCTTGTATCCGACCGGCAGTCTGCCCGACCGGGCCCGCTCCGAGATCTGGGCACGCAGTTGCTCGTAGGGAGCGGTGGTGGATCCGTGGTCCACGGCGATGGTGAGTGTCACCCCGCCGATTCTGCCCCCACCCCGCGGGAAAATGGGAGGCGGCGGCACGTCCCCGCCCGTAGCGTGCCACCACATGACTGTGATCGTCCGTGATGTACGGCCCCCCGACGCCGAGGGCTACGCCCGGGTCCGCCGGGCCGCCGTGCCCTACATGCTCGCGACCGCCGAACAGTTCGCCTTCGACTGGGCGCACGCCCACCCCGACAGCCACGCCCGCCCCCTCGTCGCCGTGACCGAGGACGGCGAGATCGTCGGGACCGCGCAGCTGAGGATCGCCCACGACGCCCCGGAGCCCGGGATCGGCTCCGTCAACGTGTACGTGGACCCCGCGCGCCTGGGCCTCGGCGCGGGGACGCTGCTGCTGCGCGCCGCCGAGGAGCACCTCGCCGAGCGGGGCGCGCGGACGCTGTACAGCTGGGTGGTGGACGAGCCCGCGAGCCGGGCGTGGGCCGAGCGGCGGGGGTACGCGCCCCGCCGCAGCGCGCACTTCCTCCGGCTCGACCTGGCGAAGGCCGGGCTGCCGCCGCTGGAGGACCCGCCGGCCGGCGTCGAGCTGCGCACGGCCGAGGACTTCGCGGCCGATCCCCGGCCGCTGTTCGAGCTGGACGCCGTGACGACGGCGGACGAGCCGGGCGACGTGGGCGCGGCGCTGGACGACTACGCGCACTGGCTGAAGACCACCTGGGGCCATCCGCTGCTCGACCGGGCGCTGACGACGGTCGTGGTGGTGGACGGGGTGCCGGCGGCCTTCACCGCGGCGCAGACGGACGGTCTGGGCCGGTACTCCTCGGGGATGACCGGAACCGCGCCCGCGTTCCGGGGGCGCGGCCTCGCGAAGCTCGCCAAGAGCACCTCGCTGCACCGGGCCCGGGCCGCGGGCTGCGTGGAGGCGTTCACGAGCAACGACGCGGACAACGGCCCGATGCTGGCGATCAACGAGTGGTTCGGTTACGGGATCGGCGCGACGGAGGTGCGGCATGTCCGGACGATCGGTTGAGGTCACCCTGACGAAGGCGGGGCGGACGAAGATCCGTTACCCGGCCGAGGTGCTGTCGGAGGAGGGCGCCCGGCTCTCGGTGCGCGCGCCGTGGGCGGCCGAGGGCGTACGGGACTTCGGCTTCGTGCGGTTCGAGCCGGGCGACGTGTTCGTGGAGCACTACTGGAGCGACCGCTGGTTCACGGTCAAGGAGGTGTGGGCCGCCGACGGCGCTCTGAAGGGCTGGTACTGCGACATCACGCGGCCGGCCCTGATCGAGGGTGCCGGGGTGGTGGTCGAGGACCTGGACCTGGACCTGTGGGTGTCGGCGGACGGCAGCGAGGTGCTGCGGCTCGACGAGGACGAGTTCGAGGCGAGCGGTCTCGCCGCCTCCGACCCGGAGGCGGCGGCCCGTGCCGTGGTGGCCCTCGACGAGCTGGAGGCGCTCGGCAAGGAGGGCCTGATCGACCTGCTGGGTCAGCGCAGCTCGACGTCCGCCCGCTCGGCGGCGAGGTAGCCGGGGAGCGGCAGGCCGGACGTGCCGGCCGTGAGCTGCAGGAGGGTGGCCTCCACGCGTGCGGCGCCCGGCCGGTAGGCGGGGTCCTTCACCACCGCGCTGTTGGTCCAGGTGTGGAGGTGTCCGTCGCAGACGGCGCGGGTGCCGCCGATCCCGGTGGAGCGGTCGCCCTGCTCGACGGTGGAGCTGACGAAGACGGGGCCTTCGCTGTCGTCGAGGCAGCGGTACGTGCCGGAGACGCTGACCGTGGCGTCGGCGGCGAGGGTGCCATACCCGTCGACGGTGAGGCCGTCGGGGCCCCCCCCGGGGGGGGGGGGGGGGGAACGGGAGGGGATGCGCGCAGGAAAGGTGGGGAAGGAGGAGGACCTCGTGGGTGTGGGGTACGAGATGGGTGGGGGGAAGGTGCTGCCCGCCAGGGATACCGGATCCGGCCGCCGACTGTCCGAATCTCACCCCATCGGCGGCGAGTTGGACGACCGGGCGCTCATACCGTCCTACGGTCGGTGCGCGCCGCCGCGGCCCTCCTCAGCAGAGGCCAGGCGAGCAGTACGAGGACGACCGTGTAGACGGTGACCGAGAACGGGGTGTTCACCAGGCCGGTCAGCGAGCCGTCGCTGATCTGCAGGGCACGGCGCAGCTGCTGCTCGGCGGCCGGGCCGAGGATGACGCCGATGACGGCCGGCAGCACCGGAAGGCCGTACCGGCGCATGCCGAGGCCGATCAGGCCGATGACGAGCAGCACGATCAGGTCGAGCGCCTCGCCGCCCACCGCGTACGCGCCGACGGCGGCGAAGAAGAGGATGCCGGCGTAGAGGTACGGGCGCGGGATGCGCAGCAGCTTGGCCCAGACGGGCGCGAGCGGCAGGTTGAGCGCGAGCAGCAGCACCATGCCGACGAACAGCGAGGCGATGAGGCCCCACACGAGCTCGGGTTCCCGCTCGAAGAGCAGCGGGCCGGGCTGGATCCCGTACTGCTGGAACGCGGCCAGCATCACGGCGGCGACGGCGGTCGTCGGCAGGCCGAGGGTCAGCATGGAGACGAGCGTGCCCGCGGCGGAGGCCGAGGCGGCGGACTCGGGTCCCGCGACGCCCTCGATGGCGCCCTTGCCGAACTGGTCCCGGTGCTTCGAGAGCCGCTTCTCCGTGACGTACGAGAGGAAGGTCGGGATCTCCGCGCCGCCGGCCGGGATCGCGCCGAACGGGAAGCCGATGAGGGGGCCTCGCAGCCAGGACTTCCAGGTCCGGCGCACGTCCTCCCTGCCGAGCCAGGGGCGGCCGACGGGAATGGCCTCGCCCGCCGTGCGGCGCAGGTGCGCCGCGACCCAGAGGGCCTCGCCGATCGCGAAGAGGCCGACCGCGACGATGACGACGTCGACGCCGTCGGCGAGCTGGAGCGAGCCGAAGGTGAGGCGCTGCTGCCCGGTCATCTGGTCCAGGCCGACCAGGCCGATGGTGAGGCCGATGAGCAGCGAGGCGAGGCCGCGGATGCGGGAGGAGCCGAGGACGGAGGTGATCGCGATGAAGGCGAGGACCATGAGGGCGAGGTAGTCGGGGGCACCGATGTCGACGGCGAGCGCGGCGACGGTCGGGGCGAGGACGACGAGCAGGATCGTGCCGATCATGCCGCCCGCGAAGTGGCCGATGGCGGCGGCCGCGAGGGCCTGCGCGCCGCGCCCGCCCTTGGCCATCGGGTTGCCCTCGATCGCGGCGACGACGGCCGCGCTCTCGCCCGGGGTGTTGAGGAGGATCGAGGTGGTGGAACCGCCGAACATGGCGCCGTAGTAGATGCCGGCGAACATGATGAAGGCGCCGGTGGGCTCCAGTCCGTAGGTGACCGGGAGCAGCAGGGCGACCGCCATGGCGGGGCCGATGCCGGGCAGGACGCCGATCGCGGTGCCGAGGAGCACGCCGATGGCGGCCCACAGCAGGTTCATCGGGGTGAGGGCGGTCCCGAAGCCGTCGATGAGGGAGTTCAGGGAATCCATGGGTCAGATCACTCCCATCAGCGGGCCGCCGGGCAGCGGGACGCCGAGCAGCTTGTCGAAGACGGCGTAGGTGAGGAGGGAGAGGGCCGCCGCGATCAGCGGGTCCCGGTGGAGGTGCCGGCTGCCGAGGGCGTAGGCCGCGCCCCAGAAGAGGAGGGCTCCGGCGACGGGGAAGCCGAGCGGGCCGATGAGGACGGCGAACGCGAGGAACACGCCGGCGAGGAGCAGGACGGTGCGCCAGTCGGCGGGTTCGGTCAGGTCGACGTCCTCGCCGCCCTCGGCCTCGCCGCGGCCGCCGCGCAGCACGTCGGCGGTGAGCAGGACGGCGACGACGAGGAGGCCGCAGCCGACGACGAGGGGCACGGTCGCGGGCCCGACGGGGCCGCGGCCGGCGACGTCCGCGTCGAGGGTGAGGGCGTCGGTCAGGACGAGGACGCCGAGCAGGAACAGGAGGGCGCCGACGCCGAGTTCGGAGCGTCCCCGCAGCCAGGTCCGCACGGTGGATCCGGCCGCCGGCCGGGTCTTGTCGGTGGTGGTCACAGTCCGAGCTCCTTGAGGACGGAGGCGACCCGCCGGTCCTGCTCGGCGAGGAAGGTGCCGAACTCCTCGCCGGGCAGGAAGGCGTCGTTCCAGCCGTGGGTCTTCAGCGACTCGCGCCACTGCGGCGAGTCGTGCAGCGCGGTCACGAGGGCGACGAGCTTGTCGCGCTCGGCGTCGGAGAGGCCGGGCGGGGCGACGATGCCGCGCCAGTTGGTGAACTCGGTGTCGAGTCCCGCCTCGCGGAGCGTGGGGGCGTCCAGGCCGGGGACCCGCTCGGGGCCGGTGACGGCGAGGAGGCGCAGCTCGCCCGCCTCGATCTGGTCCAGGTACTCGCCGACGCCGGAGACGCCGAAGCCGACCTTGTTCCCGAGGATGGAGGCGAGGAGTTCGCCGCCGCCGTCGAAGGGTACGTAGTTGACGTCCTTCGGCGCGATCCCGGCGGCCTGCGCCATCAGCATGGGGGCGAGGTGGTCGGGGCCGCCGGGCGAGGAGCCGCCGCCGACGGGCAGCTTGCCGGGGTCCTTCCGCCAGGCCGCGAGCAGGTCCTGGATCGTCCGGTACGGGGAGTCCTTGCCGACCACGACGATGTCCTGCTCCTCGGTGAGCCGGGCGATGGGCGTGGTGTCGGCGAGGGTCCTGGGCGTCTTGTTGGTGTGGACGGCGCCGACGACACCGAGGCCCATGGACATGGCGAGACGGCCGTCGCCGCGCTCGCCGACGAGCCGGGTGAGGCCGACGGTGCCGCCCGCACCGGGCAGGTTGAAGACCTCGACGTCGTCGGTGAGGCCGGCTTCCTCGGCGTTCTTCGCCGCGGTGCGGGCGGTGATGTCGTAGCCGCCGCCGGGGGTGTTGGGGACCATGAAGCGCAGGCCGGGTATCGCGGTGCCCGTGTCGGAGCCGGTGCCCGGGCTGAGCAGTGGCGGACCCACGAGCACCAGGAGAGCCGCCCCGAGGAGGGCGAAGGGGGTGCGCAACCGCACGTGTGCCGCCTCTCAGATAGGAGGGAATGGGGGGTGTGAGGTGGCCCACATGTTGCCCGCGCGTTAAGAAGCTGTCTCTCTTCCGCAATCAACGGACGTTGTGGTCGTTGTGGTCGGGACCTAGCGTGGGTCGGCGTGACGAAGGTGCTGGTCGTGGACGACGACTTCATGGTCGCCAAGCTGCACTGCCGGTACGTGTCGGCGGTGCCGGGCTTCACCGTGTCCGGGGTCGCCCACAGCGGCGCCGAGGCGCTCCGCGCGGCCGACCGGCTCCGCCCCGACCTGGTGCTCCTCGACGTCTTCCTGCCCGACATGGACGGGATCCGGGTCCTGCGGGAGCTGCGCGCGGCGGGCCTGGGCATGGACGCGCTGTTCATCACCGCCGCCCGGGACGTCGGCACGATCCGCTCGGCGCTGCGCGCGGGCGCCCTGCACTATCTGATCAAGCCGTTCACGCAGGCCGCCCTGCACGAGCAGCTGCGGCACGTCGCCTCCCTCCGGAGCCGCCTCGACGAACTCGACGAGGCCCGCCAGGAGGACGTCGACCAGATCTTCGGCACCCGCCCCCGCGGCTCCCGCGAGCTCCCGAAGGGCCTCGCCGCCCACACGGCGGACCTGGTCGACTCGGTCCTCCGCGCCCACCCGGAGGGCCTGTCGGCCACGGAGTGCGCGGAGGCGGGCTCCCTGTCCCGCGTGAGCGCCCGCCGCTACCTGGAGTACTTCGCGGAGACGGGCCGCGCGGAGGTCACCCTCCGCTACGGCGGCACGGGCCGCCCGGAACGGCGCTACCGGCGACTCGGCTAGCAGTTCCTGAGCAGCCTCTTACCTGCGCCTTAACGCCGCCCTAAAGGCCGCGATCCGTGCTTCTTCCGGGGCTAGTTTGCTCGGCAACCCCCCACACACACCCTCGTGAAGGAGTTGTCCCCCCATGACCTCTCGCCCTACGGCAACGGCCGCCGTCACCGCCGCTCTGGTCCTGTCCGGTCTCGCCGTGGCTCCCGGTGCGTTCGCGCACGGGTCGATGACCGATCCCGTGAGCCGGGTCTCGGCCTGTTACGCGGAGGGGCCCGAGGCGCCGAAGTCGGCTGCCTGCAAGGCGGCCGTGGCGGCGAGCGGGACGCAGGCGTTCTACGACTGGAACGCGGTGAACATCGCCAACGCGGCCGGGCAGCACCGGCAGCTGATCCCGGACGGCAAGCTGTGCAGTGCCGGAAACGACAAGTACCGGGGGCTCGACCTCGCGCGGGCCGACTGGCCGGCGAGCAGCATGACGTCCGGGGCCCACACCTTCCACTACAAGGGGACCGCCCCGCACAAGGGCTCGTTCGAGCTGTACGTGACGAAGGACGGGTACGACCCGTCGAAGCCGCTGAAGTGGTCGGACCTGGAGGCCAAGCCGTTCGTGACGGTGACCGACCCGGGGATGCAGAACGGCGACTACGTGTTCCAGGGGACCGTGCCGAAGAAGTCCGGCCGCCACCTCATCTACTCGGTCTGGCAGCGCTCCGACTCCCCCGAGGCGTTCTACACCTGCTCCGACGTGGTGTTCGGGAAGGACGACGGCGGTACGGCCCCGGCGACGAACGGTCCCTCCGCGCCCGCCCCGACCGCCTCCGCGCCCACCGAGGAGCAGATCCAGGACGGCGCGGACAAGTCCACGGTCCAGCACGGCGGCCACGGCGGGCACGGGGCGACGGCCACCGCCCCCGCGCCCGCCGCCCCGGCGGCCGGCACGCACGCGGCCGGCGCTCCGGCGGCGAACGCGCCCGCCCCCGCCGCCGGTGAGGGTTCCGGCGCGGAGCTGGCGGAGACGGGCGGCGACGCCGCCACGCCGTTCGTCGCGATGGGTGGCGCCGCCGGTCTCGCGCTGGGTGCCGCGCTGCTCTTCTCGACGGCCCGGCGGCGCCGGACCCGCGGCTAGCCGACCACCGAGAGGCAGGTCGTCGGGGTCGCGTGGGCCGGGTCGAGGGCGTTGGCCACCTCGTGGAAGGTGACCCGGTCCACCGTGCCGATCGCCACGTGCTCGGAGAGGTCGAGCGCGCACTTGTCCTGGATCAGGACGTTGGTGACGTTCGGGCCGCTGAGGAACTGGGAGCGGTACGGGGTGACGACCTCGTCGTACTGGCTGGCGATGACGTGGTAGCGGACGCCGGGCACGGTGTCGCCGCCCTCGTTGAGCTTCGTGATGAAGGCCGAGCCGGCGATCTGGTCGGCGAGGCCCGGGGTGGCGGAGCTGATGAGGTCCTCGGCGCCGGGGAAGTACGGCAGGAGCTTGGTGAGGCCGAGCAGGGTGGTGCCGTGGTTGTCGGGGGCGATGCCGACGAGCGTGTTCACCTTCGCGGCCCCGCCGAGGAACTTGAGGTACCAGCGCGGCATCATGCCGCCCTGGGAGTGTCCGACGAGGTCGGCCTCGGGGGCTCCGGTGGCGGCCAGGACCCGGTCGACGTAGGTGTCGAGCTGTCCGGCGGACGCGGCGATGGGTCCGAGCCCGTTGAAGAGGGGAACGCCCGGCAGCTGGCCGTAGTCGAGCGAGAAGACGCAGTAGCCCCGGTTGACCAGGTAGGGGGCGAGGGCCAGCCAGTTGTCGACGGAGTTCCCGAAGGTGCCGTGGACGAGGACGACGGGGCGCGGGTGCGCGGCGGACGGCTTGCAGGAGAAGTCGTTCCAGCCGCGGCTGGGGGCGGCGGCCTGGGCGGCGGCGGTGGGGGCGAGGGTGGCGGCGGCGGTCAGGAGCAGGACGGACAGTGCTCTGACCGTGCGCTTCCAGGACTTCGCGGACAGCATCGGGCGATCTCCTTGCGGCTCAAGGGGAAGGTGGGGGTGCTGTGCCCTGCGGTCCGGACCACAAGTGGGGATGCTCTCCAGCCAAATTACGCACGGGTAGCCTCGACTGGGAAGTTACGCGTCGGTAAAAAGTGAGGTGTCGTCAGAGGGGCGTGATCAGGCCGCGAGCGAGCCGGGCAGGATCGCCCGCGGGCCGAACCTCGCCCGGGCCCGGTCGGCCACCGCCTCGATCCGCCGGGTCTTCTCGTCCGCCGGGTCCAGGGACAGCTGGTGCGCGGAGCCCTCGGCGTCCCGCAGGCCCTCGGCGCGCAGCGCGATGCCCCGCACCCGGGCCCGCTGGAGGCCGAGGGAGTCGTGGACGGCGTACGCGAGGGCGGTGAGCGCCGCCGAGTGGGCGGTCGGTTCGGGCAGGGTGCGGCTCCGGGTGGTGGTGCTGCGGTCGGCGTACCGCACGGTGACGGCGAGCCCCCGGCAGACCTGGGCCCCGGTCCGCAGCCGGACGCCCAGCTCTCCGGCGAGCGAGAGGAGGGCCCTGCGCTGCGCGGTCCGGTCGGTCTCGTCGTGCGGGAAGGCGCGCTCGGCGGCGATCGACCGGGAGGCCGCGTTCGGGACGACGGGGGTGCGGTCGATGCCCCGCGCCCTCTCCCACAGTTCGCGGCCGGCCTTCGCGCCGACGAGCCGCTGGAGCACGGCGAGCGGCGCGTCGGCGACGCGGCCGGCGGAGTCGAGTCCGTAGCCGCAGAGGGTACGGGCGGTGGCGCGGCCGACGCCGTCCAGGGCGGCGACCGGGCGGTCGCGCAGGAAGGCCGCCGGGTCCTCGACGACCAGGGTGACGCCGGGCCGGGCCTCGCGGGCCGCGAGCCGGGCCAGCATCGGGTTGGGTCCGGCGCCGATGACGCAGTCGACGCCGTACAGGGCGAGCGCGCGGACCCGGACGAGCGAGGCGAGTTCGGCGGGGCTCCGGCCGAAGTAGCGCAGCGCGCCGCGCACGTCGGCGAGCGCCTCGCAGGGCGGGGCCGCCTCGACGACGGGGGTGAACTCGCGGAGCAGGTCGACCAGTCGGGGCAGTGCCGCTTCGTCGGCCGGTTCCAGGCGGAACCGTACGCAGAGGATCATCCGGCGCTCCCGGGGCTGCTGTGCCACAGCTTCCGCGACGGCGTCGCGGAGCCTTCCCCGGCCGGCCGGAGGTCGGCCCAGGGGTTCATCTCGTAGCCGGTGGACATCGTGATGCGCCGGCCGTTGTCGGTGTGCTCTCCGGCGGGCGCCGTCTCGGCGAGCCGCTCCCCCACCGCGTCCAGGCCGCCGGAGGCCCGCAGTTCGACGAGTTCGGCGAGGTTCCAGGCGGCGGAGCCGACGACGCTGAGGCTGCGCGGGCCGCGCCGCTGCACCACGCCCCGGACGAGGAGCAGCCAGGAGTGGAAGACGGTGTGGGCGCAGCGTTCGTGGGCGTCGTCGAAGAAGGCGAGGTCGACGAGGCCGGTGCCGTCGTCGAGGGTGCTGAAGATGACGCGTTTCCCGGAGCGGATGGGCGGGGTCTGGGTGGCGGCCTTGGCGCCCGCGACGAGGACGGTCTGTCCGTGGGCGGCGGAGCGCAGCCGCTGGGCGGAGACGACGCCGAGTTCGCGGAGGAAGGCGTGGTGGTCGCTCATGAGGTGGCGGGAGGCGTCCATGCCGAGGATGCCGAGTTCGGCGCTGAGGCGTTCGGTGTCGTCGAGGTCGGGCAGGCCGACGGGTGCGGTCTTCCCGCCCTGGGCGAGCGGCAGCTGGCCTCCGTGGGAGGCGGCTCCCCGGTGGACGCGGCGGAGTTCGGTGAGGTGGAGCAGCAGGTCGCGGCGGTTGGCGCCGAAGGCGTCGAGGGCGCCGACCTGGGCGAGGCGTTCGGCGACGGGGGTGCGCGGGCGGGCCCGCTCCCAGAAGTCGAGGAGGGAGGCGTAGGGCTGTCCGTCCTCGATGCGGGCGCTCTCGGTCTCGGCGATGCCGTGGACGTCGGCGAGGCCGAGGCGGAGGCCCCACACCGGAGGTTTGTCGGACACCAGTTCGATACGATGGGTGACCGCCGAGCGGTTCACGTCGAGCGGCAGCACCGGCACCCCGCGCCGCCGGGCGTCCGCGAGCAGCAGCCGCTTGGGGTACATGCCGGGGTCGTGGGTGAGCAGGCCCGCGTAGAAGGCGGCCGGGTGGTGGGCCTTGAGCCAGGCCGACTGGTACGTCGGCACGGCGAAGGCCACCGCGTGCGCCTTGCAGAAGCCGTACGAGCCGAAGGCCTCGACGATCTCCCAGGTGCGGGCGACGACCTCGTCGGCGTACCCCCGGGCCGAGGCCCGCGCGGTGAACCAGACCCTGATCCGGGCCTGCGACCCGGGGTCGGAGAGCCCGCGCCGGGCCTGGTCGGCCTCGGCCCGGTCGCAGCCGGTCATGATCCGTACGATCTCGATGATCTGCTCGTGGAAGACGACCACGCCGTACGTCTCCTTCAGGGTCCCCTCCAGGTCGGGGTGCGGGTAGCGGACGGGGGCGCGGCCGTGCCGGGCCTCGATGAAGGGGCGGACCATGTCGGCGGCGACGGGGCCCGGCCGGAAGAGCGAGATGTCGACGACGAGGTCGTGGAAGGTCGCGGGCTGGAGCCGGCCGACCAGGTCGCGCTGGCCGGGGGACTCGATCTGGAAGCAGCCGAGGGTCTCGGTGGAGCGGATGAGCCGGTACGTCTCGGGGTCGCCCTCCGGGACCGCGTCGATGTCGGGCCGGGTGCCGGTGGCGCGCTCGACCTCGGTGACGGCGTGGGCCATCGCGGACTGCATGCGCACGCCGAGGACGTCGAGCTTGAGCAGTCCGAGGTCCTCCACGTCCTCCTTGTCGAACTGGGACATGGGGAACCCCTCGCCGCTGGTGGGGACCACGGGGGTGCGGGTGAGCAGCGAGGCGTCCGAGAGCAGGACGCCGCAGGGGTGCATGGCGATGCCGCGCGGCAGCGCGTCGAGCGCCTCGACCAGCTCCCAGAGCCGGCCGAACTTCTCGCGTTCGCCCGCGAGTTCCCGCAGTTCGGGCAGTTCGTCGAGGGCGGCGAGCGCGTCCCTGGCGCGGATGTGCGGGAAGGCCTTGGCGATCCGGTCGGTCTCGGCCGGGTCCAGGGAGAGGGCGGCGCCCACGTCCCGCACCGCGTGGCGGACCCGGTAGGTCTCGGGCATGGAGACGGTGGCGACCCGTTCGGTGCCGAAGCGGTCGATGATCGCCCGGTAGACCTCCAGGCGGCGGGCGGACTCCACGTCGATGTCGATGTCGGGCAGGGCGGTGCGGCGCTTGGAGAGGAACCGTTCCATCAGCAGGCCGTGCTCGACCGGGTCGGCGTGCGCGATGCCGAGCAGGTGGTTCACCAGGGAGCCGGCGCCGGAGCCGCGGGCGGCGACCCGGATCCCCATGGACCGGACGTCGTCGACGACCTGGGCGACCGTCAGGAAGTAGGTGGCGAAGCCGTGGTGGGCGATGACGTCCAGCTCGCGGTGCATCCGGTCCCAGTATCCGCGCCGCTTCTCGTACCCCTTCAGGACCATGCCGGCGGCGGCCCGGGAGGCGAGGACGCGCTGGGCGGTGCGGTGCTCCGCGCCGACGAGGTGCGGCTCGGGGAAGTGCGCGGAGCCGATGCCGAGGTCGTCCTCGGGGTCGACCAGGCACCCGGCGGCGACCTCCGCGGTCCGGTCGAGCAGCCGGTGGGCGGCGTCCCGGCGGAAGCCCGCGGCCTCGACGGTCCGCTCGGCGGCGGCCAGCATGCCGTCGGGCCCTTCGGCGCCCTTGAGCCAGGCCTCTCCGCTGTCGAGCTCCTTGCGCGGGTCGACGGGGACGAGGCGCCGGGCGGAGTCGAGGACGTCGGCGACGGGGCCCTGGCCGGGGTCGGCGTACCGGACGGCGTTGCCGAGGACCGGCCGGACGCCCTGCTCGGCGGCGAAGCCGAGGGTACGGGCGGCGAGCCGCAGGGAGCCGGGCCCGGTACCGGTGCGCCCGTGGTGGACGGTCTCCAGGCACAGCGCGTCGCCGTACCGCTCGCGCCAGGGGGCGAGCAGCCGGGCGGCCCGGTCGGGGCGGCCGGCGGCGAGGGCGCGGCCGACGTCGGAGGCGGGGCCGAGCAGGACGTACACGCCCTCGCCGGCCTGGGCGGTCCCGGGCAGCAGGGGGCGCTCCGCTCCCCGGGCGTGGGCGGCGGTGACCATCGCGCAGAGGGTGGCCCAGCCGGTGCGGGAGCGGGCGAGGAAGAGGGCCCGGGGCGCGGACTCGTCGACGAAGGCCCCGCCCCGGACGGGGACCCGGCGGGCGGATCCCCGGTCGGCGGGATCGTGCTCGGGGACGGCGGCCTCGTACGCGAGGTCCACGCCGAAGAGCGGGCGGACGCCCTCCTTCTCGCAGGCCTTGGCGAAGCGGACGGCGCCGGAGAGCGTGTCGCGGTCGGTCAGGGCGAGGGCGTCCATGCCCCGCTCGGCGGCGCGGGCGGCGAGGGTCTCGGGGTGGGAGGCGCCGTAGCGCAGGGAGTAGCCCGAGGCGGTGTGCAGATGCGTGAAACCTGGCACGGCCGGCGCACCTCCCACACTTCCGCATCGAATTCGTACATACGTTCCCACCCCCTCGCTCCCACCTTAACCCACTTTCGAACATCCGTGCGATAACTCGTTCAGACCCATCCCACCTGCGGAAACGCCCCCCGCCCCGGAGCCTGGGGGGCATGAGCTTCGTCGACGAACTGAAAAGCGCCGTCACGCCCCGAGCCTTCCTGCTGGTCGTCGGCGTCTTCGCCCTCCAGCTCCTGTTCATCACCTCGTACGTCGGCGCCCTGCACGACCCGAAACCCACGGACGTCCCCTTCGGCGCGGTCGCCCCCCAGCAACCGGTCGCCACCGCCCTGGCGGACCGGCTGGAGGAGCTCCCCGGCGACCCCCTCGACCCGCGTGTGGTCGCGGACGAGGCCGAGGCCCGGAACCAGATCCTGGACCGGGACATCGACGGAGCCCTGATCGTCGACCCGCGGGGCCGCACCGACACCCTGCTCGTCGCCTCCGGCGGCGGCAAAGTGCTCTCCGGGACCCTGGAGGCGATGATCACGCAGCTGGAGGCGGCCAACCAGCGCCTCGTGCGGACCGTCGACGTGGCTCCGTCCTCCTCCGAGGACTTCAACGGGCTCTCCGCCTTCTACCTGGTCATCGGCTGGTGCGTCGGCGGCTACATCTGCGCCGCGATCCTGGCGATCAGCGCGGGCTCCCGGCCCGCCAACCGGGAGCGCGCGATCATCCGCCTGGGGGTCCTGGCGCTCTACGCGCTCCTCGGCGGTCTCGGCGGCGCGATCATCGTCGGCCCGATCCTCGGCGCCCTCCCGGGCAGCGTCGCGGCCCTGTGGGGCCTGGGCACCCTGGTGATCTTCGCCGTCGGGGCCGTGACCCTCGCCCTCCAGTCCGTGTTCGGGATCGTCGGCATCGGCCTGGCGATCCTGCTCATCGTGATCGCGGGCAACCCCAGCGCGGGCGGAGCCTTCCCGGGGCCGATGCTGCCGCCGTTCTGGCGGGCGATCGGCCCGTACCTGCCACCGGGCGCGGGCACCTGGGCGGCGCGGTCGATCGCGTACTTCAAGGGCAACGACATGACCACCTCGATGGTGGTCCTCTCGGTCTGGGCGGTCGTCGGCGCCACCGTCACCCTGGTGATGTCCTCGCTGAAGCGGAAGCCGCAGGCGGAGCCGATCGCCTCGGAGGTGGGCGGGACCGCGGCCTGACCGCACGACGGAGGCCCCCGCGGCGGCGGGGGCCTCCGCCGTGTGCCGGGGTCTACGCGCCGTAGTACGCCCGGGTCATCAGCTCCTTCATCTCGTCGATCATCGGCATCCGCGGGTTGGCGGGCGCGCACTGGTCGGCGTAGGCGTTCATCGCCTGCTGCGGCAGGGCCGCCAGGAAGGCCTCCTCGTCGACGCCCTCCTCCCGGAAGGAGGCCGGGATGCCGCAGCGGGCGCGCAGCTCCTCGACCGCGCGGGCGTAGGACTCCACGCCCTCCTGCGGGGTGGCGGCCGGAAGACCGAGCGTCCGGGCGATCTCCTGGTAGCGCTCCGGGGCCCGGTAGACCTCGGCCTTCGGCCACGGCACGGCCTTGTGGGTGACGGTGCCGTTGTGCCGGATCACGTGCGGGAGGAGCAGTGCGTTGGTGCGGCCGTGGGCGACGTGGAAGGTGTTGCCGAGGGTGTGCGCCATGGCGTGGACCAGGCCGAGGAAGGCGTTGGCGAAGGCCATGCCGGCGATGGTGGACGCGTTGTGCATCCGCTCGCGGGCCTCGGGCGCCTTCGCGCCCTCCGTCACGCAGGTCTCCAGGTTCTCGAAGACGAGCCGGATCGCCTGGAGGCACTGGCCGTCGGTGAAGTCGTTGGCGTAGGCCGAGACGTACGCCTCGGTGGCGTGGGTCAGGGCGTCGAAGCCGGAGTCGGCGGTGACCGTCGGCGGCAGGTGCAGCGGGAGCACCGGGTCGACGATGGCGACGTCCGGGGTGAGGGCGTAGTCGGCGAGCGGGTACTTCCGCGCGGCCTCGGGGTCGGAGATCACGGCGAAGGGGGTGACCTCGCTGCCGGTGCCCGAGGTGGTCGGGATCGCGACCAGCTTCGCCTTCTCGCCGAGCTTCGGGAAGCGGTAGGCGCGCTTGCGGATGTCGAAGAACTTCTCCTTGGTGTCCGCGAACTCGACCTCGGGCCGCTCGTACATCAGCCACATGATCTTCGCCGCGTCCATCGGGGAGCCGCCGCCGAGGGCGACGATGGTGTCGGGCCGGAAGTCCCGCATGGCGGCGGCGCCGGCGCGGACGGTGGCGAGCTCGGGGTTGGGCTCGACGGAGTCGATGACCTGGACCGTGACCGGTTCCGGGCGGCCGCTCAGGATGTCGGTGACCTTCCGGACGAAGCCGAGGTCGCTCATCGTGCGGTCGGTGACGATCGTGACCCGCTCCAGGCCCTCCATCTCGCCGAGGTGGCGGAGGGCGCCGCGCTCGAAGTAGATCTTCGGCGGGACCTTGTACCACTGCGTGTTGGTGGTGCGCCGTCCGATCCGCTTGATGTTGAGGAGGTCGACCGCGGTGACGTTGCCCGCGACGGAGTTGTGCCCGTACGAGCCGCAGCCGAGGGTCAGCGAGGGGAGGAAGGCGTTGTAGACGTCGCCGATGCCGCCGAAGGTGGAGGGGGCGTTGACGATGACCCGCATCGCCTTGACCCGCTTGCCGAACTCCTCGGCGAGGGCGTCGTCCTCGGTGTGGACGGCGGCGCTGTGGCCGAGGCCGTGGAACGCGACCATGCGGGCGGAGAGGTCGAGGCCCTCCTCGGTCGAGCCGGCCCTGAGGACCGCCAGGATCGGGGAGAGCTTCTCGCGCGTGAGCGGCTCGGCCTCGCCGACCTCGGCGCACTCGGCGAGGAGGACCGAGGTGCCCTCGGGGACCTGGAAGCCGGCCTGCTCGGCGATCCACACCGGGGACCTGCCGACGACGGCGGGGTTGAGCCTGGCGCCGCCGCAGTTCACGGCGTGGGCGGTGGTGCCGAAGACGTACTGCTCCAGCTTGGTCTTCTCGGCGGCGGTGACGACGTGGGCGCCGAGCCGCTCGAACTCGGCGATGCCCTCCTCGTACACCTCGGTGTCGAGGACGACGGCCTGCTCGGAGGCGCAGATCATGCCGTGGTCGAAGGCCTTGGAGAGGACGATGTCGTGGATCGCGCGCCCGAGCTTCGCGTCCTTGGCGACGTACGCGGGGACGTTGCCCGCACCGACGCCGAGGGCGGGCTTCCCGCACGAGTAGGCCGCCTCGACCATCGCGTTCCCGCCGGTGGCGAGGATGGTGGCGACGCCCTCGTGGCGCATGAGGAGGCCGGTGGCCTCCATGGAGGGCTCCTCGATCCACTGCACGCAGTCCTCGGGGGCGCCGGCGGCGACGGCGGCGTCGCGGACGATCCGGGCGGCCTCGGCCGAGCACCTCTGCGCGGAGGGGTGGAAGGCGAAGACGACGGGGTTACGGGTCTTCAGCGCGATCAGCGCCTTGAAGACCGTGGTCGACGTCGGGTTGGTGACGGGGGTCATCGCGCAGATCACGCCGACGGGCTCCGCGATCTCGGTGATGCCGCTCAGCTCGTCGCGGCGGATCACCCCGGCGGTCCTCAGGCCGGCCATGGAGTGGGTGACGTGCTCGCAGGCGAAGAGGTTCTTCACGGCCTTGTCCTCGAAGAGGCCCCGGCCGGTCTCCTCGACGGCGAGCCGCGCCAGGTCGCCGTGCGCGCCCAGCGCGGCGAGCGAGGCCTTCGTGACGATGTGGTCGACCCGCTCCTGGTCGAAGGTCTCGAACCGGGCCAGCGCCC